>DATMIZ010000207.1:0-3146 GCA_035554055.1 Baekduia sp. | reverse complement strand
CGGAACGCCTCGCGTAGTCCCGCCTCGACCTGGACCGCGGCGACGTCCCAGGTGCGTCCTTCAACGAATCGGAGACCTTCGGCGGACCGTCGCTCCCATTCGCCACGGTCGGTCATCAGCCGCTCCAGCACGTCCGCCATTTTGATCGGGTCAAATTCGCTGAGCGCCACCGGGCCATCGGCTCCGAAGATTCCCTCGGCACTGATCCCGGCGAGGTCGACACACGGCATGCCGCAGGCGAGCATCTCCTGCGGAATCAGCGAGTAATTCGTCAACGACAAGACGAGGCCAACGGTCCCTTCGTTGTAGACCTGCGCAAGCTGAGTTGGGTCGAGGATTCCCAGATGCTCGTAGGCGATCGGCAGGTCTATGTGCTTGGAATTTCCGAAGCTGAGAACCCTCAGGTCAGGTCGGCGCTCTTTGAGTTCTTGGAGCGCCATCATCGCGAGCGGGACGGCCCGGCGCGGGGTCGACGCGCGCCCATAGAGCACAACCGTCTCGGGCTGGCGCTGAGCACTGATCGGCCGGTAAATGCCGTGGTCCACGCCGAAGTCGAATGTCGAAACCGTTGCGCCGTACTTGTCGTGCATGATGTCGGCAAGCCACGGGGACGAGCAGATCGCATGCATGCCGAGCCGATGTGTTTCCTCGGCCCACCGCGCGTAGGCGGACGTCGCGTAGAACTCCGACTCGTTGTCGTGCACAAGATGGGCGCGCGCACGCGCGTTCTCGAGCAGAACGGCAGGGTGTGCCGTCTGCCAGCCGGTGGCTACGACGATGTCTGCGCCGTACCAGCGGTCAAAGCCCTTGAAGACCGGCCCTTGGATCGGTGCGAACCACTCCCTAATGTGACGCCTGATCCGGGATTCGGGATGGTTCTTCAGATGGTCGTACGGAGAGCTGATCCAGTAGGTGACGGTGTGTCCGGCGGCCTCGAGCCGGCTCATGATCTGGAAGATCGACGTGTGTCCGCCCGAGCCGCGACCAAATGATGGCACGACGCAGGCGATGTGTAGTGGCCTGTCTGATTCCTGCCCGGGCAGCGGCTCGAGCAGCGGCGCGGCGCCGTCACGTGCGTAGATGCGGACTGCATCGTGGTCTCGCTTGCTGCTCGGCGGCACCAACTTGCCTTTTATCGAGCCAGTCGGCTCGGCTGCGGGTTTGTCTGTCTCTTTGATCGCGGTGCCTTCCAGGGAGATCGTGCGTTGGACGCTGAGTGGCATCCGATGTGCGTGCGAACCCAGAGCCGAGAACACCTTGCGTGAGCCGTTGTGGAGAAGCGACCGCGCAGTCCATTGCCTCAAGCGCTTGGCATCGTAACCCTGACCGATCATCCAGGCGCGGTCGGCGGCGACCATCGAACGCACATCGCGCAGCGCTGAACGCACCCCGAGTCTTTCGACGTGGCCGATCGTCTGGCGCAGGCCGCGGTACTCGTCGAAGTAGCGCTGCGCGAACTGCCTGGGCGAATAGTCGTGGGCATGGAGGACGGCGGCATCGGGGACGAAGGCCTTGGCCCAGCCGGCGGCGAGCATCGAGCGTGCGAACCCCTGATCCTCGGCGTAGGGCACATCGGGGAAGCGGATCGCCGCCCAGCAGTCGCGCCGATAGACCGCGTTGACGTTCGAAAGAAACGCATCGTCTCCCTCGCGTTGCAGCGCAGGGCCGCCGGTGGCACTATGCCCCGAGAAGAACGCCTCGAGTTCACGGGCGATCATCGGTGACGTGTCAGGCCGAGCGCGATGCGGTCCGTAAACCGCCCCGACGTCATGAGCGAGGTTAAAGCCGGCTTGGATCGCCGAGAGCCACCCAGGCACCGGCGTCGCGTCCTGCGTCAGAAACGCGATCAGCTCGCCGGAGGTCCGTTCGGCTCCGAGATTGCGCGTGCGGCCGTGGCCGAACTGCTCCGGCTCGATCTCCAGGACCGCCGCGCCTGCTGCGCGCGCGATCGCGACGCTGCCATCGTGTGACCCGGAATCTATGACGAGCACCTCGAGGCCAGGGGCGTCTGCGCTCTGCGCGAATATTGCGTCGAGGAGTTCCTTCAGGTAGCGCTCCCCGTCCTTTACGGGGACGACGACGGAGACCGACCGCCGGCTCATCAATCTTGGGCGATCCGGCGCTTGATGCGCTTGATCGCCCAGACGACACCTCGTACCCGGCGTAGGACATTCATCACAAGTCCGGCGGCGGGCGTGTGCATCACCTGCTCGACATCGAGATGCATGCGCTCGAGCCAATAGAGCTTCTCCTGCGCCTCGGCGCGGGTCGCGGCGACGGCCTGCGCCTGCTGGTGCAGTTCGGCCTCGAGTTCCGCCACGCGTGCACGCAGTGCGGCGATCTCTGTCTCATGAGCTTCGGTCATCGGTTGCGAGCAAGATAGCTTCCGCAGGGACAGTCGCCGCGTTCAAGATGCTTATCGTCCATCTAATGAAGACCCCGCTCGCCCTAAGCCTACGTCGCGTTGCGGCCGTTGGCCTGGACCACGCGAAGGCGCCGCGCGCCTAGTGCCGGTCGCAATTGTCACGGGTGCCGGCGGGCTGATCGGCTCAGAGTCTGCAAGGCATTTCGCGCGCCAAGGTTTCGACGTAGTCGGCATCGACAACGACATGCGGGCGTACTTCTTCGGAAGCGACGCGTCGACCGCGCAGACGCTCTCGGATCTGGAGACGCAACTTGACGGTTTTGCTGCAGTCCGGACCGACATCCGCGATCGCGGTGCGATCGACGCACTCTTCAGTGAGCATGCGCGGGCGATTGAGCTGGTGATCCACTGCGCGGCGCAGCCGTCCCATGACTGGGCGGCGCGTGAGCCACACACCGACTTCGAGGTCAACGCGCTCGGCACGCTCAACCTGCTGGAAAGCACACGCCTGTATTGCCCTGACGCAACATTCATCTTCGCGTCCACAAACAAGGTCTACGGCGACCGTCCGAACGCGTTGCCGCTGCGCGAGCTTGCGACACGATGGGACTTGCCGGAGGACCACGAATGGTTCGGTGGCGTGCCGGTCACATGCTCGATAGATCATTCAACGCACTCGGTCTTCGGGGCATCCAAGGTGGCGGCCGACGTCATGGTTCAGGAATACGGCCGCTACTTCGGCATGCCGACGGTCTGCTTCCGGGGCGGCTGCCTGACCGGC
>DATMIZ010000206.1:0-3291 GCA_035554055.1 Baekduia sp. | reverse complement strand
AGGCGGGCGTAGGCATCGCAGCTGCCCGAGCAATCACATCGTCGGGATCCACGTCCGTGAGTCCCCGCGTCGGGTCGACCGAGATCACGTGCGCGCCCCACTCTGCTGTAGATCCGCTGGCGACAGCGTCCTCGATCAAGATCCACGGCCTGCCGTCCGCATAGCGTTCCACGGCTTCGGCCTTGCTGAACTGCACCGGCAGAAACGTCCATGGCTCGTCGGGAAGCCCGAGTATGGGCGCGAGAGCGGTGTGAGCGTTGTGACCCCAGCTACTCACCCAAACGATCTCGAAGTGTTCTGATAGTCGGGCGATAATCCGGGCCGCGTCCGCCGGAACCCGGATCTCGCGACGCCAGCGCCCCCAGGCGGTCACCGAATACTCAAGCGCCTCTTCTGGCGTGGGCTCGTCCAGCACCACGACACCGTCGACATCCAGCGCCAGCAGCGGCAGCCGTTCGTCAGCGGGCATGTTGGCCACACCTTCCGTCATCACACGGGCGCAGCTTCACTGCCTTCGTGATTGGCGTGTCAGCCGTTTCGCGCATATTCCGAGCGATCGTACATGATCGCTCGGAACGCCCCGAGCGCTGCTGACCCTGCGCTGGCGTCTAGGTGATCGTGTACGATTACCGGGGTGAGCCACGACATCCACACTCCCACCCAATCGGGCACAGCTTACGGTCTTGAGCCGGGCGAACCCAACCTCAATCTTGCGCAGATCGGGCCGGGGACGCCAATGGGCGAGGTCCTCCGCCGTTACTGGCAGCCGGTCGGGCTCAGCGGGGATGCGACCAACCGCCCACGGAAGATCAAGATTCTCGGCGAAGACCTCATCCTCTTCCGCGATGGAGGCGGCCGTCCCGGGCTGCTGTATCCGCGCTGCTGTCACCGTGGAGCATCGTTGTTCTATGGCGGCGTCGAGGACGAAGGCATCCGCTGCTGTTACCACGGCTGGGTCTTCGATGTCGAAGGCCGCTGCCTCGAGCAGCCGTGTGAGCCGGAGCTCGGACTCCACCGCGACCGCGTGCGTCAGCCGTGGTATCCGGTCCAGGAGCAGTACGGCCTGATCTGGGCGTACATGGGCCCCGACGACCAGAAGCCGGTACTCCCGCGCTACCAGGTTTTCGAGGAGCTCGGACCGGGTGAAGAGATCTATGCCGACGACTCCTCGCTCGGCGGCGGCGGCCCCGCGATCCTCGACTTCAACTGGCTCAACCATTGGGAGAACGTGCTCGATCCGTTCCACGTCCCGATCCTGCACGCGCGCTTCAGCGGCAACCAGTTCGTGCCGGAAATGGCGATCATCCCTGAGGTTGAATTCAGCTACCGCGACACCGGCGTACGTTCAATCCAGAATCGTGATCTGGAAGATGGACGTCGTCTGCGCCGCATCACCGAGACGATCTTCCCCAACATTCGCGTCGTCGCCGACCCGAAGCTGAGCATCGGGCCATGCGACCTGCTCGGCTGGGTCGTCCCGATGGACGACACGAGCTTCCGCATCTACTCCGTGTTCAAGTCTGCCGATCCCGAGCGTTTGTCAAAGATGCGCTCGACCTTCGGGGGCAAGGCCTGGTCGGAACTGACCGACGAGGAGCATCAGCGGATGCCGGGTGACTACGAGAGTCAGAAGAGCCAGGGCCAGATCAGCCTGCATTCCGCCGATCACCTGACGACCACCGATCAGGGCGTGACTATGCTGCGACGCATGATGGCGCGCACAGCAAAGGCAGTCGCCGCCGGCGAAACACCGCCCGGCGTCGTATTCAATGAGGCAGACGCAGTCGTGACGATCGAGGCAGGCAACTTCTTTGAGAAGCCCGCCCCGGTCGCTCCCGAGCGCTGATGCTGCAGCTGCGTGTCCGCGACCTCCGGTGGGAGGCCGACGGTGTACTTTCGCTTGGCTTGGCCGATGTGGCGGGCGGTCCGCTGCCCGAATGGTCGCCCGGCGCTCATATCGAGCTCGAGGTCAGCACAGGGCTGAATCGCTCCTACTCGCTGTGTAGCGACCCGGCCGATCGCACCGCGTGGCGGGTCGCCGTGCTCCGGGAGCCCGAAAGCCGCGGCGGATCGGCCGCAGTGCATGACCGGGTGCGCCCCGGTGATGTCCTCTCCGCGCGTGAGCCGCGCAACGATTTCCCCCTCGTCGAGGCCCAGACGTACCAGTTCATCGCCGGCGGCATCGGCATCACGCCGATCATCCCGATGCTGGAGGCCGCCAACACCCGCGGCGCCGCATGGCACCTGCTGTACGGGGGCCGACGCCGTGCATCGATGGCGTTCCTCGACGAACTCGCACGCTACGGCGACCATGTAACGGTCGCGCCCGAGGACGAACAGGGCCTGCTGGATCTCGACGGCGCACTCGCCGACTGGGAGCCGGGTACCGCGGTCTATTGCTGTGGCCCCGGGCCGCTGCTCACCGCGGTGGAGGAACGCTGCCACGCCGCCGGGCTACCGGCCGGGACGCTGCGCGTCGAACACTTCACGCCAGTCGTCAGCGCCGAAGAGGCACGGACAGGCAGCGGTTTCGAAGTCCAGCTCGAGAAGTCCGGCCTCACTGTTTCGGTTGACGACGGTCAGACGATCATCGAGGCAGTGGAGGCCGCCGGCGTCACGGTCGACTGCTCGTGCCTGGAAGGGACCTGCGGCACGTGCGAGACGACGGTGCTCGAGGGCATCCCCGACCACCGCGACTCGATCCTCACCGACGACGAACGCGCCGCGAACGACACGATGATGATCTGCGTCAGTCGCGCCCTCTCGCCCAGCCTGAAGCTCGACCTCTAAGCCGAGGAAGCGACCGCTCGGGGCGTTTCGTCCCAGGCTCCACGGATGACCTCCAGCAACGTCTCCGTCGGGTGCGCGCCGCTGACCGCGTAGCGCTCGTCGATCACGAAAAAGGGAACGCCCGCAACACCGCGCTCGTGACCGAGACGCACGTCGGCCTCCACCGCGGAGCGATATTCACCGCTCTCGAGCGCCTCACGCGCTTCGCCGGCGTCCAGTCCAAGATCCGTCGCCAGGTCAGCAAGCGATCCAATGTCGAAGATCGACTTGGCCTCGCCGAAATAGCGCCGCGAGATCCGATGCCATGCATCCGCGTGCTTGCCCTTTGTCGTCGCCCACGCAAGAAACTCATGCGCGAGCTGCGTGCTTCCAACCACGTTGTCGCTCACGACGTAAGGCTGTAGCCCGTCGCCGCGGGCGATGTCTTGCACGTTGCTCGTGGCAGCGTCAGCCTGCTCGTCGCTGAGTCCATATTTGTGCCGCAGGAGCTCACGCGTGGAG
>DATMIZ010000205.1:0-2808 GCA_035554055.1 Baekduia sp. | reverse complement strand
TGTGATGCCAGCCCAGAGGCCGATGATCCGCGCATGCTTCCAGCCCGCCGCGGCAAGGCCGGTCGACGATCCGATCGCCTCGGGCAGGTTGGACATGAATACCGCCGCGAGGTAGGCGCCGCTCACGGCCCCTCCCTCGACGATCGTCAGGCCGATCACCATGGATTCCGGAATCCCGTCGAGAACCGTCCCCAGGACGATGCTGAGTGGAGAGCCGCTCTCCTGTTCTCCCTGAGAATCCTTGCGCGCGCTGCCGCCGTGCCGATCGATGAGCCAATCCCCGGTGAAGAACACCAGCGAACCCGCGAACAGGCCGGCGACCGGGCTCCCATGCCCTCCGGCCAGGTCGACCGCCTCGGCGACGAGGTCAAAGGAGACCGCGCTGATCAGCACTCCCGCGCCGAAGGCCATGATGAGCGCGATCGTGCGCGGAGAGAAGCGGAAACGGAGCGCCAGGATCCCGCCGATGATGAGGGATGACCCGGCGACGAGTCCCCAGAGGAAGGCCTCGCCCATCAGCGCAACTGCTCTTCCCGCGGCTGATTCGCGTCTAGGTTGTCTTGGCTTAGCGTCGTCCCTCGTGTCGGCACGGACTCATCCTTCTGGTCGCTGATTTCACGGCTTACGTCGTTCCGGATCGTTCGGTACGGCCTCGCCCCTGCGAGGGTCGCCGCTGCGACCCTCGCAGGGCTGCGTATGGCCGGCAGTTACTGGATCAACTTGGCGAACTCCGGTGAAACCGGGAGGTCGTACACGCCGTAGTCCTCGACGTCGTACTTGCCGCCGGTCGTCTTGACCCAGAAATCGACCAGGAAGGCACCCGACTGCGCGCCCTCGGGCGCCTCAGGCAGGAAGCCCTTGTCCTGGGTCTGAGCGATCCACATCTCGAGGGCGGTCCGCATCTGGCGCAGCACGGGCAGGTAGTCAGGATCCTCCGCGAGGTTTCGCATCTGGTGCGGGTCCTGCTCGATGTCGAAGAGCTCCTCGGTCGGCCGAGTCTCGGCCAGGATCTGCTCCTGCTCGGGAGCGAGCTTTCCTTCCCCGCGCAGGCGAAGCATCTCGGCCAGCACCTCGTCGTAACCGATGTCGAGCTGCTGGTAGAGGCTGGCTGGGAAGAACCCGGCCTGATCGGGCATGTAGTTGCGGATGTAGTGGTAGCGCTTGTCGACCACGGCACGGCTGCGGTCGATGTGCGTGATTACGCGGTCGCGATGCGCGTAGGCGTACGGGCGCTCCCGCGCCTGTGGGCCGATGAACGGTGCACCGTGCAGGGTCGGCGGAAGCTCGACGCCCGCCAGCGAGAGCATCGTCGGCGTGATGTCCACGCCACTGATCAGCCGATCAGACACGGTTCCGGGCTCGTAACCGGCCGGTCGGTGCTGCTCGGGGATCCACACGACCAGCGGCAGGTGGATGCCGGCGTCGTAGAGGTTGAACTTCCCGCGCACCAGGTCGCGGCCGTGATCGGTCAAGACGACGACCACGGTGTCCTCCAGCAGCCCCTCCTTCTCCAGCATCTCGCGCACCTTGCCGACCTTCGCGTCGAAGACCTGCACCGACGACAGGTACTGGGCCCACGTCGTCCGCACCTCCGGCGTGTCGGGGTAGTAGGGCGGCAGCTCGACCTCGTCGGGGTCAACGGCCAGTCCCTCCGCGGCGTAGTTCTCCAGTGCGTGCCACGGAGCGTGGGGCTCGAGGCACTGGAACTCGGCGAAGAACGGCTGATGGTCCCTTAGCTCGGCGAAGTCGTCGGTGTCATACAGGGACTTGTCGTGCTGGCCTGACCAGCAGAGGTCGCGCTTACCAAAGCTGATGAACGGATACCCATCGGGCACCTTGGCGACGTTCGCCGTGAAGTAACCCCCGTCCTCGCGCAGCCGCTGCGCCAGGTGCTTGACGTTCGGAGGGAAGTCGGGCTCGCTGTGATGATGCTGCGCGTTCAGATACGTCGGGTACATGCCGGTGAAGATCGCCGTGCGCGAGGGCGCACAAGTCGGCGCTGCCGCGTAGTAGCGCGAGAAGAACATTCCTTCGCTCGCCAGTCCGTCGATGTGCGGCGTCCTGACTCCGGCGTTACCCGTAAAGCTCAAAGGCGAGCCCAGGTCATCGGCCATCACCCAGACGATGTTCGGCACACGCGGCATACCAGTCATCCCTTCGATCTTGGTTCAACCGAGTCGACACCATGGCGGCGTCTCGGTACTCGGTGTCACGGCCATCATTTCGTCCAGGTCATCCCGTGACATCGCCCAAACGGGATGAACTCCACAAACGAAGAGGAGCATCAGCGCACCGGGCGCGCGCGGTGTAAACCCGGCTCTGGGTCGGCGGGGTTCGACCAGGCGCCGGAGCCAGGATGTGCCTCCTTGAGGGACTCGAGCCGCGCTCTCAGCTCGGCGACCTCCCGGCGTAGCTCGACGACCTTGTGGCGCTCGTCGACCAGATCGGCGGCGAGGCTGCGCAGCGCGTAGCCGAGTCGCTGGGCGCGAAACTCGGGCTCGCTTCTCGGGAGGCTGGGGGCATCGCTGGAAGTCATGGACCGAAGATTCGTCCGCGACCACTGCACAGTCATCGTCCCGATGGCATGAATCGAGGCGCGCGCCAGGTCGCGGCCGCCAACGTCATCGTCCCGGACGCTCGATCTGCGAAACCATCCCATCGGGACGATGAGAGTCGCGAGCTCGGGAGGTACGGTCGCTCTATGTTCCGGCGTACCCCCGAGTCGCCAGCTGTCGGCCCAACGCTCGACCTGTTGCCAAGCGCCGGGCTGGGCAGCACGTCGGGTCTGCGGACGCAGGACCTTCAGGA
>DATMIZ010000204.1:0-12246 GCA_035554055.1 Baekduia sp. | reverse complement strand
GTGCTTTTTGACGATGTTCACGCTCGGCGGCATCTCCGGTGTGATGCTCGCGATGGTTCCACTGGACATTCACGTGTCGGACACGTATTTCATCGTCGCGCACATCCACTACGTGCTCTTCGGCGGCTCGCTGCTGACTATCTACGCCGGCGTGTACTACTGGTTCCCGAAGATGACCGGGCGAATGTTCGACGAACGCCTGGGCAAGATCCACTTCTGGTGCACGTTCATCTTCTTCAACATCACGTTTGCACCGATGCACGTCATCGGCGTGCAGGGCATGCCCCGCCGCGTCGCCGACTATTCCGAGCAGTTCGCCGGCATGAACCTGATGATCTCGCTCGCGTCCTTCGCGCTCGGGCTTTCGACGCTGATCTTCCTCTACAACATGATCGCCAGCTGGCGTGGCGGCCCGCGCGCTGCGGCGAACCCGTGGAAGGCGCTGACGCTGGAGTGGCAGGTCTCGTCGCCGCCGCCCCTGTACAACTTCGACGAGATCCCGACCGTCGTCGGTGGTCCGTACGAGTACGGCGTTCCCGGCGCCGTGCACGGCATCTTCAAGAAGGGCGCCGAAGTGACCCAGCCGGTCAAGGAGCACGCATGAACGTCGAGCCGAAAGGACACCGCTGACGATGGCAACGATCCTTGTAGTCGCCAACGAGACGCTCGCGGGCGCGAAGCTGCTCGAGACCGTCAAGCAGAAGGCAGACGCGACGACGCGCCTGATCCTCTGCGTGCCGCGCAAGAATCCAAAGCACGGCAACGTCATCTACGACGACTCCGTGGTGGACGCCGCAAAGGTACGGATCGACCTCGCGCGCCGCTTCATGCGCGAAGAAGGCCTCGACGTCATCGGCGAGATCGGCGATCCCGATCCATACACGGCGACGCTCGACGCCGTCGCCGAACATCACCCGGACGAGATCATCGTCTCGACGCTGCCGGCGCAGGCCTCAGGGTGGTTGCGCCGTGATCTCATCGAGCGGATCGAGGATGCGACGCGCCTGCCGGTGACCCACATCGAGCAGGACATCGATGCCGTCGGCATCCCATTCGACGTCACCCTCGTGCTTGCAGCGAAGACCGCTTCGGGAGACGAACTGCTCAAGCACCTGCAGCAGAAGGCCGCCGGTGACAAGCCGGCGCTCTTCATCGTGGTCGTTCCACAGGAGGGCGCCAACGCAAGCGCCGCGGCACGCGCACGCGCGCGGATGGCGCAGGTCGTCGACCGCCTCGTCGCCAGCGGGCTGGTCGCCGCCGGCATGATCGGCGATCCAGACCCCTACACCGCCGCTTTGAATGCCAACGACCTCTTCCGCTTCGACGACATCGTCATCTCGACGTTGCCGGCAACCCGCTCAGGCTGGCTGCGCGCCGACCTGGTCGAGCGAGTCCGTAAGGCGACCGGCAAGCCGGTCGTCCACGTCGAAGCGCCGGAGAACACGAAGGCGGCTGCCTGAGACATGGAAGCCGCAGCGATTGCACATGCTCACGAGCACCACGGCCCGCCGGCTGCGAACCAGTCTTCTCGCGTCGAGCCGCCGCTGCTCGGGATGTTGCTTTTCATCATCTCGGAGATCATGGTCTTCGGGGCCTTCTTCACCGCGTACTTCTTCATTCGCGTGGTGTCGGACAACGGCGCCTGGTTCCCGATCGATGGTGTCGACCTGCCGAAGCTCGTCGCGGGACTCAATACGGCGATCCTCGTCAGCTCCTCATTCACGCTGCACTGGGCCGAGACCGGCATCAAGCGCGGCAATCACCGGCAGTTGAGGGTCGGGATGGTCGCCACGTTCCTCCTCGGCGCGACCTTCCTCTTCATCCAGATCAACGAGTACGTCCATGTCGGCTTTTCGCCCCAGGATCACGCGTACGGATCGGTCTTCTACGGGCTCACCGGCCTGCACGGCGCCCACGTCTTCATCGGCCTCACGCTGCTCGCGATGGTCGCGATCCGCGCGTACCGCGGGCACTACTCGCAAGAGTCCCACAAGGGTGTAGAGATCCCAGGGATCTATTGGCACTTCGTCGACGCGATGTGGATCGTCGTCTACTGCACCGTCTACCTCCTCTGACGGATCCCGCAATGACCGATCCAGACGATCGGCCTGACCCCCGGCCATGGTGGGATCGGGCGCTTGACCCGCTCAGACACGAGGCGGCGATGTTCAACGTGCTGCTGTGGACCATCGCGATTGCCTTCGTCGCAATGGTCGTCGTGCTCGGCGCCCGCGCGCTGCTTTAGGACTCGAGAGCTCGCTCAGAGCGTGCGTACGGCGCTGCGGGACGGATGCATTTCGCGGGCGCGGATCAGCGAGGAAAGAGGCAGTGACGGCCGCCCCCGACGCTTCGTCACCGTGGGCGACATTGCACCCAGTATTTGGGGGCGATGTCGCCCACGATGAGGGGTCGGCCTCGCGCGAGGGGCGAATGCCGGGCGCGCGTTCGTCAGGCTCATCCGCCTGGTGAGAGCCGGGCGCGCGTTCGTCCGGCCGGCACGATCGGCGGGCGGGTGGGATCGGTGCCGGACGGACGAAAGCGCGACCGACGCAACCCACAGACCAACCTGGCCGAACTTATTCCCGCATGCCGGGAACAACCAATGCCACCCCTTCACGTGGACGGACGAACGCGTGACCGGCGCAACCAACCAACAGACCAACCTGGCCGAACCTATTCCCGCATACCGGGCATAACCAATGCCAGCCCGAGAAAGCTCAGCAGGCGCCTGGCTGATCGGCACAGAAGGGTGTGAACCCTCCGGAGCCGTCGGCGGTGCTGGTGCCCGTGCTCGTATTCGGGCTGGTGCCGCCACCTGTCGAGGTGCCGCCACCGGTCTGCGGGGTCGTGCCCGTCTGGGGGGTCGTCGTGCCCGTCTGTGGCGTGGTGTCCGTCGGCGTCGCCGTGCCGGTCGTTCCCGTCGGAGTCGCATTCGTCTGCGTCGTCGACTGAGTCACTGCCGGAAGGCTCGTCGTCAGCGGCGCCTTCAGATCAGGAGTGGTCTTCGGGACGATGTCGGCGACATCATCGTTGCCGCCACCGCAAGCGGCCAGCCCGACGGCGAGTGCGCAACCTGCCAGAAGCGCTGTCAGCCGCTGCAGGCTCAAGATTCGATCGGTCCCATCCGGCGGCCGCAGGTCGGGCAGTCGTTGAGATCGCGCTGGGCGAACGAGTCGCACCACGGACAGCAGCGGAGGTTCTCCACTGCCCACGGCAGCTTGGAGGTCGACGGTGCCAACGGCAGCACCCTGCCGAGGACCTCGAGCGGCTCGCCCGTTTCGCGATCGGTGTAGATCTTGCCCGGCTCGGCTTCGATGACGATCTCGCGACCGGTCGACGGTGTACGCAGCCGATAACGCTGAAGGGTGCTCACGCCCCGCAGGATATCGGGCGCATCAGCCAGCACGCTTCCACGCGTCCCCACAGCATCGTTGCGCTCCCTCCGGGAGGCGCGCAGGATAGGATCACAGCCTCATGGAGAGAGTTCTGAAACGGCACACTCGACTGCTTGGCCTGGTCATCCTGGCGGTGGCCGGATCCGCTTTGCTGAGCGCCTGCTCAGCGGGCGAGAACGATCCCGACAGGATCGCCGGCAAGCAGCTGTTCGTGCAGAAGTGCGGCGCCTGTCACATGCTCGCCAGAGCGGGCACAAAGGGCACCCAGGGTCCAAATCTGGACGAAGCCTTCCAGCAGGCCCGGCAGGAAGGCTTTGGCGAAACCGCCATCCAAGGCGCTGTCTACAAGCAGATCCTGCATCCGTCGGTCGGCACGCGCGCCTGCGAACCTGACTGTGTCCGGATGCCGGCCAAGCTCGTCACGGGCGACTCGGCGCACGATGTCGCGGCCTACGTCGCGATGGTCGCGGCCGCGGGCGGCAAGGACGAAGGCCTGCTCGCGACGGCCGTCAAGGCGGCCGGCGACGGCAAGCCCGTAGCGGCGAAGGACGGGGTGCTCAGCATAGCCGCCGACCCAACGGGTCAGCTCGCGTTCGTAACGAAGCTCGCAACGGCGCCGGTCGGGTCTCTGACCGTTCGTAGCCCGAACAAATCTTCCGTCTTGCACGACATCGTGATCGACGGCAAGGGCAACGGTCAGGAAGTCAAGGACGGCGGCGTGTCGGAGTTCAAAGCCAACTTCACTGCCGGCAAGTACGACTACTACTGCAGCATTCCCGGCCACCGCCAAGCCGGGATGGAGGGAACGCTGACGGTCAAGTAGGTCCTACGGTGCCGCGGCCGTCGGGTTGCTGACGATCGTGACCCCATAGAGCAGCTGCACTCCTCGATAGAGGCAGCGGTACTGGACTGTGGTGCCGATCGTCGTCTGTGAGTAGTCCTTGCCGGTGGTGTCCTCGCACTTGCCCTTGCCACGGCTCGCGCGCCAGGACGTCGAGTTTGGCTGCTTGACCGCCATCACAGGCACCCACGACGGTGTCGTCAGTGCGATTACTTGGCCCTTCTTGACCGAGATCGTGCGCGTGAGCGGGAACTGCACGGTCTTGCCGAAGTACTTCGTGAGCTTCACCGTCGGCCCCTGTTGGACGACGCTGCTCATCAGTTTCTTCTTGGCGCGCAGCACGGTGAAGTTCGCGGTCGCCTCGCCAAGACCGGAATCCTCCTCGAAGAACTTCCGCTGCTCCGCCGTCGGCTTGCCCAGCGTGATCGACCAGGCGACGATCCGCCCGCTCTGAGGGACGATCATCGGCCCCTTGGTGGTGCCGGACTTGGCCTGGTAACCCGTCACCTTCGCCAGTACGACGCAGTCGGCCGGACAGGCAGGCGCGAGACCCGCTGGGTCTACTCCGACGGAGAAAACGTCGGCGAGCGCGACAGTCGGGAATACGAGGGCCCCGCCGGCCATCACGGCGGCGAGCATCTTCTTACGAGCGGTCATCAGATGATTCAACACGGTTAAGGCGCGAAGTTGCGGGTATTTTCGTGCCGCGCGCCGCTTTGAAACGTACCTGGGCGACATTCGTCGTGCATTGTGCGATCAATGTCGCCCAGGCATGCGTGCGGCAATCTACGTGACGGGATCGCTGCCGCGCTGGGTTTGTGAACGACTGTTAGCAGACGCTCACAATGCCGTCATCGGCTCTACAACGACGTCTTAGCCAAGTTCCCGGGCGACGGCTTCGATCTCCGCGGGGTCCGCGGCATGCGGTTGCCACGGCAGCACAAGCGGATCGCCGGCGTACCGCGGGATCACGTGGATGTGAAAGTGAAACACCGATTGCCATGCCGCGGCGCCGCTGGACTGCAGGATGTTCACGCCGTCGCAGCCCAAGCGCTGCACAAGCCGCGCCGCCATCCGCTGAGCGGTCTGGTGCAGGC
The DNA here is from genome assembly GCA_035554055.1 of Baekduia sp. Classification (GTDB taxonomy): domain Bacteria; phylum Actinomycetota; class Thermoleophilia; order Solirubrobacterales; family Solirubrobacteraceae; genus Baekduia. Next base: position 6,913 of record DATMIZ010000204.1, on the reverse strand, counting down.
GCGCGAGACCGGCGGCGTCGATCTCGTGGATATCGGCCGAATGCTCACGTGGAATCACGAGGAGATGGCCCCGGTTGGCGGGGGCGATGTCCAAAAACACCACGCTGTGCTCGTCCTGATCTACGATCGCGGCGGGTATCTCGCCCCGCGCCAACTTGCAGAACAGACATTCAGGATCGCCTGGCATAAACAAAGCGTATTCGTGGAAGTAGCGTTCGATGCCATCTGACGGCGAGAGCACCCGACGCCGATACGCAGGGCTCGACGGGCTGCGCGGCGTCGGAGCGCTTGGCGTGATCCTGCTGCACGTCTGGATCTTCACCTACGCCGACGCCGGCAAGCCGGCCAAGACGGCCACCGACAACATCATCAGTGAGCTCCGGCTGGCGCTGCCGATGTTCTTCGTCCTGTCCGGTTTCCTGCTCATTCAGCCTTGGCTCAGGCAGTCGAGGACGGGGCAAGGCCCTGACGTCTGGACATACCTGCGCCACCGTGCCGGGCGCATCCTGCCCGGCTACTGGGCGGCGCTGATCGGCTCTCTGATCGTCCTCTGGGGCACGGGCAACCGGATGATGCCGCCGGTCGACCACATCCCCCTGTTCCTCGTCTTCGCTCAAAACCAGGACCCAGACTCACTCTTTCTCCTCGACCCGCCGATGTGGTCCCTCGGCGTGGAGGTCGCGTTCTATCTGCTGCTGCCGCTGTTCGGCTGGCTGCTGCGCAGACGCGGCATGAGCGCCACGCGTCAGATCGTCGCCTGCCTCGTGATCGTCGCCGTGGGCGCCGCCTTCAACACCTGGGCGGAGATCACCGACGCGGAGCGGATCGTCACCGCGTCACTGATGTCCCAGCTGCCCTATTTCGGGTTCGGCATGGCCGCTGCAGTCATCTGGCACAAGCGCACGGCACCGGGATGGCTGGCGATCCCGGGCTGTGCGCTCGTCGCCGCCGACGCCGCCTGGCACATCCAAGTGAACGCGCCCGTCGAGCACTGGGTCAAGGACGTGCCCGCCGGAATCGGCTTCGCGCTCATCATCGCGTCCGCGCCCCGACTCCTGGACCTCGCGCCGGTACGACTGCTCGGCAAGGCGTCCTACGGGCTGTACCTCTGGCACTTCCCGGTGATCGTCTGGCTGCGCATCAACGGCCACTGGCCCGACGGCGGACTCGTCGCGGCATACGCACTCGTCACCGCGATCACGGGCGTCCTTGCGACAGCGAGCTGGCTGTTGATCGAGAAGCCCGCGATCGCGTGGGCGCACCGGCGCCGCGAACCGCGTCCGGCGGCGCGCCCGACCCCACGCTCAGGCTCCGAGCAGCCCCCGGGCATAGGCGATGGCGTCGTCGCGCGTCCGGATCTCGTCGGCGTACTGCGCTTCGGCGAGCGCAGCGAGTAGACGTCCGACCTCAGGCCCAAGCGCAATGCCGAGTTCCGCGGCCAGATCGTCGCCGCGGATCAGCGCCGGCGCCGGACCCGCCTCCTGGTACTCGATCGCAGCCCCGAGCAACGTGCGGGCGACCTCGAGGTGCTTGGTGATCGCCGCGTCGGCGTTGCGCCCGCGAGTTGCCAGCCGATCGGCGATCGAGAGCAGCGTCACGTCGACGGCGACGTCCCCGCTGGCCATCAGATAGCGATGGATCGCCCGGCGGCTCAGCGGCTCATCGCTGACCAGATAGCCGGCATCCAGATGATGGCGGGCCAAAGCTGCGACGTGTGCGCGCAGCCGCTCTGACGTCTTGCAACGCGCGAGGATCGCACGACTGACGCGCGCGCCCTCATCGGCGTGGCCAGGGAAGCCGAGCACGGTGCCGTCATCGTGATGGGCCTGTGTCGCAGGCTTGGCGATGTCGTGGAACATCGCGCCAAACCGCAGGGCGGTACCGCGCGTCAGCTCATCGGCGAAGGGCTGCGCGAGCCAAGCCTTCACCGGCGCCGCGAACTCGTCACCGAGCACGGCACCCGGATCGGCCTGCATTGCGACGACGTTCTCGAGCACGGCGAGCGTGTGGCTGAGGACATCGAGGTGGTGGTAGCGATTCTGCTCGACACCGCGCAGCGCCGCGAATTCGGGCAGCAGCGATGCCGTCAGGCCAAGACTCTCCATCAGCTCCAGACCGGCGATGACAGCATCGGCGCCGACCACGCGCCGCAGTTCCGCGAAGATCCGTTCGCCTGCGACCGCCGGAACGCGATCGGCGCGCTCGCGGGCCTGCGCCACCGTCTCCGGGTCGGCTTGCAGTCCGAGCTCGCAGGCGAAGCGAGCGAGGCGCAGCACACGTAACGGGTCATCGTCGAAGGCACGCGGCGCAACGACCCGCAACAGCCTCCGCTCCAGGTCCGCGACGCCATCATGGGGATCGAGCAACGGACCTCCCCCAAGCGGCTCAGCCATCGCATTGATGGTGAAATCGCGCCGTGCGAGATCCTCCTCGATCGACCCGCCCTGCAGGGTCATGACGTCGATCTGCCAGCGGCCGTCGCGTGACGCCACGCGCCAGGCACCGAACTGATCGGACAGCTCGAACGCCGGCCCACCGGCCTCGACCGAGACACGCCTGGCCGCGGCACGCGGATCGCCGGCGACGGCGATGTCGATGTCTGTTACTTCGCGGCCGAGCAGCCGGTCCCGGACCGCCCCCCCGACGAGCCAGGCCTGTTCGTCTACAAGCGCCACGCGGGCGGCGTCCAGGGCCTCGTTCACGCCGCGTCAGGCTCCCGCTGCACTCGCGCCGAGATACCGCAGGTCACTTCGTAGTTGATCGTCTGCAGGCGACGAGCCCACTCCTCGGCGAGCACTCGCTCGGTGCCTTGGGCGCCGAGCAGCACAACTTCGTCGCCAAGCGCGCAGCCGTCACCTTGCACCGTGATGTTGTCCATCGACACCGTGCCGAGCAGAGCGCGCCTGCGTCCGCCGATCAGGACCTCGCAGTTATCGCTCAAGCCGCGTCGCACGCCGTCGCCGTAGCCGATCGGGACCGTCGCGACCATCGTCGGTTCGGTGGCGACGAAGCGCCGGCCGTAGCCCGTCGAGTCGCCTGGTTGGGCCAGCTTGAGCGCCGCCACGTACGACGTGAGCGTCAAGGCGGGCTCGAGCTGCTGGGTGGCGGGATCCGTCCCGAACGGATCGAGCCCGTACAGGGCGACGCCGCTGCGGACCATGTCGAAATGGCTTGCGGAGTCACGCAGCGTGGCCGCGCTGTTGGCCGCGTGGACGGTGGCCGTCGGATGCTGCTCGCGAAGGGGCGTAACCCAGTCCTTGAAACGCATGAGCTGCTCGCCGAAGAACTCGTCGCCGGGTTCGTCAGCGGTGGCGAAATGCGTCCAGAGTCCCGCCAGCGCCCCGCGTCGCGCGAGACCCTCCGCAATCTCGGTCGCGAGCCGCGGATCGCGCGTGCCGAGTCGGCCGAGACCGGTGTCGAGTTTCACGTGGACACGCGCGTTGTCAGGAAGCATGCGCGCAAAGTCCGGATCCCAGCATGCGACCTCGGCATCGGCGGCGAGCGCCTCCCGAATCTCACCGCTGCCGGCGAGCGCGCCGAGGATCAGCAGCGGGCCCGTGTCGCCGGCTGCGCGCACCGCTGCCGCCTCTCCCGCAGACGCGACGGCGAGCATCCTCGCGCCGCCCGCGCGCGCGGCACGCAGGGCAGTCGCAATCCCGTGGCCGTAGCCATCGGCCTTGACGACCGCACACAGGTCGGCGCCACCGGCCGCCTGCTTCATCCGCCTCGCGTTGCGCTCGATAGCCCCAGCACTGACCCGCGCGGTGGCCCGTCTCACTTAGTCCTCCGCGGTGAGTGCAGTCAGCACGTCCGCGCGAGTGACGAGCCCGATACAGCGACCGTGCTCGGTCACAGGCAGACGGTTGTGATGCTTGGACGACATGATCTTGGCGGCTTCGCGCACGCTCGCACCGGCGTCGACGGTGACCGGATCCTCGCTCATCAGATCGCGTGCGCTGTAGGCGGCCGCCTTGCGGACGCGGTCCTCGTAGTGCTTGAGCGACTCAAGGAAGATGAGGCCACCGAACAGCTCGATGTAGTGCGGGATGTGCAGATCGCCGGAGGGGTCGTCGATGATGAGGTCGTCCTCGGTGATGAAGCCGACGCAGCGTCCGCCCTCGTTGACAACCGGCAGTCCGCCGACCGCCGTCTCCTTGAAGACCTCGACGACCTCCTCGACCGGCGCGCTCTCGCGCACGACTGGTGCATCGGGATCCATGATGTCTGCGACGGTCGCTGGCATGGCAGTCAGCCTACCCGGCGCTCGTGCGGACGGCGGCGCGCGGCAGGCATTCGATGACATCGGAGGCGGTCACGCCGCCGGCGCTCCCGACCCGGCGGGCGGCCAACCGCCCGGCTTCGGCGTGGATGAACACGCCGGCGCAGGCCGCCAGGAACGGCTCGGCGCCGCCGGCGAGCAGCGCGCCAATCGTGCCGCTGAGTACGTCGCCCGTCCCGGCTGTCGCAAGAGCAGGACAGCCGCCGGCACTGATCGCGGCTCGGCCATCGGGAGTTGCGACGATCGTGTCATCGCCCTTGAGCACCACGATCGCATCGGCGACTCGGGCCGCCAGCCGCGCGTGATGCAGGCGGCGGGCGGCGATGGCCTCGGGCTCTGTCTCCAGCAGCCGCGCGAGTTCTCCCGCGTGCGGCGTCAGGATCGTCGGCGCACCGCGATCCGCAAGTGTCGCGAGCTTGCCCGCGTGTGCGTTGAGGCCATCGGCGTCCAGCACCAGCGGGACGGTGGCCGCCGCCGCCACGTCTCTTACGAACGCACCAGCCTCGGAACCCGCGCCGGGGCCCAATACCAGCGCTCCGCGCTCGGCCTTCTCGACGACGACTGCCGCCGCTTTGGGGCCGAGCGCCCCCGCGTCCTCGGGGAGCCCGACCGTCATCTGCTCGGTGAGCTTGATCTCGAAGATGTTTTCGAGCGTCGTCGGCACGAGCGCAGTGACGTAACCGGCTCCGGCGCGCGCCGCCGCCTGCGCCGCCAGGCACACCGCACCCGTGAGGCCGCGCGATGCGCCCGCGATCGACACTCGTCCCGAGCTGAACTTCGTCGACGTGGACGTCCGGACGGGAAGGGTGTTGAGCACGGCGGCTGTGATCAGCCCGATCTCAGGATCGATCGGCGCGCCGCGCGGTACCCCGATGTCGATCACGTGCACGACACCGGCGTGCTGCTTACCGGGCGCGATCCACAGTCCAGCCTTCGACGCCGCGAAGGTGGCGGTCGCCGTCGCCCGGACGGCCGCCCCGGGCGTCTCTCCCGAGGATGCGTCGACGCCCGACGGTATGTCGGCGGAGACGATCGCAGCGCCGCTGGCGTTCATCGCATCGATCGCCGCCTCATGTGCACCCGTTGGAGCACCGCTGGCGCCTGTGCCGAGGAGCGCATCGACCACCAGCCCGACGCCTTCCAGTCCTCGTGGTGCGAACGTCTCGCACACGCCGTCCGGCAGACGCGCCGCGTTCGCGCGTGCGTCGGGGGACTTCGGCGCGCCGACGCTGAGCACGCGCACCGCGCGCCCGTGTTCCAGCCAGAGCCGTGCTGCCACGTAGCCGTCGCCGCCGTTGTTGCCGCTGCCGCAGATGATCGCCACCGGGCTATCGGCCAGCACATCGTCCGCGACGCTCGTCAGCCCCAGGCCGGCCCGCTCCATGAGGTCCAGCGAGGCGATGTCCTGTTCGCCGATCGCCCACGCGTCGAGCGCGCGCATCTGTGCGGCGTCGGGCAGTGGAGCGAGCCAGGCCGCGCGAGTCACCGCGTGATCGCCACCGCTCCGGCCGTCGTGTCCGTGTGGGTCAGCGACAGTTCGATCTCAGGATTGCCCGCCGCCAGCTTGCCGTGCAGCGCGATCTGCGGCGCACCCGCGGTGGCGATGACCTCGATGTCACGCCAGCTCCAGGCCTCCAATGAGAGCGCTTTGGCGACAGCCTCCTTGGCGCAGAAGCGCGCAGCGAGATGCTGCGCAGGGTTGGCCTTGCCTTCGGAATATCGGCGCTCGGCATCGGTGAACAGGCGCTCGGCGAGGCGAGGCCTGCGCTCCAGCGCCGCGCGCAGCCGCTCGATTTCCAGCAGATCTATGCCGATACCCACGCAAGGAAGCTATCGGGACTTGTCGTCTTTGGCGATAGACGCAGCGGACCGGACGACGGTGGCGCCGTCCGGTCCGGCACTCACATCTGCGGGCTCGTCGACTGCGCGTTTGAGACCGCGCTGTCGCGCATCTCCTTGGCCTGCTCGAGCCCCTCCTCCTTCAAGGTCTCCATCGCGCTCTCGGCCACCTCCTTGCCGCGATCGAGAGCCTCCTGCCCGGTCTCCATCGCGGTCTCCTTCACGCGATCCGCGACCGGCCCCAACCGCTCATCCTCGATCTTCGTCGAAGGCAGCGCCATTCCGGCGAGGAATCCGACTGCCGCCGCTCCGGCGACCATCCCCAGCGGATTGTCATGTGCCACCGCTGCGACACGCCGCGTCCCGCCCTTGATCTGGTCCGCGTTCGGGGCGGCGCCGGTGATCGCATGCTTGGCGGAGTCGAGCTTCTCCATCGCGCGACCGCTGATGTCGGTCTTGTGGGCCAACGCCTCGACGGTGTCGCCCATTTCACCGCGGGTCGTCTCTATCTCCTGCCTGATTGTGCTTGGGTCTTTGCCCATTTTAGGTCCTCCTCCGTGCTTTTGATTGTCGCTTCGGGTGCCAACGGACCTGCTTTTTCGATCTGCCGACGACCCGCCAGCGCGGCGCCGGCCGCGACAGCCGCATAGACAACGGCAACGATCAGAGCAGCGATCCAGGTGTCCATCGCGGTTGCCAGCAGCGCGATGACGGCAGTCGTGAGCGCCGCCAACGACAACAGTCCGATCACGCCGCCGGCCCCGAATATCCCGGCACCCGTCCCGAACTTTTTGC
>DATMIZ010000203.1:0-3966 GCA_035554055.1 Baekduia sp. | reverse complement strand
CGATCCAGGATCGGATGGCCTTCCAGGGCGAGTATTTCCTCGCTCGCTATGGCCCGGAGGCAACGAACCGGACGCCGCCCATCCGCCGCATGCTCGACCTCGGCATCCCGGTCGGCGCCGGCACCGACGCGACCCGCGTCTCGAGCTACAACCCGTGGTTGGCGCTGTACTGGCTCGTTTCAGGAAGAACGATCGCCGGCACGGCGTTGTGGTCCGATGCGAATCGGCTGGACCGGCAGGAAGCGCTGGAGCTTTACACGGTGGGGAGCAGCTGGTTCTCCGGCGACAGCGGCCGGAAGGGAGCTCTGGCCGTTGGCCAGTTTGCAGATCTGGCGGTTCTCTCCGACGACTACTTCGCGGTAGCCGAAGAGGCGATCAAGGACATCGAGTCCGTCCTCACGGTTGTCGACGGGAGGGTGGTTCACGCAGCTGCCGAGTTCGCCTCGCTGCAGCCGTCTGCGCTGCCCGTCCTGCCCGAGTGGTCGCCGGTCGCGGTGTACGGCGGCTATGGGGCGCCGCTCGACGTCCGCAATGCCGCTGGGGCCGGTGTCCCGGTCCGGCCGAGGCGGCCCGCATCGGCGGCCCGTGGCGCCGCCGTGGGCGCATCCCACTTTGCGGAGTTTTGGGGAATGGGCTGTGACTGCTCGTCCCTTTGAAGGGTCCTGAGAGAGGAGATTTCCATGAGCACCATGAAGGTCCTGGTCATCGGTGGATCGACCGGTATCGGCGAGGGGATTGCTGCGAGCTCCCTTGCACTCGGCGCCGACGTCGTGATCGCGAGCCACACGGCCGAGAAGTTGGCGGCGGTGAAGGAGAAGTTCGGCAGCGCCGTCGTCACCGAGCTTGTCGATGTCGCTGACGAGGAACAGGTGAAGGCGCTGTTCGAGCGGGTCGGCGAAGTCGATCACGTTGTCTTCTGCGCCGAGGCCGTCATGCGGGGCCACTTCCGCAAGGTGACGACCAGCACGGAGCGGCAGAACTTCGAGGTCAAGTTCTGGGGCGCCTATTACACGGCGTTCCACATGCGGATCAAGGCGGGGGGATCGTTCACCCTGTTCTCGGGCTCGATTTCACGCATGCCGTGGTCAGGCATGACAAATGTCTCGATGATCAACAGTGCTCTCGAGACCATGGCTCGCGGCCTTGCCTTCGAGCTGGCGCCGATCCGAGTCAACTGCATCAGCCCCGGCACGATCGATACGCCGGCCTGGCTGCATATCTCCAAAGCTGACCGCGAAGCACTCTTTGCCAAGACACGGGCCGAGCTGCCGGTGCGACGAGTGGGCGAGACTCGGGACGCTGTCGATGCGGCGATGATGGTGATGCAGAACGGCTTCATCACTGGCAGCGTCATCGACGTCGACGGCGGCGCGCTCCTCGTTGGCTATTCGGCGGACACACCGCCGCTGACGCTGGTCGCCGCCACGCCCCCCTTGACGCAACCCACGGCAACCGAACCGGCGGCAACGCCGCTGGCCGTGTGAGGCCACTTCTGTGACCTCAACGGCAGAGACGGCAGCTACCGCGGCGACGGTCTCCGCGCCTTCGCTATGGAGTCCGCTTGCGACGCGGGCCTTCCGACTGCTTTGGGGCGCGCTCCTCGTGGCGAGCATCTCGCAGGGCCTGTTTCAGACGACGAGCGGTTGGGTGATGACGTCCCTGTCGTCATCACCCCTCCTCATCTCGCTGCTGCAGACCGCGGCAATGCTTCCCGGGCTCGTGTTCGCCCTCCCGTCGGGAGCCCTGGCGGACACGCTCAACCGGCGTTCGATCATGCTGGCCGTCGAGGGAACCCTGGCGGTCGCGAACGTCGGCCTGGCGGTTCTTTCGTTCTCCGACTTGCTGAGCGGGCCGCTCCTCCTCGTCTTCGTCCTCATCAACGGCACGGCCCTAGCGTTGGGGGCACCTGCGTGGCAGACCGCACTCATCGAGACGGCGCCCGTGGAGCAGCGGTCATCCGTGGTCCTGCTCGGTGGCCTCGGTGTGAGCATCTCGAGGGGCGTCGGCCCGCTTTTCGCCGGGCTTGTCCTCTCTGCCGCGGGTGGGTCGACGCTGTCATTCGCGCTGTGCGCCGTCGGATTCTCGATCGCCTTCCTCCTGGTGCTCGCTTGGCCGGCAACGGCTTCCACCGCCCCCCGGCTGTCGGCGGAAGGGATCTTCCAAGCCGTTCGCGCCGGCGTGCGCTTTGCGCGTAACGAACCGGCGATGCAGGTTGCGCTGCGACGAGTGTTCGTGTTCGTGCTCGCCGGGACGGCCTACTGGTCGGTTGTCCCGTTGGTCGGACGCCGACTCATCGGCTTCGATGCACTGGGATTCGGTCTCTGGCTGATGGCATTCGGGCTCGGCTCCGTGACCGGCGCGTACCTCATGAGCAGGATCCTCGCAGTGCTGAGCCTGAACAAGATCGTCGCTCTCAGCACGGTCGCTGTGGCCGTCGGGGTCGCGGCGATCTCGCTATCCCCGACGCCCGCCGTGGCGTACCCGGTGATGTTCGGTGTCGGCCTTGCTTGGACGATGGCGATCAGCAGTTTCGGTGTCACGGTGCAAACGAACGTGCCGTCCTGGGTGCGGAGTCGCGCGATAGCCATCTACGGCATGGTCTTCGAGGGAACCATTGCGTTGGCGGCCGCAATCTGGGGATTTGTCGCCGAGCATCTCGGCGTCCGCGTGGAGCTCTTGATCGGCGCGGCAGCGCTCCTGGCGACGCTCCCGGTGGGTCTGTTGTGGAAGCTCTCGAAGGGCGACGCTGCGTTGCTAATACCCTACGGGCGATTCCCGGAGTTGACGTGGAGCTCGGCGCTCGATTCAGAGCGAACGCGCGCGCTCGTCATGTTTGAGTACACGATCAAGGAGGCCGACCGCGCGACCTTCATCGAGCGCATGAATGAAGTGGGTATCGTTCGCCGGCGTAATGGCGCGACCGAGTGGGGGTTCTACCAGGACATCGACGGCACCGATCGGTGGATCGAGGAATTCATCGTCGACTCGCTCGATGAGATGGAGAGCGTCCGGCAACGCACTACGGTTGGGGATTTCGCGGAATTGCAGGCGGCGTACGCCCTGCATCAGGGAGACACGCCCACTCCGACCATCAGGCGCCTCATCGCGCCGGCAGGTTCCGCGTGAGCCTATCCCGCCATCCGGTCGTCGTCCGGATCGACGCCGAACGCGCCCAGGATCCCCAGCTGCGGATTGCCGACCGCATCACGGCGTTTGTCGGCTCGATGCAGTTCGTGTACCTGCACCTCGCGCTGTTCGGCGGTTGGATGTTGTTCGTCGAGCGAAGCCCATGGCCGTTGCTGGCGCTGGTGGCCTCGCTCGAGGCAATCTTCCTCTCGACGTTCGTGCTGATCGGCCAGAACCGCCAGGCTCATTTCCAGCAGGCGAAGGCGGACCATGAATTCAGTGAGTCGGAGCAGGAGCTGAAGCTCAACACGGCGCTCACGCAGCAGATTCACGACCTGACGCGGGAGATCCATGGGCGCGTGGTCGAGCCGGCGGGCGCGGCGGCGACTCGCAAGGACGCTTCGCTCCCTCCATGGCATGGCGCCCGGGGTAGCCCACGACGGGGACCTCGACGAGGCGGGCCCCGGGACGCTGGGTCGACGAACGTATCTACCAGTTGATTCGGCCACCCGGCCCGGTCGTACCGCGCCTCTTCGAGATCGAGTTCCTCGGCAGCGGCGCCGAGGCGTCTTGCTTCACCTTCGGTTGAGATCTAAGCAGAGTAGGAAATGGGTCATGGCAAGGAGTACGCCCGCAGACAGTTCCACCGATCAGGTGACGGTTCGTCCGGCCGACACCATCTGGCACGAGAGAAGCGGCTGGTTCGATGCTCGTTGGCACTTCTCCTTCGACCGCTATCGCGACCCCGAGCAGATGGGCGTTGGCGCCCTCCGCGTCTTCAACGACGACCGGATCATTGCCGGCGCCGAGTGGCCGCTCCACCCGCACCAGGACATCGAG
>DATMIZ010000202.1:0-2503 GCA_035554055.1 Baekduia sp. | reverse complement strand
CCTCGACCCGCGGCTCCGACTTCGCTAGCCGAGCCGGGTTCCCGCGCGAAGCTTTCACCGACCCGGCGTGGCTTCGAGCGTCGGGACAACGCGCGCCACATCTGCTGGTCGCTTTCGAGAAGTCCGCCATGATGGCGTCTTGAGCTGATTCCCTATGGGGGGCAGCCGCTGGAGTAGGGCGAGGGGAATGCCGGCGCGGTGTCCCAGCGGGGACGTGGAGTGTCTCCGCAGGTAGGCATGCAGCCCGTCGTGCGCCATCCTTACTACTTGGATGCGATACCAGCGCTTGTCGGTCCGGCCAGCGGCACGATATCAACCTTCTGGAAGCCAACCTGGGTGCACCATCGGGTGAGATCGGCGCCGGTGAAGTCGAATGCATCGCCCAGCTCGATGATCATGTTCAGAGACATGAGCAGTCCAAAAGCGTTCTCGCGACGCGCGTCGTCGACGATGTTCTCGATGACGATCAGTGCACCACCTGCGTTTAGGGCCCTGTGCGCCGCCTCGAGTAGCAGCATCTTGCGTTCGAGGTTCCAATCGTGCAGGACTAGGCTCATGGTGATGATGTCGGCCTCGGGTAGCGGGTCGCGGAAGAAGTCGCCCGATGCTGTGGTGACGCGGTTGGTCAGGCCGGCCGCGTCGATTGTTCGCTGCGCGATGGGCTCGACGGCCGGAAGGTCGAACGTAATGCATCGCAGATGGGGATGGCGATTGGCGAGGATGACCGACAGTTGCCCGGTGGCGCCGCCGACGTCGCAGACGGTGTTGTACTTGGAGAAGTCGAACGCGTCGGCCAGTGCCCGGAACCCGCCGAGCGAGGTGCCCACCATCGCCTGCATGAACTGTTCGAGCCGCGCCGGGTCTTCGTACAGTCCCTCGAAGAATGACTTCCCCGTCCGCTTCATCTCGTTCTGGGGAAGTCCGGTCCGCAGCGCCTCTGTGAGGTCCCCCCAGAAGGGGTACAGTCGCGCGTTCATCATTTCGAGGATCCCGCCAATATAGTTCGGGCTTGCATTGTCGAGGAAGGCCGCGGTCTCTGGGGTGTTGCGATAGAGTGCCGCATCCCCCTCGCCGTCGCGTTCCAGGAGCCCGAGAGCGACGAGGGCGTCGGGGAAGTCGGGGACCGCGCGCGGGGCCAAGCCGAGATCCTGTGCGAGGCTGGCACTGGTCGCCGCACGCTTGGCGAGCCGGGTGAAGAGCTCGAGCTCAACGGCCGAAAGAAGCACCTTTGACGGCCAGAACCCCGAACCGATCTGCAAGATCCGCGATTGATCTAGTTGTTCGACCATAGCGAGCTCCAATCATCCGTGTCTGTAAAGGGTGTCGATCGACTCGGCGTGTAGCCGGCGCATTCCGCAAATTGATCGGTCTCCACCCTCCGTGTAGCCGGGACCTCGTACGGCCGAGATACGGCATGTGCGGCGGTCAGCGGCATGAAAGTGACGTCAACGACCGCGAGCCGGGCGTTGCCGGGTTGTGGCTAACCACAGTCCTCGCGCACCCCGTCTCCGTCAATCGGCCGGTCGGCAGGGCCGGTGCCGTTCACGACGGCTGACGCCTTCCTGTCCCACCTTCCCGGAGAGAGTCCTCGGCCGAGGCGGAGCAGGACATCGCGTTCCGTTCGGTCAGGACCCCCAGCCGGTCCGCGGCGTCCGCCGGCTGCGGGCGACGCACGAACTCGGCGAGCAGCCGGCGGGTCACTACGGCGCTACGGGTGCAGCGGCCTGACTCGGGCCACGGCGTCACCCAGCCCGCGGGCAGCCACGCGTCGGCTTCCGCACCGGCACACTGGTCGACATCGACGTGCACGAGATCGAGTTCCACGTCTACGACCAGGCCGGCGAACCCCTCACGGTGATTCCCCACAACCAGCGCCAATGAGGTCACCCGGACCAAGGGCTACGGTGTCCGCGAAGTCGGCGAGGAACCGTCACCCGTCTCCCCGATGCCGCTGTGTCACCGATGTCTTGGGTCAGACACCTGGTTTCGCCCGGTCGCTGAGCCTGGTCAGGCCTGCAATTCTCACCCAGAGCCGTCACATGTGCCCTGATGGGTTGGCTGGCTCCAACCAGGCGGTCGCCGAGGTCGCGGCCGCACTTGAGTCAGTTGGGACACCGTGCTCGGGCCGGTGCCGGGGCGAGCGCGGCAGGCCATCGGCCTGCGAATTCGTGTTCTCGCGGTCGGTAAGGGCTGGGATGCTGTGGGTTATGCCCAGTGAGCTGCCGCCGCGGCGCGTGTTCTTGTCGCACACGTCGGAGTTGCGGCGGTTCCCGGCGGGGCGGTCGTTCGTCGCGGCGGCGCAGGACGCGGTGGCTCGGGCTGGGGACGCGGTGACGGACATGGCGTATTTCCCGGCGCGGGATGGCAAGCCGGCGCAGGTGTGCCGGGACGCGGTCGCGGCGGCGGATGTGTATGTGTTGATCGCCGGGTTCCGGTATGGATCGCTGGTGGCAGACCGACCAGAGTTGTCCTACACGGAGCTGGAGCACGAGACCGCCGTGTC
>DATMIZ010000201.1:0-3774 GCA_035554055.1 Baekduia sp. | reverse complement strand
GTGAACATGACCAGTGTCGCGAACGTGCCGATATTCGCCGGCAGGAAGTTGTTCATCGCCACGCCGACGGCGTAGGCGGTCACGATCGGCCAGAAGTCGACCTGCCCCGGATACGCAGCGCGCAGGATGCCGTAGTAGGAGAGTCCGGCAAAGACGGTCTGACCCGTCTGGAAGACGAGTCCTCCGACCATGTAGCCGGTCGGAACACCCCGGATCTCGTCCCAGAGGTCTTGCAGCCAGCCGACCACGTCGACTCCGAGCAGGCCCAGGACGAACACGAGGAGCGCGATGCCGACGAGCCAGCCGGCGACCTTGGCGAGCCGTTTGCGGCGGGAGGAGTCGTCAAACGGCAGTACGGACGACGGATGGGCTGTGGCGGTCTCGGTCATGCGTTGGAGTCACGAGGAACCGTCGCTGCCGACGATGGAGATCGCTTCGCCCGGATCGTATGAATTGGAGGTCCGGAGTCCGCCAAGACAACAAACCGGTCGCTGAACTGATCGGCCTCGAGCGAGCGAATCGCCCAGTTTGGGCGACGTCCAGCACTCGCGCGTCGGTCAGCCTCGTTCAAGTGAACACTCGAGGCAGGTTTCGGAGGTGACGCGCTAGATGGCAGCGTCCTTCGGCTGGGGGACTCTCGCGGCGTCCTCGCTCGTGATCGGCGCGGTTATCGCCCTGCGTTTCCAGATCAGCTTGCGGATGATCGGGCTGATCATGGCGTTCGGCGCCGGCGTGCTGATCAGCGCGGTCTCGTTCGACCTGGTGGAGGAGGCGGTACAGAAATCATCCGGTAACGGCTGGGTGGTTGCGGGCCTCTTCGCCGGCTGTGGCGTCTTCTTCGGCGGCGATTGGCTGATCGACCGCATGGGGGGCAGTGACCGGAAGGACGCCGACGGCGGCCAGGAAAGCGGCTCCCCGCTCTCGATCGTGCTCGGAACGGTGCTCGACGGGGTCCCCGAGTCGATGGTGATCGGCCTCACGATCTTCGAAGGCGGCGCCGTGGGAGCTGCCTATCTCGCGGCAGTCTTCATCTCCAACCTGCCCGAAGCCATCTCTTCGACCGCCGGGCTGGCCAGCAGCGGCTGGAGGAAGTCGCGAATCCTCTGGATGTGGATCGCGATCGCATTGATCTCGGGACTCGCCTCGCTTGCCGGCTACGGCTTCTTCCAGGACTCCTCGCCGGACACCGTCGCTTTCGTCCTCGCCTTCGCGGCCGGCGCGATCCTCACCATGCTCGCCGACACGATGATGCCCGAGGCGTTCGAGCACGGAGGCAAGCTGGTCGGAGTGTTGACGACGCTTGGATTCGCGGTCGCGTTCACCATCCACGTGCTCGATTGAGTCGTGGCACGCGAAACTGAACCCGGCGAGCGCGGACTGCTTGAGATGTCTGGCGAGACGAGACTCGAACGACGGCTCGACAGGGCGGTAGACCGCGCCACGACACCGCGCGGGGCCGCGATCGTGATCGCCACTGCGACGATCGTGATCACGTTCGCGGCAGGGATCCTGATGACGGTCGCCGACCGCGACCACTATCCGTCGATTGGATCCGGACTTTGGTGGGCCGTCCAGACGACCACGACGGTCGGGTACGGCGACAACGTGCCGCAGACAGCTTCCGGCCGGTTCCTCGCCGCGCTCACCATGTTCTTCGGGATCGGCTTTCTGACCGTCATCACCGCCGCAATCACGAGCACGTTCGTGGCGCGCTCACGCGTCGAGAAGTCGCGTTCGAATGTCGAGCCTCCGACTGCCGAGCAGTTCCGTCAGCTCGACCGACGGCTCGAACGAATCGAAGCCGCTCTGGTGGGCTCGTCGCCCGAGCAGCCTCGCTCGGATCACGAGCGACGACCTCGGAATTAGCCCCATCGGTATGAGGATCACCGGTGCCGCCGCGCTCATAGTCGATGTCACGAGATGAGGCGCCAGAAGTGACCCCACAGTCGACTGTGAATGCCCAGACCGCCCCCGAGCAGGACGGCGGCGTGCAGCTGAGTCAGACGCGGCGCGTCGAGGTGCTTCTGCCGATGCGAACGGTGCTGCTCGTCGCTGCAGCGGCCGGAGTGCTGGCGGCGTTCTGGGCGATCGGCGACACCTTCTTGATCATCTTTGTCGGGATCTTCCTCGCGCTCGTCTTCGAGTATCCGGTCCGATACGTGATGGCAAAGACGGGGATGTCGCGGGGGCTGGCGTCGACCGTGACGGTGCTCGGGACTGCCCTCGCGGTGTTGGTGATCGCGCTCTTGTTCCTGGTGCCCCTCGTCGGTGGCGTTCGAGACTTCTTGCAGGACCTTCCGGCAACGGTCGAGCAGCTGCGCGCGTCCGACGAGTTGTCAGGGCTGGGAGACACTGGGGCCGCCGAGAACGTGCAGTCCGGATCCGAGCAGGTTTCGTCGTCGGTGCCGGACGCGATCTCGGCCGTGCTCGGGATCGCAGGTGGTTTCTTTTCGAGCTTCCTCGCCTGCTTCACGATCCTGTTCATCTGCCTGTTCCTGCTCAGCGATGTCGCGAACTTGAAACGGGCGCTGGGGAGCGTGCTCATGCCAGGGGAGGACGAGCGCTGGTTGGGGGTGTGGGAGCGCGTGACGAGCTCGATCTCGCGCTGGGCGATCGGCGTCGTCGTGATTGCCGCGTGCGCCGGGGTGACACAGGGGCTCACGGCCTGGCTGCTCGGGTCGAGCTACGCCCTCGGGCTGGCAGTCATCGCCGGGCTGCTCGACATGATCCCGAACATCGGCGCCACCATTGCCGGCTTCATCCTCGTTCCCGCGCTCTGGGCCGAGGAAGGCCTGACCGCGGCGATCATCATGGCGATCGTCCTGCTCGTCTACCAGCAGGTTGAGAACAACGTTCTGACTCCGAAGATCCAGGGCAAGGCCGTCAATCTCTCTGGGTTCTTCATCATCGTCGCCGTCACGCTGTTCGGCGCGCTTCTGGGTGTCCTTGGTGCGCTGACGGCAGTTCCACTCGCAGCGACGATCCAGATCTTCGTCCAGGAGTTGACGAGCGCCCGCCGGGCCAAGGTCGCTGCAGCCCATTCGGCGCTCGAGGCTTCTGCGGAGCCTGGATAACCGGCGTCGGAGGGGCGGTCGTGATGCAAGACCTGAGCTCGGTTCCCAGACTCGGGATCTGGGCTTGGAGCGGTGATCGTGGTTGACGCCGTCGGCCGGCTTCGGGCGAGAGGGTTTTTCAGAGTGGTGGCCGACCGAGCCCAGCCGACGATGCAAAAGGTGCTCGATTCGAGCCGGCTCGAGCCGCAATGAGGACTGCAGGCAAACAGGACTCGGTGGACTCCCCCGACTCCGGCGGCAGCAGTCGCGGGCCCGGCAAGTTGCGAGCTGCGATGGCCGGCGCGAAGGGCGCAAGCGAACGGCACGTGGCGCTCGCCGTCCCGCTCCGAGCGGCGGAACGAAACCGGCGTGTCGCGGCGAGCGTACTCGCCGGCGGTTTCGCCTACCGGCTGTTCTTGTGGCTGCTGCCGTTCGGCTTGATCGTGGGAGGCGCGCTAGGCCTGAGCAATGCGAAGGACACTGAGGACGCAGTCGAGGGCGGCGGCCTGCCGGGGGCGGTCACCAACGCGATCGGCGACGCCGCACGGTCCACTCAATCCGACTCTTGGTGGCTTTTCCTGGTCGGCGTGCCGCTCCTCCTCTGGGCTGGGTTCTCGGGTGCCAAGGCGATCCAGCTGATTCATTCGCTCGTCTGGGACGAGCCCCCTCCGAAGCCCAAGCCGCTGCAGGCGTCTCTCGCCTTCACGGGCACGGTCCTGGC
>DATMIZ010000200.1:0-22192 GCA_035554055.1 Baekduia sp. | reverse complement strand
GTGGTCAAACAGCGTCTTGATCACACTCTCGATCCGGACGTGATCTTCGCGCGCGGCTTCGGAGAAATAGACGTGTTCGAACATGAAGGAACGCAGCTGATCCATCGCCGCGCCCGCTGCTTCTCCCTGGACGATGTCGCCAGCCGCAGACGAATGCTCGACGAGGTCATGGACGAGCCTGTCGATCCGCCGCGAACCGGAATCGCCGAGCACCGCGATCGCCTCCTTGGGCAGAGCAGATGCCTCGAGCGCCCCGGCGCGGATCGCGTCATCGATGTCGTGGTTAATGTAGGCGACGCGATCGACGATCCGGACGATGCGCCCTTCGAGCGTCCTGGGGATCTGCGACCGCCCCGAGTGACACAGGATGCCGTCACGAACGTTCTCATTGAGATTGAGCCCGCGCCCGTCGCGCTCTAGTGCGTCGACAATCCGCAGGGAATGCTCGTAGTGGCGGAACCCGCGGTCAAAACGGCTCTGCAGACAGCGGTCTAGCGCGTCCTCGCCGACGTGCCCGAACGGCGGATGCCCGAGGTCGTGGGCGACCCCGATCGCCTCCACGAGGTCCTCGTTGAGCGCGAGCGCCCTTGCGACCGCGCGGGAGATCTGCGTCACCTCGAGAGTGTGCGTGAGCCGTGTGCGGTAGTGATCGCCCTCCGGTGCTACGAACACCTGCGTCTTGTGTTTGAGGCGCCGAAAGGCCTTGCAGTGCACGACACGCCCGACGTCACGCTGTAATGGCGTCCGTACAGAGCAGTCGTCCTCCGGTTCACGCCGGTCGGCCGGGTAGGAACGCGCGGCGAGCGGCGACAGATGTGCTTCCTCCAACGCACGCCGGCGCGCGGAGAATTCGGCGACTGTTACTCCATTTGCGGACACACGACGATTGTCGCAGCGCGACAAGCGGAGCGGTCAGGCCGTTGCGGTGGCCATGCGAAGCCGAGTATGCGCATGGTGCTCGACCGTCTCCGACACGGCGCGTTCTGCTTGACGCAGCGCGCGCTCGGACGCCTGTGGAGAGCTCGCCAGCGGCGCTCCGAGCGCGGTCGTCATGAACGCGTGGGCCTCCTCGCCCAGCGGGAAGGAGCCCGCTTCACATGACGCGCACACGACTCCCCCGGCAGCTCCCGAGAAACCCGCGATGCGATCGCCCTCGCCACAGGTCGCACATGACGACAGCATCGGCGTGAAGCCCGCGGCGAGCAGGAGCTTGAGCCGGAAGGCGATCTGGTTTGCGTGCAGCACGAGACGCTGCGCGACATCGTTACGCGCGAGATCGTCGAGCAGCTGAAGTTCGTTGCAGAGAAGGTGAAACACGGCGCGCTGGGGATCGGCATGCTCAAACAGCCGCGACACCGCGTCGCAGGCACGGGAGGCAGCATCGACCGCACCCGCGCTCGCGTGCAGCTGCCGATGCGGAGTCACGGTGTCGACCGCGGTGACGGTGAGCAGATCCGAGCGGCCCTGATGCAGGACCAGCCCGACCCTGTGAAAAGGCTCCAAGCGACCGCCAAAACGGCTCTTGGTCTTACGGACGCCCTTGGCGATCGCGCCGACGCGTCCATGGTCGGGCGTATAGAGATGCAGGATGCGATCGGCTTCGCCATAGCGAATCGAACGCAGGACGACGGCCTCGGTCTTGATCGAGCGAGGCATCAGCGCAACGCTATCGTTTCTGAAGTAATGGCTGCCAAGATCGTCGTGTACACCACAGTGCCGTGCCCGTACTGCAGCCACGCCAAAGCGCTTCTCTCCAAGCGCGGCGTGGAGTTCGAGGAGATCAGTCTTGCGAAGGACCCGGACGGGCGCGATGAGCTCGTACGCAAGACCGGCCGGATGACCTTCCCCCAGGTGATCGTCGACGACGAGGTCATCGGCGGCTATGAAGAAGTGGTCGTCGCCGACAGAGCCGGTCGCTGGAAGGAACTCGCGGCAGCGGCCTAGGCGGCCACTGCCAGGCCTTACAGCAGCACTCGTTTCGCGGCCCGCGGTTTCGGCTGACAGCGCTCGCAGACATAGGTCCCGCGCCCCGCAGCCCAGAACTTCACGATCGTCGTTCCGCACGTGAGGCACGGCTCGCCCTTGCGTAGATGCACGAGAAATTCGTTCTGAAACGCTCCCTGGACGCCGTCGGGATGGCGAAAATCGTCGATCGACGCGCCGCCAGCCGCGAGACCCGCGCGCAGAGCATCCTGGATCGTCCCAGCGAGCAGTTCGTACTGGTTGCGATTCAAGGAGCCTGCGGGCCGCAGCGGATGAATGCGCGCACGGTGAAGCGCTTCATCGGCATAGATGTTCCCGATCCCGGCCACCTTGCGCTGATCCAGCAGAAAGGCCTTCACCGGCGCGCGTCTGCCGGCAGCTAGAGCGCGCAGGCGAGCCCCCGTCAACTCACCGCCGAGTGGCTCGACGCCGAGGCGACCGGCGAAGAACCGCTCCAGCTCTGGTGTTCCGAGCACCAGCTCGCCCGTCCCGAAACGGCGCGGGTCGCAGAAATGCAGACGATGACCGTTGGAGAAGCTCATCCGGACACGCTCGTACTTCGTCCCGGCCGGTGGATCGATCAGCAGTGTCCCGGTCATGCGCAGATGCATCAGGACGAAGATCTCATCCTCGAGTTCCCAGATCAGGTATTTGCCGCGTCGACCGAGCTGCAGGACGCGGCGCCCCTCGACGGCGTCACGAAACTCGACCGCCGAGATCGGCTGACACCAGCGTGGATCGGCGATCTCGATCCGCTCCACGACCTGTCCCTCGACCACCGGCGCGACGTGGCATCTGATCGTCTCTACTTCAGGAAGCTCCGGCACCGTTGGTCGACCGTAGCGCCTTCAGCGGCTCAGTCGCGGCCGCCCCAGATGTTGGTCACGACACCGGCGCGGCCGACACCGCCGGCTCGTGGATGAGCCGAGTGGTAGGCGTCGCGCAGTCGCTCGGCTGAGAGGTGCGTGTAGATCTGCGTCGTCGCGATGTCCGCGTGACCGAGCATCTCCTGCACCGCGCGGAGATCGCAGCCGCCGGCGAGTAGGTGGGTCGCGAAGGTGTGCCGCAGCGTGTGCGGGCTCATCTTCTCCCCGAGTCCAGCGGCGACAGCATGCCGCTGCACGATCTTGTAGAGCCCCTGCCGTGTGAGGCCGCCGCCGCGCTGATTGACAAAGATGTGCGGCTCGTGCCCACCGCCGTTGGTCCAGCGCGCGGAGGGCCGCAGCAGTTCAGGACGACCACGTTCGAGGTAGTGGCGCAGGGCGCTGATCGCCTGGCTGCCGACGGGCACCATGCGCTCCTTAGAGCCTTTGCCGCGGGCGCGCAGCAGTCCATTTGCAAGGTCGATATCGGAAAGCTCGAGTCCGATCGCCTCCGAGGCGCGTAGGCCGCAGGCGTACATCAGTTCCAGAAGCGCACGATCGCGGAGTGCCGCCGGCGTGGTCCCGCTCGGCGCCTCCAGGAGCTTCGCCACCTCGGCGCGGGAAAGAACGTTCGGCAGCTTGGCCGACTTTTTCGGTGAGCGCAGTTCGGCCGTCGGATCGTGCTCGATGACCTGCTCACGGCGCAAGTGGCGGTAAAACGAGCGTAGACAGGCGGCTTTGCGTTGCAGCGTCGCCGGTGCGGCCGCCTTGTGATCGCCGGTGCCTTCCGCCAGTTCGGCGAGAAAGGCGGAGAGTTCGGCGTGGCCGGCCGTCAACGCGTCTGCGCCGCTTTTATCCAGAAACTTGCCGAACTGCAGCAGGTCCGCCCGATAGGCCTCCAGCGTGTTTCGAGACAGGTGCCGCTCGAATTCGAGGTACGCGAGGAAATCGAGGACGTGAAACTCGTAGGAGCGCGTGTCTGCCGGTGCGTGGGCTACTGCCATATCCCGGTGTTCGCCTCCGCGGCCCCGCATCCTCGACCGTGCAAGCGAACTGGCAGCGGCGCCACCCTGGGTCGGGCTAGGTCTCTGCGGCGACGCGCAGCAGCGCGAACGTCACATCCAGCATCTGCTCGAGCGCTGCGGCGCTGACCGACTCCGTCGGCTCGTGGTTGCGCTCGGTCCCGTTCGCCAGATTCGTACAGGGAAACCCTGCAGCCTCAAATGCGTTGGCGTCCGAGCCGCCGCCGGTCTGCACACGCAGTGGCTCGATGCCGCATTCGCGCAGCGCAGCCTCGGCGACAAGCACCTGGGTCGCATTGGCGGCATGGCGGTACGCGTCGAAGTGCTTGTGGGTCGTGACATCCAGATCGCACGAACATTCCGGCCGGTTGGCCGCGTCTTGACAGCGATCGATCATCTCGGTCAGCTGCGTCTCAGCTCGTGCCGGCGCCAGCGAGCGCGTCTCGGCCCGCAGGACGCAGCGATCGGCGACGACGTTCGTCGACGGTCCACCGCCTTCGATCCCGCCCACGTTGGCGGTCGTCTCCGGGTCGATCCGCCCCCACTGCAGTGATTCGATCGCTTTCGCCGCGGCCACGATCGCGTTGCTGCCCGCCTCCGGTCGAATCCCCGCGTGCGCGGCCTTGCCACGAAACTCGGCTTCGAGGAAGAAGTAGGTCGGCGACGCCACGATCACCTCACCGATCGGCGAAGCATGGTCAAAGACGAACCCGAACTCGGAATGAAGCTGCGTGACATCGAACGCGGCGGCCCCCTGCAGTCCGTCCTCCTCACAGACGGTGAAGAGCAGCTCCAGACCGACCGGGCTGCCCTCGATCGCGACCCGATGCGCGACTGCCAACAGGACCGCGACGGCGGCCTTGTTGTCGGCTCCGAGGATCGTGTCGTTGGCGTTGGTCCAGACGCCCTCCTCGAGGATCGGCTCGATCGAGATGCCGTCATCGTCGACGGTGTCCAGATGCGCGGCAAGCATGATCGTGCGCTCCGAACGCCCAGGAATCCGGACCAGCAGATTGCCGGCGTTTGCACCGATTGCCTCACCGGCCTGATCCTCGGCTACCTCAAGCCCCAGCGCACGCAACTCCGCGGCCACACGGTCGGCGACCGCGCGCTCGTTGCGCGATGGCGATGAGATCGCACACAGCTCCGCGAAGAGCTCATTCAGACGCCGGCGTTCGAGCTCGGAAGCGAAACGTGACACTAAGAGCCCGTTGAAGCGCGCGTCGACTGCATCAACACACTCCTAGTGTCGTGCGGCCGGCGAATCTTCCACGGCGTGCTGCACCTCGGTGTCGTGACCGCCGCCTGTGAGCGCCGCGGCCACGAATCCGTGGAACAGCGGCGCAGGTGTCTCGGGACGAGATTTGAACTCAGGATGGAACTGGGCGGCGACGAAGAATGGATGATCGGCGAGTTCGATCAGTTCGACGAGGCGCTCGTCTGGGGACGTGCCCGAGACGCCCAGCCCGGCCTGTTCGAGCGTGCGGCGCAGGCTGATGGAGACCTCGTAACGATGCCGGTGACGTTCATAGATCACCGACTCGCCGTAGATCTCTCGGGCACGCGTGCCCTCATGCAACTTGACGGGATCGGCACCGAGCCGCATCGTGCCTCCGAGATCGGAGACCTCTTTCTGCTCCGGCAACAGATCGATGACCGGCCATTCGGTTTCGACGTCGAACTCGGTCGAGTTGGCGCCCTGCATGCCGGCCACGTGGCGCGCGAACTCGGCGACCGCGATCTGCATGCCTAGGCAGATGCCGAGGAACGGGATCTTGTGCTCGCGCGCCGTCTGTGCCGCCAGGATCTTGCCCTCGATGCCACGACCGCCGAAGCCGCCCGGAATCAGGATCCCGTCGACATCGCCGAGACGGTCGAGTGCCTGCTGCTCGGTTTCAAGCGTCTCGGAGTCGACCCACTCGATCTCGATCTTGCAGCCGAGCTTTGCGGCCGCGTGCCCGAGTGCCTCAGCGACCGACATATAGGCGTCCTCAAGCGCGACGTACTTGCCGACAAGCGCGATCCTCACGGTCTGCTCGGCATGGTCGGCGGCGGAGATCGTGGATGCCCAGCCCGCGAGGTCCGCATCTGGGGCCTCCTCGATACCGAAGTGATCCATGATGAAGTCGTCGACGCCTTGGTCGTGGAACCACATCGGGACCTTGTAGATCGAATCGACATCCTTGGCCGAGATGACGGCGTCTACAGGCAACGAGGCGAAGAGCGCGATCTTCTTGCGGATGTCGACGCCGAGTTCGGATTCCGAGCGCAGGAGCAGCATGTCGGGCTGCACGCCGATGCGCCGCAACTCGTTGACCGAGTGCTGGGTCGGCTTGGTCTTCAGCTCGCCGGCGTGGCCGATGTAGGGCACGAGCGTGAGATGCACGTACATGCAGCGGCGGCGGCCGACATCCACCGGGAACTGCCGGATGGCCTCGAGGAACGGAAGCGACTCGATGTCGCCGACGGTCCCGCCAACCTCGCAGATGACGAAGTCGACATCATTGGTCTCGCCGATGATCGAGATCCGGTGCTTGATCTCGTCGGTGATGTGAGGGACGACCTGCACCGTCCCGCCGAGGTAGTCGCCGCGCCGTTCCTTGCGAATGACGGCGTCGTAGATACCGCCGGCGGTGATGTTCGACGCGCGCGTGGTGTTCGAGGACGTGAAGCGCTCGTAGTGACCGAGGTCGAGATCGGCCTCGGCGCCATCCTCGGTGACGAATACCTCGCCGTGCTGGTACGGCGACATGGTGCCCGGATCGACGTTGATATACGGGTCGAACTTCTGCAGCCCGACGCTGAACCCGCGTGAGACAAGAAGTCGCCCTATTGACGCTGAAGCGATTCCTTTCCCAAGTGACGACACGACGCCCCCGGTAACAAAGATGTAACGCGTCTTGCGGGGGGCATCTGGCATACGAAAAGGTCTGCTCCTTCAGAGGGTAGGCGACACCACGGTAGCCGCGTGAGCGGACAGCGCCGAGCCTCTAACCTAGGCCGTCCCGCAAAGACCGGAAGAACATGGAAAAGATCACCAAGACAGACGACGAATGGCGCGCGGAGCTGACGCCGCAGCAGTACGACATTCTCCGCAACCACGGCACCGAGCCGGCCTTCACCGGACCGTACGTGGATGACAAGACGCCGGGCACCTACAAGTGCGCTGCCTGCGGCGCTGAGCTGTTTCCATCCGACACCAAATTCGACTCCGGAACCGGCTGGCCGTCCTTTACCGATCCGATGATCGCCGAGGCCGTCACGCTCTACGAGGACACGAGCTACGGCATGTCTCGCACCGAGGTGCGATGCGCGCGTTGTGACGGACATCTCGGGCACGTCTTTGACGACGGACCTGACGAGGCAGGCGGCAAGCGTTACTGCATTAATGGCTGCGCACTGGAGCTCGAACCGCGTAAGTAGTCCGTCGCGGACTTCGGGATGCATCGGGCGCTGTGACGTGTGACGAGGGCGACGCCTGTGCTGGTTGCACAGGCGAGTCCCGCGGCGCGCGTCACAGCGTTCGAGCGCCCGAAGAGATTAGGCGGCGGCGAGAAGGTCGAGGGCATGCTGCTGAGCATGCTCGTCGGTCGCGTCCGCGCCCAGCATACGCGTGAGTTCGTCGACGATCTCCGAATCCCGCAGCGCCCGCACCGTGGTGCGAGCGGGCTCGACCGCCGTGTCCTTCTCGATCGAGAAATGCCGCGAAGCGAGCGACGCGACCTGCGGCAGGTGTGTGATGCAGACGATCTGCCGGCCTTCGGCCAGCATCCGTAACTGCTCGCCGACAGCGCGGGCGGTGTGACCGCCGATACCAGCATCGACCTCGTCGAACACCAGCGTGGCCCCACGGCCGTCGTTTGCCACGCTCAGCAGCGCCAGCATCACCCGCGAGAGCTCGCCTCCTGACGCGGTCTCGCGCAACGGTGACTCCGGCACGCCCGGATTCGGCGCCAGCATGAACTCCACTGCGTCCGCGCCTGTGGGCCCAGGCTCCCGAGACTCCACGGCGACGCGAAATGAGGCGCCCTCCATCGCCAGACCGTCGAGGCGTGCTCGCACCGCCTCAGCCAACAGTCCGGATGCATCCACGCGTGCCGTGCGGAGATCCGCGCAGACGCCGTCGAGGACGACGCGCGCCTCGCCAAGCCGAGACTCGGACTCCTCAAACGACGCCTCGGCGTTCTCGAGTTCGGCGCGCCGATCCCGACAGGCATCCGCATGCTCCAGAACCGACTCCACCGAGCCGCCGTGCTTGCGGCAGAGCTTCTCGATCACCGCGATGCGCTCCTCGACCGCGTCCAGCTCCCCCGGCTGCGCCTCGAGCCCATCGCCATAGGAACGGAGCTCGCTGGCAAGCTCAGAGGCCTCCAGAGCCAGATCGCGCCAACGGCCGATCAACGGATCGAGATCCTCATCGACGCCATCGACCTGCTCGAGCTGACCAAGGGCTGAGGCGAGCGTCGCGACCGCTCCCCCCTGCTCGTCAGTCAGCGCTTCGAGGCCGCCGAAGGCAGCCGCGCGCAAGGCCTCCACATGGCGCAGCCGGTCGCGGCGCGCGACCAGATCGAGGCGTTCTGACTCTGTGATCTCCGCCGCCTCGATCTCGCCCAACTCGAAGATCAGCAGATCGAGTTCACGCTCGCGCGCACCGGCCTGCTGTCGCAGTTCGTCCAGCGATCGCTCGAGCGCCGCTACCTCCGCGTGCAGCTGCAATGCCTGCTCGCGGCGCCGCGACTGCTCGGGACCGCAGAACGCGTCCAGCAGATCGAGTTGGGACGAGGCGAGCGTCAGCCGGCGATGCTCGTGCTGCCCATAGAAGGCGAGCAATCGCTCCGCCGCCGCCCGTAACTCACCGACGCCGGCGGACCGGCCGTTGATGTAGGCCCTGGTGCGACCCTCCGCGGAGACCCGCCGGGCAAGCACGATCTCCTCGGCGTCAATGGCGACGCGTTCGCCCAGGGCGACGCGGAGATCATCGGGCAGGTCAAACACGCCCTCCACGTAGGCCTCCGCGGCGCCCGGCCGCACAATCCCCGCACGCGAACGCCCTCCCAGGAGCAAATCGAGCGCATGCGCGAGCACGGTCTTGCCGGCCCCCGTCTCGCCCGTCAGGACGTTCAGGCCCGGGCCGAGCCTCAACTGGGTCTTCTCGATCAGCAGCAGGTTCTCAACGCGAAGCTCATGGAGCATGCGCATTGTCTACCGAGGGGCGCGGACAGAACGTGTGTTCGCGTCCGCTGCTCAGACCGCGAGACGCCCGAAGCGCTCGCGGACCCGCGCATAGAACGTCGAGCCCTGCGGTTGGGCAAGGTGGCCCGCCTCGGCGACCCAATGGGCAAAGATCGACTGGCCGGGATGCAGTGTTTCGCCCGCTGGGCGACCGTCGACCGCGATGTCGACCTCGCCCCTGGAGCGATTGACGATCTCGAGCGTGTCGCCGGGAGCGACGACAAGCGGCCGCGCGGTCAGTGAATGCGGAGCGATGAACGTGACCACGAATCCCTCCACGCCCCAGGCGAGCAGCGGCCCGCCGTTTGCGAGGTTGTAGCCGGTCGATCCGACCGGCGTCGCGGCCACGAGCCCGTCGCAGCGGATGCTGCCGACCGTGACGCCATCCACGACATAGGCCAACTCCGCGACCCGCTGCCCAGGACGGCGGTGAATCGAGATGTCATTTATCGCCGCGAACACGTTCTTCTCGGTCCTGAACGAGATCGCCGGCAGCGAAAGCACGTCGAAGTCGCCCGCGAACGCGGCATCGAAGCCGTGGCTGACCTCGCTGGGCTCGATCGTCGCAAGAAAGCCCACCTCGCCGAAATTGACGCCGAAAACCGGGACGTTGGTACCCGCGTAGCGACGCAGCGCGCGGAGAATCGTCCCGTCGCCACCGAAGGCAAAGCAGAGTTCGACGTCGTCCTTGAGCGGATCGTTGAGATCCAGGCGCTCGGCCAGGCCCTTGCCGTGCTCGCCGATCTCCTCCGGACTCACCTGCACAGTGACCCCTGCCTTCTCCGCGGCAATTCGCAGCGCCGCGAGCGCGACATCGAGTTCATCCGGACGCCCGTGCGTGAGCACGGTTACGGTTTTCACGATTCGATCTCCTCGGCGGCGGCGGCGATGCCGGCGGCGTCGAGCGCGCCTGCACGCGTGCCCTCAGCCAGGTGGACGAAAGTTTCTTGATTGCCCTTCGGTCCCGGCAGGCCAGAGGAGGCAAAGCCGAGCACGGCGGCACCAAGGCCCATGGCGCAGTGCGCCACCGTGACCATCGCCTCGCGCCGTAACGCCGGATCCCGCACGACACCGCCGGATCCCACGCGCCCCTTGCCGACCTCGAACTGCGGCTTGACCATCAGCAGCGCGTCATACGAATCCGCCGCCACACCGAGGACCGCCGCCATGAGCTTCGTCAGCGAGATGAAGGAGACGTCGGCGACGATCAGATCCGGGCGGTACGCGAGCTCTTCAGGGCGCAGCGCACGGGCGTTGTAGCGCTCCATCACCGTCACACGCGGATCGTTGCGCAGCGTCCAGCTGAGCTCGCCGTACGCAACGTCAAGCGCGATCACGTGAATTGCGCCGCCCTGCAGCAGGCAGTCCGTGAAGCCACCGGTTGACGCGCCCACGTCAAGGGCATGACGATCGCGCACGTCGATCCCACGAGTCGTGATCGCGTTCTGCAGCTTGGTGCCTCCGCGCGACACATACCGCGGCTTGTCGTCCACCGCGAGCGCCACATCGTCAGCCACCATCAGCCCCGGCTTCGCGGCGCGCTCACCGTGGTCGCCGACGCGCACCTCGCCGGCCATCACCGACGCGGCCGCGCGACTGCGCGAGTCAAACAGACCCCTTTGGTGCAGCAGTGTGTCCAGGCGGACCTTGGCGATCACGGGAGGGTATCCCAGCGCCCCCATGCCCCCGCGATCGGGCCGGATGCAGACTTTGTGCATAACTGTGACGAGAGTCACACCTATGCGGCCGGGTCGCGGTCATAGTGCCTCTTGTCGTTGAGGTCGCAAGCACGCAAGTGCCGAGACAGCTCAGCGGCAACAGGTTGAATCTCTCTCCTCAACCTCCACATAGCAGTATCTCTCCTCCCGGAAATGGCCCGCCTCGTGCGGGCCATTTCCTTTAACGGACCGGTTCGCCGATTGCGCCGGGACGCGCGTTCGTCCGGCTCATGCGCCCGGCGTGCCCGGACGCGCAACGCAGTGACCAACCTGGCCGAACTTATGCCCGCATACCGGGCGTAACCAATGCCACCCGCCGTTCGTCCGGCTCATGCGCGCGGTGTTAGCGCCGGGCGCGCTTTCGTCCGGCCCGCACGATCGGCGGGCGGGTGGGATCGGTGCCGGCCGGACGATCGGCGGGCGGGTGGGATCGGTGCCGGACGGACGAAAGCGCGACCGGCGCAACCCACAGACCAACCTGGCCGAACTTATGCCCGCATACCGGGAACAACCAATGCCACCTGCGACCGACGCAACCCACAGACCGACCTGGCCGAACTTATGCCCGCATACCGGGCATAACCAATGCCACCCCGAGCGAGGCGCAAGCCAAGCGCTACGCGCGGGCGGTCGCGCTAGTTGCCGGCCGTGAACGCTTCGTCGCGCAGCGCCGCCGTCACGCGCTGTGCGATCGCCTTGCCCGTGAAGCCCACTTCGGAGTGCAGCAGCGCCGGCTTGCCGTGCGTGACATAACGATCCGGCAGCCCGACGCGGATGATCGTCGGAACACGCATTCCGGCCGCGTTGAGCGCCTCCCAGACGGCGGACCCAAAGCCGCCTTGGACGACACCCTCCTCGACCGTCACCAGCACTTCGTGATCGGCGACCAGACGCTCGAGCAGATCCAGATCGAGTGGCTTGACGAAACGAGCGTCGGCGACCGTGGGCGTGATGCCATGCTCACCGAGGATCGCTGAGGCTTCGAGCGCCTTCGTGACACCCGATCCGTAGCCGAGCAACGCAACTCGTTCGCCCTCACGCAGGATCTCGCCCTTGCCGATCTCGATCGCCTTGATCTGCGGACCGGCGGGGATCACGGCGCCGACGCCTTCGCCACGCGGATAGCGCAGCCCGAATGGGCCGTCGTGCTCGATCCCTGTGCGCAGAAGATGCACGAGCTCGCCCTCGTCGCGTGGCGCGGCCAGGACGATGTTCGGCAGCATGCGCAGGTAGGCGATGTCGAAGACACCGTGGTGCGTCGGACCGTCGTCGCCGACGAGCCCAGCGCGGTCCATCGCGAAGACCACGCCCAGGTTCTGGAGACAGACGTCGTGGACGATCTGGTCAAACGCGCGCTGCAGGAACGTCGAATAGATCGCGCAGACTGGCTTGACGCCTTCGAGCGCGAGACCACAGGCGAACAGCACCGCCTCCTGCTCCGCGATGCCGACATCGAAGTAGTGGTCTGGCTCCTGCTTCTGAAGGATGTCCAGGCCCGTCCCCGTGTTCATCGCAGCCGTGATGCCGACGACTCGGCGGTCGCGGCGCACCTCATCTACCATCGCCCTGCCGAAGACCGCCGTGTACTGCGGGGGCGCGACCGGCGGGTTGCTCGGCGCGGCGGTCGGTGAGCGCTCGGCGATCGAGTTCGGCTTGGCGGCGTGCCACTTCTCCATGCCCTCGAGCCCACCGTGTTCGGCGGGCGCAAAGCCCTTGCCCTTGACCGTCGCCACATGAACGACGACAGGCCGGCCGGCAGCAAGCGCGTCACGCAGCGCGATACGCAGGGCCCCGACGTCATGACCGTCGACCACGCCCATGTACGCCCAGCCGAGCTCCTCCCACAGCAGTCCCGGCGCCCAGAACGACTTGATCGACTCCTTGAGCTGCGGCCCGAGGCGCTCGAACTTCTGGCCGATGCCCTTGGGGAGACGTTCGAGCGTGTGCTCGACTCCCTCGCGTGCCTGCCACAGCGTCGGGTTGAGCCGCACGCGGTTGAAATAACGCGACAGCGCCCCGACGTTGGGCGCGATCGACATTCCGTTGTCGTTGAGCACGACCACCATCGGCGTGCCGAGGCCGCCGGCCTGGTGGAGCGCCTCGAACGCGACTCCCCCGGTCATCGAGCCGTCGCCGATCACCGCAACGACGCTGCCGGGATCAGAATCGCCGCGCAGCCGCTGCGCCTCCTTGAGGCCGACGCCGTAACCGATCGACGTCGACGCGTGGCCGGCGCCCATGATGTCGTGCTCTGACTCGGAGATCGCACAGAACGGGGCGAGCCCCTCGTACTGCCGGATCGTGGGCAGCTGATCGCGACGACCGGTGAGAATCTTGTGCGGATATGACTGGTGACCGACGTCCCAGAGGATCTTGTCCTTGGGCGAATCCAGCAGCGAATGCAGGGCGACGGCGATCTCGCAGGTGCCGAGATTGGCCCCGAAATGCCCGCCGATTTCACCGACCGTGTCGATGATGTGCTCGCGGACCTCCTGGGCGACCTGCTGCAGTTGGTGGTCATCGAGCCCGTGAAGATCCTGCGGGCAGTCGATCGAATCGAGAAGGCGCTGTGTCATGTCGTGCGGGTGAGGATGAAGTCCGTTATCTGCTCGAGCTCAGGTGCGCCCTGCGGGGCCGCCTTGTGCAGCATCGCGCGCGCATCGTCGTGGGAGCGCTGCGCGAGGCTTTTCGCGCCCTCCAAACCGTACTCGGTGACGAATGTCCGTTTACCCTGACGCTCGTCGCTGCCATGCGGTTTGCCGAGATCCTCGGAGGTGCCGGTTACGTCGAGCACGTCATCGACGATCTGGAAGAGAACGCCCAGTTCAGCGGCGAACTCCCTGAAATCCTCGTAGCGCTCGCCGTCGATCTCTGCCAGCAGCAGCGGGCAGATCACAGCGGCACAGATGAGCCGCCCCGTCTTGAGCAGGTGCAGTGTGCGCAGGTCGACATCGGCATCGGCGACGTCGAGGTACTGCCCGCCGACCATGCCGTCGACGCCCGTCGCGCGCGCCAGCTCGCGTCCTGCGGCGAGCACGGCCCCTGCGGCGCCGGCCTGTGCGGTAAGCAGATGGCGGAAGGCTTCGGCGTAGAGCGCGTCGCCCGCGAGGATTGCGACGTCCTCGCCGAACTTGACGTGGCACGTCGGGCGGCCACGGCGCATCGCGTCGTCGTCCATCGCCGGCAGATCGTCATGGATCAGCGAGTAGGTGTGAATCAGCTCGAGCGCCGCTGCGAGCGGCAGCACGGCATCGGATCTGCCCCCCGCCGCACGCGCCGTCGCAAGCGCGAGCACGGGCCGGATCCGTTTTCCGCCGGCAAGCAGCGAGTAGCGCATCGCCGCTTCGAGGCCGTTCGTCGCCGTCGTCATGCTCTCGAAGCGAAGCCCGTCGAGATATTCATCGACCTGTTCGCGCAGGTGGTCGGGATAGACCGAGGTGATGGCGCCGGAAGGCAAGACGATCATTGTGGCCGATGCCGGCGTCAGCGCTGATTACGGCGAATTAAGTGCGTCAGAGCAGCGAGTCCTGCCCGGGCATCGGCTCGACCGCCGCCGCCCGTGCCAATCGCTCCAGCTCCGCGCTCGCCTGCGAGGCGATGCTCGCGATGTCCTCGACCATCGACGCCGCCGCATCCTGTGACAGATCGCCGCTGCGTAGCTGCTCGGCCGCGGCGCTCAGGCGCGCGACCAGTTCGTCGAGCTTGGCTGAAGTTTCCTCAGTCATTAGAGCCATTGTTCCGCAACACGGCGGACAGGATGCCGTTGACGAATCCTGGCGCCTCGGCGCCACAGAACGTCTTCGCCGTCTCCACAGCTTCGTCGATCGCGCCGGCCGCCGGCATCGGCTTCTCGCCCGGGACCGCGTCCGCGTGCAGCATCTCAAGCAGTGCGACGCGCATGATCGCGCGCTCGAGCGGCGCGATCCGATCGAGCGTCCAGCCCTTGGCGTGCTTCTCGATCAGACCGTCGAGCTCGGGCGTGTAGTCGTCGGTCGCGTGTGCGAGTGCCCGCGTGAAGCCCGAGGCGTCGCCATCGAGCACGTCATCGATGCCGCGACCCGTCAGATCCTGCTGGTAGATGGCAAACACCGCTGCGCGGCGTTGATCTGAGCGGCGTGACACCGGTGACTATGCGCGCGACATGTAGTCGCCGGTCTCGGTCTGCACCTTGACGCGATCGCCGATGTTGACGAACAGGGGCACCTTGATCGTGGCGCCCGTCTCCAAGGTCGCGGGCTTGTCGCCGCCACCTGAGGCGGTGTCCCCGCGCACTCCTGGCTCGGTCGCAGTCACCTCAAGCTCGACGGATGACGGCAGCTGGATGTCGCTCGGCTCGTCGTCGATGAACAGCAGGTCGACCTCGTCGTTGGGGCGCGTGTACTTGAGCGCGTTCTCGACCTTGGATTCAGGGATTGCGAGCTGCTCGAACGACGCTGAATCCATGAAGTGCGCGTCGGTTCCGTCGGCATAGAGAAACTGCATCTTGCGAGCCTCGGTGCGGATCGGGCGGAACTTCTCCCCCGCCCTGAACGTCTTGTCGATCGAGGCGCCGTCGGAGACACGCTTGAGCTTTGTGCGGACGAACGCTCCGCCCTTGCCTGGCTTTACGTGCTGGAACTCGGTGATCTTCATGATCACCCCGTCGACCTCGATATGGGCGCCGTTCTTGAAATTCGAAGTGCTGATCACAGTGCGGTCAGTCTACGGCCGACGCAGGAAACGCCCTGCCTCGGTGACCGCGCGGCTCCTCCACACCGCTGAGCGGCGCGCATCGGCGGCCGTCGTGCGAAGCTTGCGGTTCGATCCTCCCCCGTTCGACAGGAGCCCGGAATGCCCGCAATAGGACACGCAGAGTGGAATGGTGACCTCAAGGAAGGTCGCGGAACATTTACCGCCGGCGATTCGATCACGGGCGACTATTCCTTCAGGTCACGGTTCGAGGACGGCCCCGGCGCCAATCCCGAGCAGCTCATCGGCGCCGCACACGCCGCCTGTTTCTCAATGGCGTTCTCAGGCATGCTCGCCGACGCCGGCCATACGCCCGCGTCGATCAAGACCGAAGCCGCGGTGACGCTGAAGCCGGTTGACGGCGCACCGACGATCACAAGGATCGCGCTGACGACCGTCGGCGAGGTCCCCGGCATCGATGAAGCTCAGTTCCTCGAGTTGGCCAACGCGGCGAAGGCCGGATGCCCGATCAGCAGAGCGCTGGCGGCCGTGCCTGAGATCACGGTGGACGCGACGCTCACGTCCTAGAACGCAGATCAGTCGATGACGGTGAGCGTCTTGGGCAGCGAAGTCAAGACGTCGCGGCCGTCGGCTGTGACGACGACGAGATCCTCGATACGCACCCCGACCTGGCCGGGAACGTAGATCCCTGGTTCCACGGTCACGACCATCCCGGGCTTGAGGATCGAGTCGCTGCGCTGAGACAGGCGCGGTTCCTCGTGGATCTCGGCGCCGACGCCATGGCCGAGGCCGTGCCCGAAGTGATCTCCGTGCCCTGCCGAGGTGATCACGTCCCGTGCGACCGCGTCAATCGCCTTGCCGCTCGCGCCGGGCAACACCTCGGCGAGAGACTCGAGCTGCGCTGCGAGGACGAGGTCGTAGATCTCGCGGTCGCCCGGGCTCGGCTCGCCGACCGCATAGGTACGGGTGCAGTCAGATGCGTATCCGTCGAGGTGTGCACCCCAGTCGATGACGCAGAGCGTGCCCGCTTCGATCGCGACGTCTCGCGGCACGGCATGCGGAAGCGCGCCATGGCCGCCGTGGGCCACGATCGGGTCAAAGGAAACCGCTTCCGCCCCCAGCCTTCGAACCGTGAACTCGAGGTCGAGCGCGACGTCGCGCTCTGAACGACCGCCGAGCCCCCTCTCGAGGACCTCGCGCAGCGCGGTGTCAGCGAGCTGCGTTGCCGCGCGGATTGCCTCGATCTCACCGGCATCCTTGATCTCACGCAGGCTCTCGACCAGCCCGCCCGCCGCGACGAGTTCGACGCCCTCCAGGAGCTCAGCGAGCGCCGCGTGCTGTTTGACGGGAACCTGACCGTCATCGAAGCCAAGTTTCAGCGGTGCCGCGACCGAGCCCGCGAAATGCTTGAGCAGATCCTGCTTGGCGATCTCGATCGCCCATCCGTCACCAAGCTGTGCGGCCGCCTGCTGTTCGTAACGAAAATCGGTGATGAAGCGGCAAGTCCCACCTGGGCTGACGACGGCGATGCCGGCGGAGCCGGTGAAGCCCGTGAGCCAGCGCACATTCACCGGCGCGGTGACAAGCAGCGCGTCGAGACCATCGCGCTGCAGAAGTTCCGCGAGTCGCTGCGCGCGATCGGTCATGCCAGCTCCTCTTTGAGGCGGATCAACGCCTCTCGATACCCGGCGGGGCCTTTGCCCATGATCGTGGCCACCAGCGTCGGCAGTCCTTCGAACACCGAGACCTTGCGGAAATCCTCACGGTTGGCGATGTCGGAAAGGTGGACTTCCATCGTCGGCAGGGCGGCGACCTCGAGCGCGTCGCGAAGCGCCCAGGAGTAATGCGTCCACGCCCCGGCGTTGATCAGGATTCCGTCAGCTGTGTCCTCGATCCGCAGGATGTGATCGAGCAGTTCGCCTTCGTGGTTGGTCTGGAAAAAGCGCGTCTCGAGATCGAGTTCGCGCGCCCACTCAGAGATCTGCTGCTCGAGCTGATCGAACCCGAGCGTGCCGTAATGCGAGGCGTCGCGGCGCCCGAGCGCCTCCAGGTTGGCGCCATGCAGGATCTCGACTCGGGCGCGGGAGCTCATGCCGTGAGTATCTCGGCTATCGCGGCGCGCAGAGCCTCGTCGTCCACCGCTTGGCCGAAGACGACGTCTCCCGGCGCTCGTACGAGCACGAATGGGACGAGTTCGCCAAGCCGCTTCTTGTCACGACGCGTCGCCGCGACGACCGCATCGACATCGATCCCGTCCGCCGTTATCGGCAGCCCGGCGGCGCGCAGCAGCTCACCGACCTTGGTACGCAACGCGTCGAGATCTGACAGCCGCAGCGCCGCCATTAGCCCCAGCGCGATCGCCTCGCCGTGGCGGAAGCGCCGGTACTCGGTGACGGTCTCGATCGCGTGCCCGACGGTGTGGCCGAGGTTCAGCACCTGACGCAGCCCGCCGTCGCGTTCGTCGGCCGCCACAACGGCGAGTTTCGTGCACGCACACGCGAAGATCACGTCGTCGTCGATCGGCCCTCCGGCGGCGACGCGTTCCCACAGGCTGCCGCCCGCGATCAGGGCGGTCTTTACGACCTCCGCGTACCCGGCCGCGTGTTCCTCCGGGGGTAGGGTCGCCAGCACCGTCGGGTCGATCACCACCGCCGCCGGCTGGTGGTAGGCGCCGACGTAGTTCTTGGCCGAAGGCAGATCGACTCCGGTCTTCCCGCCAAGCGCAGAATCGACCATCGCGACGACGGTCGTCGGCACCTGCACCACCGCGATTCCACGCTGGTAGCAACTGGCGACAAATCCGCTCAGATCGCCGACGACGCCGCCGCCGAGAGCGACGATGTGGTCGGCCCGGGTCGCGCCCTGCTCAGCGAGCGCCCGCCAGGCGATCTCAGCGGTCTGCAGCGTCTTGTGCTCCTCCCCGGCCTCGATCTCGATCACGCCGGCCGCGCCGCTGATCGCCGCGAGGTAGTGCTCGCCGACGTTCTGATCGGTGATCACGAAGCGGCGGCCCGATCGTGGCCCCGCGGGTAGGCCGAGCACACCGCGACCCATGTAGACCGGGTACTGACCAGTCACCGACCAGGTCATCCGCGTTGCCGGCGGTGCCTCCGCCAGTAGGCTCCATGCCCGCTGCGCAGCTTCCAGATCGGCGCCGTCGGGCAGCCGTACGTCCGCAATCGATTCGTAGAGGTCGCGGCGCTCAGCGTGCAGCGCGAAGAAGTCTTCGCGAGTCTGCGCGAGCGGGCGTTCGCCCGGCTTGTTGGAGACGCGCTGCCACGCCGCCTGCGGCGCGACGTCGAGCCAGACGACGGTGTGGTCGTGCAGCGCGTCGCGCACCGGCTCGCTCTTCACAGCGCCGCCGCCCAGGGCAATGACCGCTTCAGAGCCCGCCGCCGTTAGCGCCTCGAGCACGACTTCCTGCTCGGCGGCACGAAATGCCGCTTCGCCGTCGCTTGCGAAGACGTCAGCGATCGAACGCCCGAGCCGGGCCTCGACGAGCGCGTCCGTGTCGACGGGATCGCTCGACAGTCTGCGGGCGGCGGACGACTTGCCCGCGCCCATGAAGCCGATTAGCGCTGTTGCCATCCGATGCGGCGCACGTAGGCGTCGAGGGCTTCGCGGGCGTCGTCGACGTGATCGCCGCCGAACTTGCGAACGTAGGCGTCCGCGAGGACAAATGCGACCATCGCCTCCCCGACGACGCCGGCGGCGGGCACAACGCACGAATCGGTGCGCTCACGCAGTGCCTGTGCCGGCTCTTTGGTCTCGATGTCGACCGAGCGCAGCGGCTTCGTCAGCGTCGGCAGGGGCTTCATCGCCACGCGTGCCTGCAGCGGCTCGCCCGTCGTCATGCCACCCTCCAGACCGCCGGCATGGTTGGTCTCGCGATAGAAGCCGCGCTTTTCGTCGTGGAAGATCTCATCGTGGCTCTCTGACCCGGGTGTGGCGGCGAGGGCGAAGCCGTCCCCGAAGGCAACTCCCTTTGCCGCCTGCATCGAGCACAGCGCGCCGGCGAGACGACCGTCGAGACGCTCCTCCCAGCTGATGTGCGAGCCGATTCCCGGGACAACGCCGAAGGCGACGACCTCGAAGACTCCCCCGATCGATTCGTTTGCCTTGCGCTGCTTGTTGATGTGGGCGACCATCGCCGCCGACGTCTCCTTGTCCAGGCAGCGGACCGGGTCGTCGTCGACGCCTGCGAAATCCTCGAGCTTGGGAGCTACGGACGACGCTGGCGCGTAGACGTTCCCGATCTGAACGACATGCGACCGAATCTGCACGCCGAACGCGGCGAGCAGCGCCTTGGCAAGCGCGCCACCAGCGACACGCGCCGCCGTCTCGCGCGCACTGGCGCGTTCAAGGATGTTGCGGACGTCGGTTGTGCGGTATTTCCATGTGCCGACGAGATCGGCGTGCCCTGGTCGCGGCAGATGGACCTCCGGTACCTCAGCCTCGACAGGCCACGGGTTCATCCGCTCTTCCCAGTTGGCGTAGTCGGCGTTGGGGACCTCGAGCGCGACCGGGCCTCCGAGCGTGTAGCCGTGCCGTACCCCGGCCGTCACGTTCGCGTGATCGGACTCGATCTTCATACGTCCGCCCCGGCCATGGCCGAGCTGCCGGCGCGCCATGTCGTGGTCGATCGCGGCGCGATCCAGCTCAAGGCCGGCAGGGAGACCGGTGAGCACACATGTGAGGCCAGGGCCGTGCGACTCGCCGGCGGTGGTCAGCGTCAAAGACATTGTTGCTGAGTCTATGTACGACGCCGCGGGCGGCGTCGGCGCCTACTTCTTGACGATCTTGATCAGCTTGAGTTCGTAGGAGGCGAACTGCCCGGCGGTCGGGTCGTCCACTTCGAAGAGCTCGGTATCGCCGACACGCAGCTCGACTTCCTTGCAGTTCGTCTCGCTCGGCGTGCAGACACCGTCACCGGTCGCCTTGACGTCGGTTGAGATCAGGAAGACAGCGACTTTGCCGCTCTCCCGCGCGCCGAGGTAGACGACATACGCATTGTCGGCCGAAGGGAACGGGGTGAGAGCCGAGACGTCGTCCTGGCTCTTCGTGGCTCCGGGCACGCCGAACTTGATGTCGATCGCGTAAGCGATGCTCGGCTCCTCGGCCTTCTTCTTCTTGGGCGTCTCGGTCTTGGTGGGGGTAGTGGACGTCGGAGCGGTACCGCTGCCCGTTGGAGCACCAGAGCCCTCTGAAGGTGTAGCTGCGGCCGACTTGCCGCTCTTGCGCTGCTGGAACGGGTTGGAGGCGTTGCCGTCGCGCTCCTGACCCTTTGGCCGGTTCGCCTTCAGGGAAACAGGATCGGTTTGAGCACCTGTGGTGGTGCCGGTGTCAGCCATCGGCGTCGGTGCGACAGTGTCCTCGGAGGACGAGCTGCGCCCGAGCACGACCGGGACGGCGATCAGCGCGACGACGAGGCCAACCGCGACCGGCAGCAAATGCTTGTTGCGGAGGTCCTGCCAGATGTTCTTGAAGAACTCCTGGACCGCGCCGAGGTTGAGATTTCCGAGGTCGAGCTTCATTTGGAGACTCCTGCGGTCGCAGCCGGCGGTGTGGCGGAGCCTGTCGACGCCGTCGTGACCGCGGCAGGTGCCTGAGCGGTCGCCCCGGCCGTCAGGCCCTGATCGGCGGGCAGCAGGAATGCCGTTGCGTTGACAGAGGCCTTGATCTTCGGAAAGCCGTCGCGGCTTGCCGAGATCGAAATTCCGTTGATGGTGAGCAGGCGTCCGCGAACAGCGAGCTCACCCTTCTTGATGGTCGTGAACTCGTCGAGCTGACGAAGGAACGAGGACATGTCGAAGAACGACCCGTCGAAGACGAAATCAAACGGCATCGTCGGAAAACCGGCCGAGCCGAGGGTTGCCCCCGGCGGGAGCGTGGCGGCAGCGACGTTCGTCGCCGGAGCAGGCGTCGCAACGGGCGCCGCGGCGGCCGGCGCGGGCGTCGACGTTGTGCCGGTGGTGGCTGTGCCGGCGGGCGCCGGGGTCGTGGAGGTTGGAACGACAGGCGCGACGCCGCCGCCGCCAGTGCCGAGCTTCATCGAGCGGAAGTCGATTTGGTGCCTGTCGGCAGCCGAGGAGAGCTGGTAGAGGAGCGAGGAGATCTCATCGTCGACCGGCACGGCCTTGCCGAGCTCGGCGATCGCCGAATAATCCGCGCTATAGCTGCGCTTAGCGACCTGCGCCGTCTTGAATGTCTCGTTGGCGGCATCCAAGCGGCTCTGAGCAGTCGTGAGCGCGCTGGATGCAGTGCTGAAGTCCTTGTGGCGCGGACCGATGACGGTGAACCAGATCAGCCCGACGATCGCGAGAAGTCCAATCACCATCACAACGGTGCGGTCACGGGCGGTCACTGGGCTGCTCCTGAAGTAGTGGGGGTTGCGGGACTGGTTGCGGCCGGCGCAGCTGCGGGTGTGCCCTGACCCGCGATCGGCTTGAAGAACACAATCAGGTCAAATTTGGGGTACTGATCAGAGCCTGCACGGCAGTCACCGCCGCCGGCCGCGGAGTCACCCGTTGCGCCACCGCCCATCTCGGCCTTCTCGCTGCCGGTCAGCGTCACGCGCTGGACGCCGTCCAGAAGACGCATCCGCGCCATCATCTTGGCGACCGCCGGATGCGACGTCGTGCAACCGGAGATTGTGATCGCAGGTGCATCGATCGCACCACGCAAG
>DATMIZ010000199.1:0-17139 GCA_035554055.1 Baekduia sp. | reverse complement strand
GTGCAGACGTACTTCTCCAAGTGGGAAGGCGGGCTCTACTTCGTCGGCGATGCCGCGCGGCGAGATGACGACGGCTACACGTGGGTCATCGGCCGCGTTGATGACGTGATCAACGTGTCCGGGCACAGGCTGTCGACTGCCGAGGTGGAGTCGGCGATCGTGAGCCACCCGAAGGTCGCCGAAGCGGCGGTCGTCGGTCAGGCAGACGAGGATTCAGGCCAGTCGATCTGCGCGTTCGTGACGCTCGAAGGCGAGCACGACGGCGACGAGGCGCTCGAGGACGAGCTGCGCGAACACGTCGCCAAGCGGATCGGCAAGCTCGCGCGCCCGAAGCGGCTGATCTGGGCCGAGGATCTGCCGAAGACCCGGTCGGGCAAGATCATGCGCCGGTTGCTGCGCGACATCGCCGAAGGCCGCGCGCTCGGCGATGTGACGACGCTCCGCGATCCGGATGTGATGGCCCAGCTCGAGTCGAAGGTCGCGGAGGAGCAGGACGAGGACTGAGTCCCGTCCTTTTGAGCGGATCCGCTGCATTTCCTGGGCCTCTCGCCCAGTAAATGCAGCCGATCGGCGGAGAGGCAGCGGGACGGCAGGGCCAATAGGCTGCCGGCATGGGACTTCTCGATGGAAAGCGGCTGCTGATCACGGGCGTGTTGACCGACAAGTCGATCGCCTACTCGGTCGCTGAGCGCGCGCAGCAGGAGGGGGCCGAGATCGTGCTCTCCGGCTTCGATCGCGGGCTGCGGATCACGCAGCGGATGGCGACGCGACTGCCGACGGCCTGCGACGTGCTTGAGCTCGACGCGACCAACCCCGAGCACGTGGCCGCCGCCGCGGAGGATCTGAAGACACGTTGGGGCGGGCTCGACGGCGTGCTCCACGCGATCGCATTCGTGCCCGCCGACGCGCTCGGCGGCAACTTCATGACCGCGCCGACGGCCTCTGCGCTGACAGCGCTGGAGATCAGCTCGATCTCCTACAAGACGCTCGCCGCCGAGTTCGCCGATCTGCTCGCCGTCGACGGTGGTGGCTCGATCGTGGGCCTCGACTTCGATGCGAGCGTCGCATGGCCGGTCTATGACTGGGCCGGCGTCACGAAGGCAGCGCTCGAGTCGATCAACCGCTACGTCGCGCGTGACCTGGGGCCGCGCGGGATCCGCTCGAACCTGATCTCTGCTGGACCGCTGAACACGATGGCGGCGAAGTCGATCGGCGGGTTCAACGACCTCGCCCAGATCTGGCCCGATCGCGCGCCGCTCGGCTGGGATCTCGACGACCCGATCCCGGTCGCCGACACCGCATGCTTCCTCTTCAGCGACTGGTCACGCGCGATCTCAGGCGAAATAATCCATGTGGACGGCGGCCTCCACGCGTTGGGCGCCTAAAAAGTCAGTCTTCGCGGGGCGGCCAGTAGACGGCGCGCCACCACAGCTCGGCCAGCAGCTTGATCGTCTGATGGGCGTCG
The DNA here is from genome assembly GCA_035554055.1 of Baekduia sp. GTDB lineage: Bacteria > Actinomycetota > Thermoleophilia > Solirubrobacterales > Solirubrobacteraceae > Baekduia. Next base: position 15,674 of record DATMIZ010000199.1, on the reverse strand, counting down.
CCGCCGCCCGCGATCAGCTCGAGCGTCACATGCCGTTCGACCATCGCGACGAGCGCCTGCGCGGCGAGGCGCGGCGGGATGTCGGTGGGGGCGATCCCCGACTGCTGGTCGCGTGCGATCCGTGACGCGGTGCCGTCAAAGAACTGCGCCACGTACGGCGCCCACTCCGGCGGCAGATGGTCCTCTTCGCCGGAGAGGCCGGCCGCGAGCATCAGCACGTGGCCGTCGCGATCGACGATCTCCACGACCTGCGACAGCGCGACGTACAGCTCCTTGCGCGGATCGCCGCGCCCCTCGATGTACGGTTTCGCCGCCTCGTAGGTGTCGGTGAACGTCTGCTGGATCAGCCGATCGATCACCGCGCGCTTGTTCGGAAAGTAGAAATACAGCGCCGTCCTGCTGACGAACGCCCGCTGGGCGATCGTCTCCATCGTCAGGCGGCGGAACGGAACTTCGGCCAGCGCGTCGCGCGCGGCGTTGACGATCGCCTGCTCCGTCGCGTTGCGCGCGGCGGGCAGCTCGCTCACTGCGGGCCGACCACCCCGGCGATGCGATCACGCGTGTCGCGGGGGTCGATCACCTCGTCCACCTGACCACGGCGGGCGGCATCGATAGCCGGCCCTTCGGCCAGTTCGGCAAGCTCGGGCTTGCCCAGCACTTCGACTGCCTGGCTCGCGCCCATCACGCCGATCGTGGCATTTGGCCACGCAAGGGTGAGGGAAGCACCAAGATCGCGGGAGTTCATGACGATGTGTGCACCACCGTAGGCGCGGCGAATCGTGAGCGTCACACGCGGGACGGTGGCCATCGAGAATGCTCGCAGAAGTGAGGCGCCGTGTCGAAGGACGCCGGCTTCTTCCTGCGTGCGGCCGGGCAGATACCCGGGCGTGTCGACCATCACGACGAGCGGGATCCGGAAGTGGTCGCACATGTTGACGAACCAGGCGCCCTTCTCGGAACCGGGGGCGTCGAGGCAGCCGCCGAGGTGGCGCGCCTGATTGGCGATGACTCCGACGGGGGAGCCCTCGACGCGGGCGAACCCGACGACGACGTTGCGCGCCCAGCGCGGTGAGAGCTCGAGCAGCTCGCCGGCGTCGACGATCCGCGAGATGACCTCGCGCACGTCATAGACCTGGCGCGTGTTCTCGGGCAGGAACTCCGAGGGATCGCCGGGCAGCGCGTCGACGGGCGGATGCAGCGGCAGCGTGGCTCCGCTTGCCGACGGCAGGTGCGCCAGCAGGTTGCGGATCATGTCCGAGGCGTGCACGTCGTCGCGTGCGACCAGGTGCGCAACGCCGTTCTTGGAGTGCACCTTGGCGCCGCCGAGATCGGCGAACGAGATCTGCTCGCCTGTGACCGCTTCGACGACCTTCGGCCCGGTCAGGAACATCGTCGCCGCCTCGCCCGACATGATCGTGAAGTCCCCGAGCGTCGACGCGTAGGCGGCGCCGCCGGCGCAGGGGCCGCCGATCACGCTGATGATCGGCACGCGCGCGTTGGCCTGCGCGCGGAAGATCGCCGAGTACGCGGCCAGTGAGCCGATGCCTTCCTGCAGGCGCGCGCCGCCGGAATGGGGGAAGCCGACGACCGGGAAGCCCTGCGAATCGGCGCGCATGATCGTGCGCACGATCGTCTCGCCGCCGGCGGCGCCGAGCGAGCCGCCCTTGTAGCCGCCGTCCTGCGACCAGGCGTAAACGCTGCGGCCCTGGACACGGCCATAGCCAGACAGCACGCCGTCGCCGACGGCCGAACGGATCGAACGAAATGTGCCGGGATCGAACAGCAGTTGTAGGCGCGTCTCTGCGGTTGTTCGTACGCCGGTATCGATAACTGAGCTCATGCGGCCACCACCAGACAGGCGTTCTGTCCTCCGAAACCGAAGGAGTTTGAAAGGGCGATCTTGAGATCTGGGACTTGGCGGGCCTCGCCCGCGACGACGTCGTTGCGGACGCGCTCGTCCTGCTGCTCCAGCCCGACGGTCGGCGGGATGACCCCGCGACGGACCGACTCGAGCGCCGCGATGCCCTCGACTGCGCCGGCGGCGCCGAGCAGATGCCCGATCGCGCCCTTGCAGGATGTGACGGGCGTCGCTTCGCCGAACATCTCGGCGACGGCCGCCGCCTCGACATAGTCAAATTCGGTGCTCGTGCCGTGCGCGTTGACGTGGCCGACCTCAGAGGCTGAGATCCCCGCGTCCTTCAGCGCCGCCTTGATCGCGAGCTTCGCGCCCTTGCCTTCAGGGTGCGGCTGCGTGATGTGGAAGGCGTCGTTGGAAGCTCCGTAGCCCAGCACGCGACCGTAGATCGTGGCTCCGCGCGCCTTGGCGTGCTCCTCGGACTCCAGGACGAAAGCGCCGGCGCCTTCGCCCATGACAAAGCCGTTGCGGCGGACGTCGAACGGGCACGACTCGCCCGTCGGCGACATCGCGCCGAGTTGCCCGAAGGCCGCCAGTGAGAGCCCGACGAGGGCAGCTTCGGTACCGCCCGCGAGCACGACGTCGGCTTCGTCGCGCTCGATGATGCGCTTGGCCTCACCGATCGCGTGTGTGCCTGTCGCGCAGGCGGATGACACGCTGAAGCCGGGGCCGTAGACGCCGAGCCGCATCGCGATCTGGCCTGCCGCGGCGTTCGGCATCATCATCGTGACCATCAGCGGCGAGACGGCGCGGTCGCCGCCCTTGATCCACGCTTCGCAGTTGCTCTGCAGCGTGTCCAGGCCGCCGATGCCGGTGCCCATCAACACGCCGATCCGCTCAGGGTCGGCGGAATTGGCCAGATCGGCCTCCGCCGCCGCCTGCTCCGCCGCACCCACAGCAAGCTGGGTGAAGCGGTCGGCCCGACGGGCCTCCTTCGGTGTCATCACCGTCTCGGGGTCGAACTGATCGGCCGCGGCGACGCCGTCGGCGATGCCGGAAGTGCCCGCGACGAGGGCGTCGAAGAACTCCTCGACACCCCCGCCCAGTGGCGACACAACCCCGCGACCTGTGATGACTACGGCAGCCATTTATGCAGTCGTCTGCAGACCCTCGACGAGCTTGATCGCGTCGCCGACCGAAGCGATGCCCTTGAGGTCATCGTCGGAGATCTGGACGTCGAAACGATCCTCGAGCGCCTTTACGAGCTCGACGAGATCGAGTGAGTCGACGTCGAGTTCTTCGAACGTCGTCTCCGCCTCGGCCGTCTCGGCGCCGGGGACCTTGATTGCCGCGAGTTCATCGCGGATCGCCTTCAGGATGTCGTTAGTCATGCTTGTGGAACTCCTCTTTATGCGCCTAACCCGCCGTCGATGGCGAGCGTGGCTCCGTTTATGTAGGCCGCGTCGTCACTGCACAAGAACGCGACTGCGGAGGCGACCTCCGCAGGCGTCCCTGCACGTGCAGCTGGAACGTTAACGAGGAGATTGTCGCCAATGTCGGTCGTCATGTCCGTCTCGATGAGCCCGGGGGTCACCGCGTTGCAGGTGATGCCCTTGCGGCCCATCTCCTTGGCGATCGTCCTGGTAAAGCCCAGGATCCCCGCCTTTGAAGCTGAATAGTTCGCCTGGCCGGGGTTGCCGTGCTCGGCGATGACCGAGCTGACGTTGACGATCCGGCCCCAGCGGGCACGCATCATGTCGCTGAGGACGTGACGGGTGCAGTTGAACGTGCCGCCGAGATTGACGTCGACGACGCTCTTGAAATCGTTCGCGTCCATCCGGATCGCGAGCCCATCGGCAGTGATGCCGGCGTTGTTGACGAGCACGAGGACGGGCCCGAATTTCTCGCGGATCTCGCCGATCGCGCTCTCGACGGCGTCGAAGTCGGCGACGTCGGCCTGAGCGTCTCCGCTGGAGCGCGCGAGCGTGGCGACGGTCCAGCCGTCGGCGCGGAGTCGTTCGGCGACCGCGAGGCCGATGCCGCGGTTGCCGCCCGTTACGAGCGCGCAGCCTTCGGTTGTCGCGGAAGCGAGCATTCAGAAGGTCTTAGTGCTGACGGCCGGGATAGTTTCACCGGTTCGACACATGTGGTGACGGTGTCGAACTGACGATCAGAAAAGCGTCAGCGCTGTGGTTCTCGCCAGCGGATGATTCCGGCGCCCCAGACGAAGCCGGCGCCGAACGCTGTCAGGCCCAGCGTCATGCCGGGCTTCAGCGCGCCTTCGCGCTCGGCGCGGCCCAGCGCGAGCGGGATCGAGGCCGCCGACGTGTTGGCGGAGCGGTCGACATCGAAGAACACCTTCTCGGGCGGGATCCCGAGCTCCTTGGCGGCCGTCTCGATGATGCGCGCGTTCGCCTGGTGGGCGAAGAACATGTCGACGTCAGCGCTCGTGAGGCCGGACGCCTCGATCGCCTGCTTGGACGCGGTGACCATGTTGGCGACGGCCGCGCGATAGACCTCGCGGCCGCGCATCATGAGCTTGCGGTCGTTGCGATCGGCGTACAACAGCTCGCGCTGGCTGGAGTTCGACCCGAAGATGAAGCGCCCGGCGCCGTGCTCGTACTCACCCGCTGCGACGACCACCGCTCCGGCGCCGTCGCCGAAGAGCACCGCTGTGCCGCGGTCGTCGTGGTCGGTGATCCGGCTGAGGGCCTCCGCGGCGACGATCAGGATGAGGTCGGCGCGACCCGACTCGACGATGCCAATCGCCATGTCCAGCGCGTAGATGAAGCCCGAACACGCCGCGTTGAGGTCGGTCGCGGCTGCCTGCGGGGCGCCGATTTCGCCGGCGACCATCGGCGCCAGGCCCGGCGTCAGCTGGTCAGGCGTGACGGTGCAGGCAAAGAGGTGATCGATGTCGGAGGCCTGCTTGCCCGCCTTTTCAAGCGCCTCCTTGGCGGCCAGCGTTGCGATCGAGGTCAGGGTCTCATCGCCGGAGAGCCGGTGCCGCGTCTTTATCCCGGTGCGGCGGATGATCCACTCGTCGGATGTGTCGAGGTTCTGCTGGCGGGCCAGATCCTCATTTGTGAGGCTCAGTTTTGGGAGCGCTGTTCCGACACTGAGAATCCCAGCGCGGGCTGGGCTCACGCGGGCACACCGAGGGTTCGCTTGACGAGTCCACTCAACACAGAACCATGACCGTACTCGGCGAAGCGATCCACACCCTCTGAGCTCATTGCCAGCAGTGTCTCGCGCCAGCGCACGCCGCGCAGGAGATTTGCCGCAAGTTCGTCCCGGGCATCGGTGAACGGTGCCGCCGTGCCGTTGGAGTAGACCGGGAAGCGAGGCTCGTTGAAGGTCGCTTTTTCAAGCGCCGCGGTGAGGCGATCGGCGGCTCCGCCCATCAGCGGCGAGTGGAAGGCGCCAGAGACGTCGAGGCGCCGCGTGCGTGCGCCGGTCGAGTCGCGGCCGACCTCGTCGGCCTTCTCGATCATGTCGATCGCGCCCGAAAGGATCAGCTGGCCGGGCGCGTTGTCGTTGGCGACCGTGAGGTCCAGATCGCGCGCCAAGGCACGGATGTCTGAGTCCTCGCCGCCGAGGAAGGCGATCATCGAGCCGGGCTTGTCATCGCCCGCCTCGGCCATCGCGGCGGCGCGCTCGGCGACGAGCGGCAGCGCATCTTCGAAGCTCAGCACCTCCGCCGCTACGAGGGCGGCGTACTCACCGAGCGAGTGGCCGGCGGCCGCGACCACGTCGCCCGCATCCTGCTCCTCGCGCCAGGCGGCGACCGAGCAGAGGAAGATCGCCGGCTGCTGGTAGCGGGTGCCCTCCTCGAGCTTCTCGAACGGGTTGAAGCCGAGGATTTCGAGTCCGCTCGTGATCGTCTCGGACGCGGCCCATGGCTCCTCCATGCCGGTCGCGTGTGAGCCTTGTCCTGGGAAGATCGCTGCTACTCGGGGCATGTGACGGTTGTATGCCATGACACGAGTCCAGTTTCAATTGTTCGACAGAGGACGCCGGAACGTCGAACAATCGCTAGCCGCCAAGGGCGTCGAGCTTTGCCTGCGTGCGCATCTCCGAGAGGATGCGTTCCAGCCGCGGCTCGGCCTCGGTGTCGACGTGTGTCATCGCGGCGCCAATGGCCGGGTGCACCGCTGAGATCTGGGCGTGCATCTCGTGGGCGACCGCGCGGTAGGACGGGTGGCCTTCGCGGCCTGAGCGCAGCTCGATCAGCTGCATCGCCTCGCGGGCGTTGAGGTCCAGCACGTAGCGGATGCGGTAGCCGAGGCTGAGCGCGTAGAGCGCCTCGCGCGCGTGGCCCGCGTCGACGAGTCGCTGCCACTCGGCGGCGCTGATCTCCAGCGCGCGCGCGTAGTCGTCGCCCAGTCCCGCCTCTGAGATCTCGCCCGGAATGCCCGCGCCGAGGTGCGGCGACAGCTTCTGCCACTGCACCGTCAGCATCCTGTGGCGCTGTAGGTCGCGGAACGCGCCGTAGTCCGACACGATCTCGAAGCGGTAGCGGACCGATTCAAAGCCGCGGCCTGGGCGGTGCCGGCGGTTCTTGCGCTCGCCGACGAGATCGGTGAGCAGCTGGGTGCGCGCCTCGCTGGTCAGCTTCGCCAGCTTGGTTCGGGTCTTCGTCTCCGACGCCCCGCCGGCTTCGAAGAGCAAGGCCGCCAGCAGGGAGTCCTCATCGCCGTCGACGTGCAAAAGGGTGACGGACGGCCCTTCGGGCTTCTGCTCTTCGTGGAGGCCCAGCTTCGCGCTCCAGCGTGCGCCCGTGTCGTCGCGGGCCTTGAGGAACTCGACCCACTCGCCGCCGCGGTCCGGGCGTTCCACGCGCGCGACGAACGACGGCATCACAGCCTTTACGGCAGCGAGGATTTCGGTCCCGTAGTGGCGCGCTTCGGGCAGGGGATGCGCCAGCAGATGCAGGATCAGCTGTTCGTAGCTCTGGCCCGAGGCGTAAATCCCCATGTGGGACAGGGACGCGGCCGGCAGCAGCCCGCGCAGGAGGTCGAGCGCCTTGGCCTTGATCGCGCGATCGCGCGCCGGAGAGGGATCACCGGGGAAGCGGTCGGAGACCCAGGCGACGGTCTGGGGGATCAGTGCCGAGTAGATCGAGAAGATCTGGTCCATCGCGGCCGCGTACTGCGGGCCGAGCGCGTCATCGCGGTAGTAGCGGTACGCGGATGTGCCCTCGATCGGTGCGTCGTATGCGATGTAGCGGGTCGACTGCTCGAGGTAGGAGGCCAGGCGCGGGCGCTGGAGGATCTTCGTGAGGACGTTCGATGTCCATTCGCACGCGATGTGCGCGCCGCCGAGCTGGGCGACGGAGTCGTCGCCGTAGCCGACGAAGATCCGTTCGTAGATGTCGGCTGCCCGCTGTCCTTCAGCGGCGTCGAACGGCGCCCCGCCGGACTGCAGGGAGTCGGCGAACTCGTCGAGGAACAGGCGGCGCAGCGTGCCCTGGTACCGCGAGTAGCGCGCGAACAGGGCGCCCTTCACGGCCTCAGGAAGCCCGACGAGCGCGAACACGGGACGGTCGAGGTTCGAAAAGTGGGGCGCGAGCCGCGCGCGCTCCTCCTCCGTGAATTGCTCGACCGGGTAGTCCATCGGGCGCGTAAAGCTACTCCTGGGTGCCGACGGGCCGGGCGGTCAGCTCCCGCCAGCCCGGCTGGCATTGGTTATGCCCGGATACCGGGCATAAGTTCACACAGCCGAGAGTCTCCCCGTGAGGTCGCGGGGGCAGTTCGAGGTTATGCCCGCATACCGGGACTAAGTAAGGCCAGGTCCGCGGGGCCGGCGTTGGCGTGAATCGCGAGGCTGGCTGAGGTTATGTGCCTATACCGGCAGCAACTCATGCCAGGTGGCCGCAGCGCCGCGCCCGAGAACTTTCTCGACCAATGAAGTGTTGAATTGCTAATCTCCTCAATCCCCACTGACTTAGAGGTGATTTATGAAGCTCCGCATGATCGCACCCGCCGTACTCGCCGCCGCCGCACTTGTGGCCGCAGGCTGCGGTGGTGCGGACGATTCGACAGACGGTTCCGCAGCCAGCAGCGGCGGCTCGGGCTCGGGTTCGACGTCTCTCTCGCTCGTGGCCTTCTCGACCCCCGAGGTCGTGTACAACGAGCTGATCCCCGACTTCCAGAAGAGCGAGGGTGGCGAGGGCACTCAGTTCAAGACCTCGTTCGGCGCTTCGGGCGAACAGAGCCGTGCTGTCGAAGCCGGTCTCAAAGCAGACATCGTGAACTTCTCACTGGCCCCCGACGTCGATCGCCTCGTCAAGGCCGGGCTCGTCCCGAGCGACTGGCAGGCCAACGCCAACGAAGGCTTCGTCACGAACTCCGTCGTCGCGTTCATCGTGCGCAAGGGCAACCCGAAGGGCATAAAGGGCTGGGACGATCTGCTCAAGCCAGGCGTCAAGGTCGTCACGCCGAACCCGTTCACGTCCGGCGCCGCGAAGTGGAACCTGCTGGGCGGCTTCCAGCACGGTGGCCTGGACTACGTCGACAAGCTGATCTCCGATCACGTAAGCGTGCAGCCGAAGTCAGGTCGCGAAGCTCTGCAGACGTTCACCCAAGGCGAGGGCGACGTCCTGCTCTCCTACGAGTACGAGTACACGACGGCCGTGAAGAAGGGCGAGAAGGATCTCGAGCTGGTCGTCCCCGACGACACCTTGCTGATCCAGAACCCGATCGCGACGCTCACGAAGGCAAACCCTGCGGCCAAGAAGTTCGTCGATTTCACCCTCAGTGCGGCGGGCCAGCAGCACTTCGCCGACTGGGGCTACCGGCCGGTGAACAAGGAAGTATTCGAGAAGAACAAGTCGAAGTTCGCGACCCCGAGCAAGATCGCGACCGTCAAGGATCTCGGCGGCTGGTCCAAGCTCAACGACGATCTCTTCGACCCTGAGAAGGGGTCGATCGCCAAGATCGAGGAAGACGCGGGAGTATCTACCGCTAAATGACCGCGGTCCCAGCAACACGACTGTCGCGCCTGCGCCGCCGGGGGAGATCCTCCGGCGGCGTCGGTTCGTTGGGCCTTGGCATCGCGATGCTCTGGCTGAGCCTGATCGTGCTGATCCCGCTGGCGGCGGTAGTCGACAGGTCGCTCCAAGACGGCATCGGCCAGTTCTGGGAATCGGCGACGAGCCGCCAGGCGATCTCAGCGCTCAAGTTCACGCTCTGGATCTCGCTGCTGGTGACGGCGATCAACGCTGTGATGGGAACGCTGATCGCGTGGGTCCTGGTCCGCGACAAGTTCCCCGGCAAGCGCCTCGTCAACGCGCTGATCGACCTGCCGTTCGCGCTGCCGACGATCGTCGCCGGCATCGTGCTGCTCGCGCTCTACGGCGATGCCGTCTCGTTCTCGAAGTGGGCGGTGCTGCTCGCGCTGCTGTTCGTGACGCTGCCGTTCGTCATCCGGGCGGTGCAGCCCGTCTTGATCGAGCTCGACACCGAGATGGAGGAGGCCGCGCACTCGCTCGGGGCCTCGCACCTGACGACCTTCAGGCGCGTGATCCTGCCGAACCTGCTGCCCGCGATCGTCTCCGGCGGCGCGCTCGCGTTCGCCCGTGCGGTCGGTGAGTTCGGCTCGATCGTGTTGATCTCAGGCAACAAGCCGTTCGACACCCAGGTGTCGGCCGTCTACGCCTACAAGCAGCTCGAGTCCGACAACGTGACCGGCGCCGCAGCCGTGTCCGTGGTGCTGCTGTCGGTTTCTCTGATCGTGCTGATCGGGCTGCGCTTCGTGGAGAGCTGGGGGTCGCGCCACGATGCCTGAGACGAACGCCGTAGCGATCCGTGGTGGCCGGGCGCGCGCGAGCCGGCTCTCGCTGCGCTTTGTGGCGCTGCTTTACCTGTCCGCCCTGCTCTTCATCCCGGTCGGCCTCGTCGCGTACAAGACGTTCCAGCCCGGCATCAGTCAGGTCTGGGCCTCGATCACGACGCCGGCTGCGCAGCATGCGTTCATGCTCACGATCGAGGTCGCGGCGCTGGCCGTTCCGCTGAACGCCGCGTTTGGCGTCATCACGGCGCTCGCGCTCGTGCGCGGGCGCTTCCCGGGCAAGCGCCTCATCGAGGCGCTGATCGACCTGCCGTTCGCGATCTCGCCGGTCGTCGTCGGCCTCGCCCTGCTGTTGCTCTACGGGCGCGAGGGCTGGTTCGGCCCGACGCTCACGAACGCGGGCATCCAGATCATCTTCAGCTTCCCCGGCATCCTGCTGGCGACGGTGTTCATCACGCTGCCGTTCGTGGTCCGCGAGGTCTCTCCGGTGCTGCGCGAGATCGGCGACGAGCAGGAGCAGGCGGCGTCGACGCTGGGCGCCAGTAGCTGGCAGTCGTTCTGGAGGATCACGCTGCCGTCGATCCGCTGGGGACTCACCTACGGGATCGTGCTGTCGGTCGCTCGCGCGATCGGCGAGTTCGGCGCCGTCAGCGTCGTGTCCGGGAAGATCTCAGGTGAGACCGAGACGCTCACGCTGCTCGTAGAGAAGCGCTTCAACAACTTCGACCTGAGCGGTGCATACGCGGCATCGACACTGCTGGCGCTGATCGCGCTGGCGGTGCTCGCGGCCATGGTTTTCGTAAATCGCAGAAGGGACTCAGAGTGATCTCAGCAAAGAACGTCTCGAAGAACTACGGCGAATTCGCCGCCCTCGACGACGTCTCGATCGAGGTGCAGCCCGGCTCGCTCACAGCGCTCCTCGGTCCGTCGGGATCGGGCAAGTCGACGCTGCTGCGGATCATCGCCGGCCTCGAGGTCCCCGATGCCGGCACGGTGATCCTCGGCGAACAGGACGTCACGCACGTGCCGCCCCAGGATCGCGGCATCGGCTTCGTGTTTCAGCACTACGCGGCGTTCAAGCACATGACGGTCCGTGACAACGTCGCCTTCGGGCTGACGATCCGCAAGCGCCCGAAGGCGGAGATCGCGGCGAAGGTCGACGAACTGCTGGAAGTCGTCGGGCTCGCCGGCTTCCAGAAGCGCTATCCGGCCCAGCTGTCCGGTGGCCAGCGCCAGCGGATGGCGCTCGCGCGCGCGCTCGCCGTCGAGCCGCAGGTGCTGCTGCTCGACGAGCCGTTCGGCGCCCTAGACGCCAACGTGCGCTCGGAGCTGCGCGCGTGGCTGCGGCGCCTGCACGACGAGGTCCACGTGACGACGGTGCTCGTGACGCACGATCAGGAGGAGGCGATGGAACTCGCCGACACGATCGTGCTGCTCAACCACGGCAAGATCGCGCAGACCGGTGGCCCGCGCGATCTCTACGACCGTCCCGCCAACTCATTCGTGATGGGCTTCCTCGGGCCGGTCAGCCAGCTCTCGGAAGGGCTTGTGCGCCCGCACGATCTCGAGGTGTTGCCGGAGCCGCACGAGGAGGCGACCGAGGCCCAGGTCGACCGCGTCCTGCACCTCGGCTTCGAGGTGCGTGTGGAGCTCACGCCCGCCGAGGGCGAGCCCGTCGTCGTGCAGCTCGCGCGACATGAGGCCGAACGGCTCGAGCTCGCCGCCGGCGACGTCGTCTGGGTGCGAGCGCTGACCGCACCCGTGCCCCCCGACGCGACACTGGCGGACGTTTCTGACGAAGAGGTTCCCGGGGTGCCGGAGGTCAAGGGGCCGGCGGTCACGGACTGAGGGCGAAGCCGAGCGCTCGCAGCTGAGCTGCGTCCTCGCGCAGCCCTTCGGTGGGGTGCTGGCCGTCGGCAAGTTCGTAGACGACGGGCCCCGTGAACTTCATCTCGTGGAGCGTCCGGACATAGGCAGCAAGATCCACCTCGGCGGTGCCGATCCGGGTGTGCGCGAGACGCTCACGCCAGGTATCGCTGAAGTGGGCGACCGACATCAGATCGCCAGCCTCGAGCAGCTGCTGACTTGGGTCGCAGCCGGCGAACAGCACGTTGGCGGCATCTACGGTGATTGCGAGCCGGTCACTCGCCTGGCGAGCCAGTGCGTCTCGGATCTCCGCCACGCGCGCCATGAACCCGAATGGGGCGGTCTCGACCGCGATCGTCACGTCATGGCGGTCGGCTGTCGCCGCCAGCGCGCCGAGCTGCTCGTCGAACAGCGCGTTGGCCTCCGCGTCCGGCATCGGTGCGAACAGGCTCCGCCGACCCGGGATGAGGACCAGGAAGTCGACCCGCAACTGCCCGGCAAGCTCCAGGCACCACCGGTAGTGCCGGAGCGAGATCTCGCGGACATCGGCGAGCGGGCTAATCAGGTTCAGCTCGGCCGCGTTGAGCGTGGTGATCGACACGCCGGCCGTCTGCGCCCACTCGGCGACCTCGGCGGCGACCTGGGCGACCGGCCGGCGGAAGTCAATGTGTGGGTGTCCCGCCGTCAGCTCGACCTCCGTGAAGCCGATGTTTCCGACCTCGCGCAAGGCGATGTCGGGCGGCTCGTGATGGAAGTAGCCGAAGGTGGCCGCGCTCAGGCGCAGGGACGTCGCGTTGCTCTCCATGTCGCGAGCATTCCATACGCCCCCAAGGCGGGGACGCCCTCGCTAGCGGGCGACTTCCCAGGCCTTGGGGTCCTTACAGAGCTCCGTGACGTTCTTCGGCAGATCGCCGGAGGCGAGGTGCTCGAGCGTGACCTCTTCGGCGACCGATCGCAGCGCGGCGCGCACGGCGATCCAGACCTTCTGCAGCGGTTCGGCAGAGCCGTCGTATTCGACCTGGTCGGGCCGTTCGCCACGGACCGTCGCGAGCGGACCTTCGACCGCGCGAATCACGTCGGCGACGCTGATCTCCGCGGCCGGCAGCGCTAACCAGTAACCACCGTCGGCGCCACGGCGACTGGCGATCAGCCCGGCGTGACGCATGTCGTTAAGGATGTTCTCGAGGAACTTCAGGGGGATGCTCTGCGCCGTCGCGACGGCCTCACCCTTGATCGGTGAATCGCGATCGGCGTTGGTCAGCTCAATCGCTGCACGGACTGCATAGTCGGCCTTCGCGGAGATGCGCACACTTACATTCTCCCAAACTGGCGGGGAATAATGGGGAATGCCTCGGCGTGGGTCACCTTCGCGCGAAGAGAGAGACGCGAAGGCGACCCATTGCCAAGACCGATCCGCTGCACTTACAGGGCAAGACGCCCCGAAAACCCAGCGGATCGGCGCGGGAGCCAGTCGGCTAGACCGCCTTCTTCGGCGCCTTCGCCTTGGCCTTGCTCTTCTTGTGCTTCTTCTTGTTCACCCCGAGTGGGCGACCAAGCTGGAACGGACCGGATAGGGCCTGGACGGCCTTGCCGCCCGAGATCGATGCCGTCGCGACGACGAGACGCGGGTTGATCCGCGGCTCCTTGCGCAGGTCGCGACCGACCGAGAACTGCCCGATGATGTTGTTGTAACCACCGGAGTAGAACCCGACGCAGTTGAAGCCCAGGCCGGGAATATCCCCGTTGCAGCTGAACGAATCGGTAGTGATCGAGTTAGAGGTCGTCTTGTCGAGCACGATCGCCTCCGTGTCGAAGCCTTCGACGCCGCGCTGCAACTGGATCGAGTATCCGGTGATCGGGCCGCTGCACGCGAACGTGTACTTGACCTGATGCACGTCCTCGTCATCGACGGGGCCGGGTTCGCCGGGCTCAATGCGACCCTGGCAGTCCAGGTTGTTGGGGTTACTTGCTGCGCCGGCGGACGGCGCGGGCGACTGCAGCAGCAGCGCGATGGCTACGGCGCCGATAGCCGCCAGAAGGGCGGCGATCGTCGCGCGCCCGGGAGTCAGGTGAGTCAATGGAACCTCTTCTTAGTGGAGTGGGACTGGGGTAGGTGAACTGGCCGGCTCGCCGGCGTGTGCCAGCGGTCCGAGTCCGAAGCGATCCTCAAGACCGCGCAAGAGCGTGTAAGGCCCGTACGTGAGGGGATCGACAGCGGGGGTAAGTGAGGGAGACAGGGCGAGCGCGCCCGTCGCTTCGTCGGGAACGGCCTGGCCGCCGGGGACGATCAGGATCAGCCCGTTGTCCTTGTAGGCAGTCGTCGCGGTGATCTTGGCGACGGTCGCCGTCAGGAACGTCTCAAGCGCCGCGGCTCCGGATGGCCCGGTTCCGTCGCTGACCTTGTCCGGCACGATCCAGCTGAGGCTCGGGATCGTGCCCGCGAGGTCGTCGTCCAGGGTCGGCACAAGGTCGACGTCCTGCGTCGCGCAGTCAGCGATCGATGTGAAGTGCACGAACGGGTTGTTCTGGGGGTCATAGTCGCCGCTGGCAATCGGGTTGCAGGCCGTGCCGAGATCCTCGACGTACGCCTTCCAGGTGCCGCCGCGCCCTGACAGCTGCCCGACCAGTGTGTCTGCGGTGGCGAACGCTTCACCCGGCGCTTTGCCGGAGAGCAGGGCGACACCGTTGGCGAGCGCCGAATCGCGCAGTGGCGTGTAGCTCTGCAGTTGCACACCCCCTGCCGCGAGACTCGCAAGGGCTGGTCGTGAAGCGACTGCTGCGTTGAGGTCGGTCGCGCCGGTCGTGATGATCCAGACCGGGCCCGGTACCGTCGCGGCCGGTGGCGCGGTCACCGCGGGTGGAGCGACGGCCGTGGGTGCCGGCGCTGCTGGCTCCGGCGCTGCTGGCGCCGGTGCCTGCGGAGGCGTGCTGTCGGCCGTGCCGTCCGGGTCATCCGCGGGCGCTTCGGTGCTGGGGGCGAAGTCGTCGGGCACATCGGCGAGGCCGTCGCCCGCCGTCAGCGAGTCCGGGGCGAGTGCGTCGTCCGGCGCGGTCGTGGGACCTGCTTGCGGCGGTACCAACAGCTCGATCGTGGTTGCCGATGCGGCGACCACGGGGGCTGGTCCAGGTGCCGCGGCCGCGCCGATCGCCACGCCGACGGTCAGGGTTGCGGCGGTGAGGACCGCGTTGCGTCGGCGCGGACGACGCGTGGCGACGGCCGCCGTCGCGGCGGAAATCTCAGCCTGCGGCCGGTCCGCGAGCTGTGCCAGTGCCGCGACCAACGGATCGGACGAGACGTCAGACATCGGCTTCCCGGTTCGTTTCCTCACTAAACCTCATATTCCCATAAACATACTAGACTTTTGCTAGTTTCCACGTCCACACCAATTCGTCAACCTCTCCGAGGAGCACCAACACGCATGACTCGTTCACGCTGGACCGCGGTGGCAATGACCGCAGCGGCAGCCCTCACGGTGGCGCTGCCTGCCACAGCTTCCGCAAAGAAAAAGAAGGTCCCGACCATCACGATCAGCGGCGCCACGGGCTCTGCCCCGCTCGTCGCTCAGCTCGCCAAGAAGTACGTCAAGACCCACCCGGGTCAGGTCAAGTTCAAGCTCGCGCAGGGTGGCGGCGAAGTCGGTGTCCAGGACGCCGCCGCCGGCCGCGTGACGATCGGCAACGCCTCGCGTGACCCGCGTCCAAGCGACCCGTCGGGCCTGACCTTCTACCCGATCGCCAAGGACAGCATTTGCCTCGCGGTCAACAAGAGCAACGGCGTCTCGAGCCTCACGCTCAAGCAGCGCCAGGACATCTGGACCGGCGCGATCCGCAACTGGGAGCAGATTCCCGGCTCGAACCTGACCGGCACGATCGACGTCATCGGCCGCACGGCTGCTTCGTCGCAGCCGCCGCTTGTCGAGTCGCTGCTGCTGGGCGGCAAGAAGATCTCGTCGATCGCCGCCCTGAAGTCCTCGGATGGTCTCGTCAAGCAGACGATCCAGTCCAACCCGCGCGCGATTGGTCATCTATCCGGTACGTACACCTACGACGGCAAGGTCAAGTCGCTCGCTGCTGACGGCGTCGCGTGCAACCTGGCCAACGCCAAGTCCGGCCAGTACCCCGCCGTCCGCACGTACTACGAGGTGACGCGCGGCAAGGCGAC
>DATMIZ010000198.1:0-2351 GCA_035554055.1 Baekduia sp. | reverse complement strand
AGGCCGTCGGGCGATGCCGACCATCGCCCGGAGGGTCGGGATCCACAGCGGGTCCTGCGGGGCGATGAAGCCGCGGAGGACATCCGCAGCAGCGAGGGGTGACGTGCGCGCGGGCTGACCAGTCGCACGTTGTCGTGCTGCAACGCGGGATCCACGCAGATCACCTGGGCGTCGGCCTTGCCGCTCACCAGGCAGGGGAAGCCGTCCACCCGGTCGCAGCGGATGCAGACGCTGTCGCGGGTGGCCATGCCGCGCGCGTCCTGCGTCAGACGCACGCCGATCGGCAGATGGAACGGGTGCAGGCCCTGCTTCTCGAGGTCGTCGCTGAGCTGCTGGATCCGCGGTTCGTGCTGCACCGGCGGAAAGCGGTAGTCGGCGCTGGCGTGACCCGCGGTCGGGTCCTCGCCGTGCCGCCCGTGCACCACGTAGAGATGCTCGGCCTGGGTGTAGTACGGCTCAAGATCGGCATACCTGATCGGCCACGCGGGGGAGAGTCCGCCGTGGTGACGCAGCTCGCCGAAGTCCTGCGGACGCAGCCGGAACAGCGCGGCGCCGTAGAACTTGGTGTTGCCGCCGACGTAATAGTTGACCTCCGGCGGGAACTCGTGGCCGTGCCGGTCGAGCCAGAACTCCGGTGCGCGGTACCTGGCCTCGACGAACACCGCGGTTCCTCGCCGCCAGCCTTCACGTTCATTCGCGACGGGTGAGGACGCCGACAAGCCGCCATACGACGATGTAGCCACGTCGTCGACCGTCGGTGGCGGACGCGCTGACGAGTGGCCGCGGACACGGCGGGTCCTCGTCGACGGCCTTCGCACAGATGCAGGAGGACAACGTGCCCGACACGTCCGCGGCTCACCGGGCGAGCGCTCCGCAGGACGTCACCGGTTGGGCCGGCTGGGTGGTCTTCGCCGGAATCATGCTGATGTTGCTCGGCGCCTTCCAGGCGCTCGAGGGACTCGTCGCAGTCTTCGACCAAGGCTACTACCTCGTCGGGCCCGAGGGCCTCGTCGTGAACATTGACTACACCGCCTGGGGTTGGGTCCACGTCATCCTCGGCATCGTCGCCGTTGCCGCCGGAATTGGGCTCATCATGGGCAACATGGCCGCACGCATCGTCGGTGTCGGCCTCGCCGTCCTCAGCGCGATTCTGAACCTGGCCTTCCTCGCCGCATACCCGCTTTGGTCGACCATCGTTATCGCCCTCGACATCATCATCATCTACGCGATCGTCGTCCATGGGCGAGAGCTCAGGAGATGACCCGCGCGACTGGGCCAACCGGCATCGGATCATCGCGCGGTGAATGCCGCCACAAAAGAACAGTCAACGATCGAGCGTCACGCCAGCGTCCGCTCTCCTGCGTACGCACGTCCAGTAGCAGCCTCGCGCCCAGCACCGTTGACTTGACGGCGTCGACGCCGAATCGCCGAGGACCAAGGACGGATGGAGGTAACGACATGCGGCTCTCACCGCGTGAGCGGAGGATCCTCGTCACGATCGAGGACGATTTCGAGAGAGATGATGCCGTTCTTGCAGGCCTTCGCCGAAACTCGGTTGCCGTCGTTGCCCCGGCAACGGTTCTCATCATCGACGACCCACGCCTGCCTACTGGTCCTCGCTTTGCGCACGCTGATCCTCCTGCATTCGATCGCCCTCGGGCTGGGGCCGGCCGGATCGGGAGTCCTCACCGGTGCATTGATTCTGCCGTGGCTCATCAGCGCCTCGCGAGCGAATGCCACCGCGCTTCCACGGTTTCGAAGGCGCCGCGCTCAAGATGCCCGACGTGCGCGTGATGTCGATGCTGTCTGATCGCGAACAAGTTCGCGCAGGCGGTGGTGTAGCCAGCTCTGAGCTGACAATGGAATCTCTCTGAGCCATGGCAGGCGCTTCACCCATCGTGGGTGATGCGTGTTGCGGCTTCGTCGTCGACGATTGAGCTGTCGTCGACAGTGTTCACAGGAAGGTTGTGATCGAAGGTGAACGCGACATTCGGGGGAATAGCAGCGTTCGCCGTGGATCCGGTTCCCTGGGCCAGAGCGCAGATGGCGTTCACCTTGATGTTCCATATCATTCTTGTGCCGCTTGGCGTGTCCTGGGCCTTCATGACCTTGATCGCCAACTACCGGGCCGTCAGGCACGACGACCGCGACGCCCTCGTGCTGGCGCAGCGCTGGTCGAAGTACATGGCCGTGACGTTCGCGGTGGGCGCGGTCACGGGCACCGTGCTGAGCTTCGAGTTCGGTTTGCTGTGGCCGCGGTTCATGGGTCAGTGGGGCGCAGCGTTCGGCGTGCCCTTCGCCTTCGAGGGTCTGTTCTTCTTCACGGAGGCGATCTTCGTTGCGATCTACAT
>DATMIZ010000197.1:0-6159 GCA_035554055.1 Baekduia sp. | reverse complement strand
TGGGGACCCTTCCGGCCGAGACGCCCTCTTCGCTCGCCGGCCCGCGCCGGTGGACGATTCCCAGGACGCGCATCGCCTTCAGACCCAGGCTGAGCTTCTCGCGGCCGTCGGTCGAGCCGACGTCGAGGCCGGACAGCTCGCGGACGCGCTCGAGCCGGTAGCGGATCGTGTGACGGTGGGTGAACAACCGTTGCGCGGTCGCCGCGACATTGCCGTCGCATTCCAGGAACGTCTCGACGGTGAGCACCAGCTCGGTCTCATACTGCTCGTCATAAGCGACGAGCGGCTCGATCGTCTCGGCATAGAAGCGCTGAAGCTCGGCCGGGTCCTCGCTCATCGCGGGCAACAGCAGCCGGTAGGCGCCGGTGTCATCGAACGCAAGCGGCGCCTGCGAGTCGTCGCCCTCGGCGACGTTCGCCGCCAGCAGCGCCTCTTTGCCGGCCCTGGGCAGATCGCCCGGCGCAGGCGCGACGCGGCTCCGGCCCAGCGTGAAGGTATGTCCAGAGAGGCTCGCCTGGAATTCGCGCAGGACCGCTTCGCAGGCGCGGATCGCCGCGTCGTCGTCGCCGGGGACGATCAGCACGATCTCCGCTCCGGCGGCATCGGTGCGCTGCGGGAGCGCCGCGACGGTGCCGCTGATCGCCGCGCGTGCGCCACGCTCGGCGACCGCGCGCACACGGTCTCGCCAGCCGTCCTCGACGGGTACGCGCGCATGCGCCCGAGCGACGACGACGACCGCGCCGGCTTCGAGATCGAGACCTAGCTCCGCGGCCTCGGCGCGGATCGCCGTATCGCTGGGAGGCTTCGGGCCGAACAGCACATGCACGAACTGATCGACGGCCTGCTCGGAGGCCCGGTCGGGCGCGCGCACGCGCTCGACTTCGGAGGCGATCAGCGTCGTCACGAGACGCAGCAGCGTCTCGGAGCGGTCGACCGCCGCGCGCATGCGCAGGATCCCGACCGGCTCGTCGGCGACACGCAGCTCGATCGCCTCGACGTCCTTGCCGTCCGCGAGCAGCGACTTCACGTCGGCGGGCGACCGGGCCGCCTCGGCGAGCACGGTGCCCGACCGATCGGTCAGTACGAGACTTGAGCCGAGTACACGTGCGGCTGCGCGGACGACCTCCGGCACACCGGCGCCATCGGAGACCGCGCCCGTGATCGCATCGAGTCCGGCGAGGTCCGGTCCAACATCAGTGTCGTGAGTGCCTGAAGGAGGCATCGATCTAGAGGTGAATCCTGTCCCAGAAATAGGTGATCAGGGCGCCACCGAGCACGCCGATGCCCATGAATGCGGCCAGCACATACAGGCTCAGGAAGGCCGCCGCGAAGCGCTGCCAGACGCGCGTGTAGGAAACCCAGGCCGGTATCAAGATCCAGCCGACATACGCGGCAAGCGCAAGCACGGTGCAGGCAGCGGCGACGATATAGGTGATCTCGTTGTTGGAAAGGCTCACTGAGACCTCCCATTCTGCCGCAGATGCCCGGCGATCAGGGCGACGAGCGCACAAATCGCAAACATCACGACGGCAATGCCGGCCCCGGCGGTGACATCGCTGAGCTCATGAACGCGTAGGTAGACGCGGCTCAATCCGACCAGGACCACGACCGCACACGCGAGGCTGACGGCGAGCGTCGTCCGCGCAAAGCCCGGGAAGGTCCGCGTGAGCACAAGCGCGATCGCCACCCAGGCGACCGCGTAGGCAGCATGGCCTGACGGAAACGATGAGCCATCGGCGTCGACGAGACCGCCAGGCGGGCGTGGACGATCTTCAAGCGGCTTGGTGATGTTGACCGCGGCGAACACCAGCGCGAGCCCGATCGGAAGCGTCAGCGCCTCCGCCAGGCGACGGCGGAAAGCCACATAGATCGCCGCGAGCACCACCGCGGGCAGCACGATCTTGAGCGCCCCCAGCTCGGTGAACAGCTTGGCGGCGTCGGCGAGCCAGCTCACATGAATATCGGCCACCAACTCGCGTGCGCGTTCATCGCTGGGCGTGAGCGCCCGATCGCGAAACGTGAAGATGGGACCCACGAACAGGAACAGCCCGACTCCGGCGATCGCAAAGAGCGTCGTCACCTCAAGACCGAGTTCGCCAGGCGTGATGCGGTCCACGAAGAAGCGCAGTGGACCTCGCATCAGCCGCCAGACCGGCCGCAGCAGCGCCGCGAGCGGACGCAGTGCCGGTCGTGCGAACTGCCTGTCGAACCAGGCGTCGAGCGCCTCGCGGTTACCCGGCACCTTGAGCCAACGGACCGTGGCAACGATCGCCACGATCAGCGCGATCACCGAACCGAGGGCGAAGGCACCCTTACTCGCGTAGTCGGCGATCGTGCTGAAGCTCTGCCAGAAGATGTAGCCCAGGACCACGAAGGCCGACGCCCAGATGCCCGCGCCGATCACGTCGTAAGGGATGAAGCGCTTGAACTTCATCCCCGATGAACCGGCGAGGAACGGTGCGATCGCACGCACAAGCCCCACGAAGCGCCCGATCAGAATCGTCTTCCCGCCGTGGCGCTCGAAGAACGATTCCACCATCTCGAGGCGTTCCTCGGTGATCTGGAATTTGGGTCCGTGCTTGACGAGGAACGCGCGCCCCAACCGACGGCCGAGGTAGAAGCTGGTGGTGTCACCCGCGACCGCAGCCGCCCAGACGATTCCGATCACCGTGATCAGGTCGACCCGCCCCTGCCCCGCCACGACACCTCCGAAGACCATGAAGGTCTCCCCGGGCGCGATCAGTCCCACGAAGGCGCCGGTTTCCAGGAAGGCGGCGGCCGCGACGACGACGTAGGTCCACTTGCCGAGCGTGCGGCCCGCATCCTCGATCAGGTTCTCGATGTTCGGCATCTCGACGAGGCCTGATCCGTAGATCAGGAGACCGATGACGACGAGCGCGGCACCTGCCGCGAGCGTCGGTTCGAGTTTGCGGCGCCAGCGCCAGACACCTGCCGCCAGCACGGCGGCAAGCACGAAGAACAGCGGCTTCATGCGGCGAGTACCTCGCCGACATGCGAGCCCACTGTGCGAGCGACCGTCGCCAGCGGGAACTGTGGTGCCGCCGCGCGCGCCGCATCGGCGTCGCGGAACAGGCCAAGCGTCGTCGGTCCGCTACCGCTGACCAGCACCACATCTGCACCGGCCTCGCGAAGCCGATCCAAGCGGCGGTTGAGCTCAGGTCGTAGCGACAGCGTGGCCGGAGCGAGCTCGTTGACGCAGAGCTCATCCGGAAGGTCAGGCAGCGCCGCGCGCACTTCCGTGAGCGCGTCGTCGAGCGATTCGGCGCTGCGCGAGAGGCCGAGACGATCCGCCTCGGCGTAGACGTCGGCGGTCGCCAGTCCGACCGGATCGGGAACCACCAGCACCGTGTACTTCGAGACGCCCGGCACGCGCTCCACGACGTCCCCGGCACCCGTGGCGAGCGAGCGACCGGGACGCAGCTGCGACGGAACGTCGGAGCCAAGCTCGGCGGCGACCTCGTGCAGCAGCTGTGGATCGTCGATTGCCGCGGCGCGCGCGAGCAGACGCAGAGTCGCGGCGGCGTCGGCTGAGCCACCGGCGAGCCCGGCGGCGATCGGAATCCGCTTGTCGATCTCGATCCGCGCGGGCGCGATCGGCGTACGCGCGCGCAGCCGCGCGATCGCCTTCAAGGCGAGGTTGTCGGCGATCGAAGCGCCGTTACCCGCGATCTCGTCGGGCTCACCATCGGGCAGCCGATCCAGCGCGACACGATCGGCCAGGGAGATCGACTGCATCACGGTGACGAGATCGTGACGACCGTCGGCACGCTGTGGCCCCAGAAAGAGGCAGACGTTGATCTTCGCCGGTGCGGTTGTCGTCAGCCTCATGGAAGTGCTTCCCACAAGGCGCGCAGGGTACCCGGGTCGAGCGCCTCCGCACGGATGTCCGGGGACACGCCGACATGCTCGAGGGCCGCACGCACGTCGTCGCGCGACGCGATGCCCGCGATCGACACCGATTTCGCGAGCGCCTTGCGGCGGTGCGCGAAAGCCGCCTGGACGAAGCGGCGCAGCTGCGGCGGCGGCGCTTCACGCGTGCGCTGCAGCACGATCAGCACCGAATCGACGTTGGGCACAGGGTGAAACACGGTCCGCGCCACCGCCCTGTGCACCTTCACGTCACACGCGAGCTGGGCGATCACGCTCGGGATCCCGTAGTCGGGCGTGTTTGCCTTGGCGGCGAAACGCCGGCCGACCTCCTTCTGCACCATCGCGACCCATGTCGTAACCGACGGCAGCTCTTCGATCGTGCGCAGGATCGCCCCGGCGGCAATGCCGTACGGCAGGTTCGCGATCACCTTCGTGGGCGCCGGACGCAGGGCGGCGAGATCGAGCGTCATCGCGTCGGCCATGTGCAATGTGACGTTTTCGAACGGGTCGACGGCGTCGCGGAGCCCGGCCTCAAGCGCGCGGTCAAGCTCGACGACGTGCACGTGGCGGGAGCGTTGCGCGAGATACTCGGAGAGCACCCCCAGCCCACCACCGATCTCGAGCACGACGTCGGCAGGCTGCAGCTCACCGGCGCGTTCGATCACGCCGAGGATGTTGGAGTCCACGAGGAAGTTCTGTCCCAGGTCGCGCTTGGGGCGGATCGAAAACTCGCGCAGGCGCCGCAGCGACGGCTGTGAAGGACCGTCGCTGTCGGGCTCGGGCACCTTCACCATCCGAAAAGACGCGCGGCGTTTGCGTCCACGATCGCCTCGAGCTCCTCGTAACTCTGGCCGCGCTGCGCGGCGACGAAGGCGGCGGTGTGAGCGACGAACTCGGGCCGGTTGCGTTGCTTGCGGACGACCTGGGGCGTCAGGTACGGAGCGTCTGTCTCGACGAGCAGCTGCTGGTCGGGCACGCGCGCGGCGGCGGCGGCGAGCTCGGCCGAATTCTTGTAGGTCACGTTGCCGGCGAACGAGATCATGTACTCGCGCTCAACGCATTCCTCGAGGCGGTCGGGCATCGAGAAGCAGTGGATGATCACCGCGAGGCCGGTGGCGCGTTCGGCGAGCGTCGACAGGGTGTCGTCGTCGGCCGCGCGCGTGTGGACGACCAACGGCTTGCCGAGCGCCCTCGCGATCTCGATGTGGCCTTCGAACGCATGGAGCTGATCGGCGGGGGGCGCGCCCTGGCGGTAGTAGTCGAGCCCGGTCTCGCCGATCGCGACGCACTTCTCGTGCCGCGCCAGCTCCTCGATCTCGTTCAGCGCCGCGATGTCGAAACCCTCGACGGCGTTGGGATGGCGCCCCACGGCGGCGTACACATCGTCGAATTCAGCGGCCGCCGTGAGCGCAGCACGGCAGCTCTCCGGCTCGGTGCCGATCGTCAGCATCCTTGTGACCCCGGCCGCGCGCGCCTGCTTGACGAGCGCAGCGTTCGGCTCGTCGCAGAAGTCGAGGTGTGTGTGGCTGTCGATCACGAACGCATCATCGCGCTTTCGGGAACAGCGGCTCCAAAGGCTCGACCCGCGCCGGGATGGCCGCTCCGAAGCCGGCTGTCGACAGTTCGACCGACGGTGAGTGCAGGGCCCCGAGCAGCTTGTCGATCGATCCGGGGATGTACGGATGCAGCAGGACCGCGACGACGCGCAGACCTTCGGCGAGCGACGCGAGCACGACATCGAGCGCGGCCGCGTCCGCCTCGTCTTTGGCGAGCTGCCACGGCGCACGCTCCTCGACGAAGCGATTGAGACGGCGGACGAGCTCCCAGATCTCCTCCAGCGCGTGGGAGAGCTCGAGCGCCGCAAAGTGTGCAGCGACGCGCTCTTCCAGACCCTCAAAATCCCCGCGCAGGCCCGCGTCCAGCTCGGAGGAGGGGACGTTGCCGTCGCGATAGCGAACGATCATCGCGATCGTGCGGCTGGCGAGGTTGCCGAGGTCGTTTGCCAGCTCCGACTCGTAACGCGCGCGCACCGAATCGATCGATGTCGCGCCGTCGGCGCCGAATGTCACGTCGCGCAGCAGATAGAAGCGCAGCGCATCGGCGCTGAACTCCTTGACGACGGCGACCGGATCGAGCACGTTGCCGTCCGACTTGCTCATCTTGCGACCGTCGGCGCCGAGCAGGAAACCGTGCGCGTAGATCCGGCGCGGTAGCTCGATGTCGGCCGCCATCAGCAGCGCGGGCCAGAACACCGAGTGGAACTTGATG
>DATMIZ010000196.1:0-21955 GCA_035554055.1 Baekduia sp. | reverse complement strand
GAGGCGATGACGGCCTTGAAGCCGTAATCCTCGAGTGCCCACGGCGCGTGCTCACGGCTGGAGCCGCAACCGAAGTTGCGACCGGTCACCAGGATCTGGTTTGTCGGCAGTTCCCAACCCGGCTCCTTGGCCCAGTCATAGAACAGGAACTCGCCGAAGCCGGTGCGCTCGACGCGCTTGAGGAACTGCTTGGGGATGATCTGGTCGGTGTCGATGTCGTCGCGCATCAGCACGCTGACGGGACCGGTGATCGTTTCGATTGCGTCCATGTTTCAGCTCCAGGTCCTGATGTCGACGAACTTGCCGGCGATGGCCGCTGCCGCCGCCATCTGCGGTGAGACGAGATGCGTACGACCGCCCTTGCCCTGACGGCCTTCGAAATTGCGATTCGACGTCGAAGCGCAGCGCTCCTCGGGCTCCAGTGTGTCGGGGTTCATACCCAGGCACATCGAGCAGCCGGCGCCGCGCCAGTCGAACCCGGCTTCGGTGAAGATCTTGTCGAGGCCCTCGCGTTCGGCCTGTGCCTTGACCTTCACGGAACCCGGGACGACCATCGCGTAGACGTCGGGCGAAACCTTGCGGCCCTTGATCACGTCGGCGGCGGCGCGCAGGTCTCCGATCCGCGAGTTCGTGCAGGAGCCGATGAAGACGCGGTCGAGCTTGATCTCGGACAGCGGCGTGCCTGGCTCCAGACCCATGTATGTGAGCGCGCGCTCCTCGCCTTCGCTCTTGGGCTCGGGAATGCTGTCGGCGACGCCGATCACGTGCTCGGGCGTCGTGCCCCAGGTGACCATCGGGCTGATCGCGTCGACATCGACGGTGATCTCGGTGTCGAACGCGGCGCCTTCGTCGGTGTAGAGGTCCTTCCAGGCCGGATCGACCTCGCCGCCATGCTCGCGGACCCACTCGAAGGTGGTCTCATCGGGCGCGATCATCCCCGCGCGGCCGCCGGCCTCGATCGTCATGTTGCAGATCGTCATGCGGCCCTCCATGTTCAGCTCGCGGATCGCTTCGCCGGCGAACTCGATCACGTAGCCGACGCCGCCGTCGACGCCGATCTGCCCGATCGTCGCGAGGATCATGTCCTTGGCCGTGACGCCGGGGCCGCGGCTGCCGACGTAGTTGATGCGCATCGACTTCGCCTTGCGCTGAACGAGCGTCTGCGTGGCCAAGACGTGCTCGACCTCGCTGGTCCCGATCCCGAATGCCAGCGCGCCAAATGCGCCGTGCGTCGCCGTGTGGGAATCGCCGCAGACGATCGTCATGCCGGGCTGCGTGACGCCGAGTTCCGGGCCGATCACGTGCACGATTCCCTGGTGCTCGGAGCCGAGCGAGTACACCGGGATGCCGAACTCAGCGCAGTTGGATTCGAGCTTTTCGACCTGGATCCGCGACAGCTGGTCCTTGATCAGCTGGGCCGTCGGCGTGCCGTCTGTCGGCACGTTGTGGTCGGCGGTCGCGAGCGTACGGTCGGGCCGGCGCACCGGGCGCCCTTCGAGCCGGAGCCCGTCGAAGGCCTGCGGGCTCGTGACCTCGTGGACGAGGTGCAGATCGATGTAGATCAGGTTGTCGGCGACCTCATGGGCCTCCCAGATCTTGTCGAACAGTGTCTTTGCCATCAGCTTCTCCTAAGGCCGGCTGAGACGACCGCCAACAGGACGGCCTCCTCGTCACCGGGATTTTCAAAGTGGTGTGGAAGGTCGGCGTCGAACGTCACGCAGTCGCCCTCGAAGAGCTCCTCGATCGCGTCATCGACGCGCAGCGTCACACGTCCGGCCTGTACAAGCGCCGTCTCGCGCGCTCCCGGCTCGTGCATCGGGACATCTCCGGGGCCACCCGTCTGCGCGCCCGGTGCCAGCACGTGTCGGCTGAGTTCGGCCCGCTGACCGGGCAGCGGCGCGGTCAGGATCTCGAAGGCATGGCCGTTCTCGCCGCCGGTGCGGCGCTCGTTGGCGCGGACGACGGAGAGCACGCTGCCCTCTTCGAGGCGCAACAGCTGGCTGAGGCGGAGATCGAGCCCAGCCGCGATCCGGCCGGCCACCTGAAGCGTCGGGCTGGTCTCCCCCCGCTCGACCTGGCTCAACATCGGCGCGGACACGCCGCTGCGCTGCGCCAGATCGCGGAGCGACAGCGATGACGCCTCGCGCAACGCCTTCACACGCGCGCCGATCTGCGTATGCGCCTCGTTCCTGTCAGCCGGCCGTTTGACGGTAGTCGCCATTACGGCTGTACGTTATCACGTACGCGCCGCCCCTGGGCGACATTGATCGGTCATACTGCGATTAAGGTCGCCCAGGTGGGGTGGCGAGGCGGGTTTCAGACCTCGTTGACGGAGAACGTGTCGCAGGCACCGGGATCGCCGGAGTCAAATCCGGCGCGAAACCACCGCACGCGCTGATCGGAGGACCCATGCGTGAATGAATCCTGGTCGATCGTGCCACCGCCCCCACCCTGGAGGCGATCGTCGCCGACCGCGGCCGCCGCGCCGAGACCCTCCTCCAGATCGCCGCTTTCGAGCTGCCCCTCGCGAAACGCGCTCTGCCCCCAGACGCCCGCGTAACAATCGGCCTGCAGTTCCAGTCTCACCGACAAGGCGTTCGCCTGGTCGGAGTCCTGGTTCTGCAGCTGCCTCACCCTTGCGCTCGTACCGGTGAGATTCTGGACGTGGTGGCCCAATTCATGTGCGATCACGTACGCCCAGGCGAAGTCACCGGCGGCACCGAGCTGTTCGCGCATCTGGGCGTAGAACGAGAGGTCGATGTAGACGCGCTCGTCGGCCGGGCAGTAGAACGGCCCGACGGCCGAGCTCGCGGACCCACATCCGCCCGTGTTGACCCCGGCGGTGTAGAGCACCAGTTTCGCGCGCCGGTAATCCGAGCCTGCGTCGGCGAAGATCTGCGTCCATGCGTCCTGAACGTCCGTAAACACGAACGCCGAGAACTCGCGCAGCTCCTTGTCGGGGTCCAGCGAAGCAGGAATCGGATCAGCGCCCTGCTGCGTCGACCGTGCATCGGGACCGAAACCGGGCACGTTGAACGAGCCCGAACCGCCGTTGGAGCCGCCGACGCCACCACCGCCGATCACCGAGATCAGGATGAAGATGATCACGCCGACGAGGCCGAGCCCGCCTCCCGCTTGGGCGCCGAGCCCGCCAGGCAGGCGCGAGAATCCACCGCGGGATCCACGCTGATCGATCACGTCATGCGAGTCGGACGATCCTCCTCGTTTCCAGCGCATGCGGGCAGGCTACGGCGTGGCGGTCCCGGCCTCCACACCTACCTCGGCTTGTGCGCGCGTCACAGCGTTCGAAATCGCGCGCAGGTATGCGACCGCGGACGCGTGAACGACATCCGACGACACTCCCTGCCCCGCGCCTGTGACGCGATCGCCCGCGATCACTCCGGGGAGCTTTTGCATCACCGGACTGTCGGCTGCGCCGAGTTCGACTACGACCGACACTTCGCCGAGCGAGTCGCCGCCGCCGGTGGTCGCGTCGACTCGGTATTCCCGTAGCCGCGCGTTGATCTGTGTCGCCGCCTGGATCGCGCGGTACATGCACTCGATCGTGCCGTCGCCGCTGTCGTCTGAACCGGTGACCTGTTCGCCCTCGGG
Organism: Baekduia sp.; assembly: GCA_035554055.1. Taxonomy (GTDB): domain Bacteria; phylum Actinomycetota; class Thermoleophilia; order Solirubrobacterales; family Solirubrobacteraceae; genus Baekduia. Next base: position 18,343 of record DATMIZ010000196.1, on the reverse strand, counting down.
CGTCGTGACCGTCACTGTCGCCGACGGTGACGCACCTGATTCGGCGCTGACCTTGAACGAGACGAGCTTGTAGACCGCCTCGCGCTGGCGCAGTTCATCGGTGACCAGCGCCTCGAGATCCATCGCCGAGACGTCCTTCTTCTTGTCCGCCAGCTCCTTGAAGGCCTTGAAGGCCTGATTGAGCGCGTCGCCGTCGATCTTGTAGCCGAGCTCCTCGAGCGCGTTGCGCAGAGCGTGGCGCCCGGAATGCTTGCCGAGCACCAGCGAGTTGGCATCGAGCCCGACGGACTCCGCCGACATGATCTCGAACGTCGTCCGGTCTTTCAGCACGCCGTCCTGATGGATCCCCGACTCGTGTGCGAACGCGTTGCGACCGACGATCGCCTTGTTTGGCTGCACCGGGTAGCCGGTCAGACGCGAGACCAGGCGCGATGTCCGCGCGATCTCGGTCGTGACAGCGCCGGTGTGCAGTCCGAGCCGGTCCTTGCGCGTCTCGATCAGCATGATGAGCTCTTCGATCGACGCGTTGCCGGCCCGCTCGCCGATGCCGTTGACCGCACACTCGATCTGGCGCGCGCCGGCCTGCACGCCCGCCAGGGAGTTGGCGACCGCCAGGCCCAGGTCGTCATGGCAGTGGACCGACAGCACGACATCGCGCAGTCCCGGCGTCAGCTCGTAGAGCCGCGTCAGAAAGCCCGCATACTCATCCGGAGTGTCATAGCCGACGGTATCCGGGACGTTGATCGTCGTCGCACCTTCGTCGATCGCGATCTGCAGGATCTCCGCGCAAAACTCGGGCTCTGACCGGGTCGCGTCCATCGGTGAGAACTCGACATCCGCGCACAGCTCGCGCGCCTGCGCGACGGCCGCGCGCGCCAGGCCACGGACGTCGTCGCGGGTGTTCTGCATCTGATGCTTGATGTGGATGTCGCTCGTCGAGACGAACGTATGGATTCGCGGTCGCTCGGAATCCCGCACCGCCTCCCAGCAACGGTCGATGTCCGCGGCATTGGCGCGCGCGAGGCCCGCGATGACGGGACCATGGACTTCGCGCGCGATCTCACGCACAGCCTCGAAGTCGCCGGGTGAAGCGATCGGAAACCCGGCTTCGATGATGTCGACGCCGAGTCTTGCCAGCTGCTGCGCGATCTCGAGCTTTTCCTTCTTGTTCAGCGAGATTCCCGGCGACTGCTCGCCGTCGCGCAGCGTCGTGTCAAACAGCAGTACTCGGTTTGGGTCGATGTCCGTCATGTCGTGCTCCTGGAGAATCGGTGCGTACCGATGGGCCGGTACGCGAAGTTTGGTCCCTGTTCACTTCGACTGTTCGCGGCTTCAGGCGGCCGCCGGCGCGCAGATTCATTCCCCTAGCGGGGAAGGAGGAGAAGCCGAAGTGCGAAACCGTGCTGCGACATGCGTGGGCGCAACGATAACAGCGGCTCCCGCGCGATGAAAGGACTAGCGCAGAGCCTTGCCGGATTGCGGGTCGAACAGGTGCAGACGGTCGGGGTCGAGCGCGAGCTTCGCGGTCTGGTTCTTCTGCACGGTCGACTCTGCACTGAGCCTCGCCACCGCCTGGCCTTTGGTGCCGCCCATCTCGCCGGTCCCGCTGGCGGCATGCAGCTCGGCCAGCTCCTCGCTCTCGACGTCGCCGCCTTCGAAGGTGAAGTAGACGTACAGCTCTGATCCCATCGACTCGATGACGTCGATCGGAGCCTCGAACTCCGTCCACTCGGGCTCGAGCGCCGCGTCCTCGATGTGCTCAGGCCTGATGCCTACGATCACATCGTCGCCGTCGTGCTGCTCGAGCGCACGCCGCTGTGCGCCGCCGATCGGAACCTGCGCGAAGGGAAGGGCGAGCTTGTCGCCCTCGAGATGAGCCATAACGAGGTTCATCGAAGGCGAGCCGATGAAGCTCGCCACGAACAGGTTCGTGGGTTCCTCGTAGAGCTCCTTCGGGGGACCGACCTGTTGCAGCACGCCGGCCCGCATCACGGCGACGCGGTCCCCGAGCGTCATTGCCTCGGTCTGATCATGGGTCACGTAGACCGTCGTCGTCTGTGCGCGGTGCTGAATCCGGGCGACCTCGGTCCGCATCTGCACGCGCAGCTTGGCGTCGAGATTGGAGAGCGGTTCGTCCATCAGGAACGCCTTCGGATCACGCACCAGCGCCCGCCCCATGGCCACTCGCTGGCGCTGACCGCCCGAAAGCTGGCCGGGCTTGCGGTCGAGATGTGCTTCGAGGTCGAGCACGCCCGCCGCCTCGTCGACCCGTTTGGCGATCTCCTCCTTGTCGAGCTTTGCCAGCTTCAGCGGGAACTCCATGTTCTGGCGGACGGTCATGTGCGGATATAGCGCGTAGCTCTGGAAGACCATCGCGACGTCGCGATCCTTCGGCGCGCGGTCGGTCACATCCTCATCGTCGATCCTGATCGCGCCCTCGGTCACGTCTTCGAGCCCCGCGATCATCCTCAGCGCCGTCGACTTGCCGCAGCCCGACGGTCCGACGAGGATCACGAACTCGCCGTCCTCGATCTCGAGATCCAGCTGCTTGACCGCCTCGAAGCCGTCATCGAAGCGCTTGGTCACCTTGTCGAATGTGATTGCGGCCATTGCTGGGCTCCTATCCCTTGACTGCGCCTGCGGTGAGGCCGGAGACGATCCGGCGCTGGAAGATGAGGACCATGACGATGATCGGGATCGTCACGACGACCGCCGCGGCCGCGATCGAGCCGGTCGGCTGAGTGAACTGCGACTCGCCCGTGAAGAACGCGAGCGCGGCCGGCACGGTGCGGGCGTTATCGGTCGACGTGAGTGAGATCGAGAGCAGGAACTCCTGCCAGGAGAAGATGAATACGAGGATCGCCGCAGTGAACGTCCCCGGCGCGGCTAGCGGCACGATCACCCGGCGAAATGCCTGTAGCGGCGTCGCACCGTCGACCTGCGCGGCCTGCTCGAGCTCCCAGGGGATCTCCCTGAAGAAGGCGGCGAGCGTGTAGATCGCTAATGGCAGGCTGAACGCGAGGTATGGGATCACCAAGCCCTGTCGGGTGTCAAACAGGCCAACCTGGCGCCAGATGTCGAAGATCGGCCCGACGAGCGACACGAGCGGGAACATCGCGATGCACAACGAGACACCGAGCATCAGGTTCTTGCCCGGGAAGTCCAGACGCGCGATCGCGTAGGCCGCCATCGCCCCGAGCACGACCGCGATCAGAGTCGTTGCGAGCGCGATCACGATCGAGTTGACAAATGCCGCCTTGAACTCGTCCTGATGAAAGATCTCGGAGTAGTTGTCAAACGTCCACTTCTGCGGGATGACGCGGCCGTCGCTGACCGTCGAACGATCCTTGAGCGACAGCGAGAGGATCCAGAGGACCGGAATGACCGCGAAGGCGATCACAACCGCGTCGATCGCTCCCCATTTCCCACGCTCTCTCATCACTTGACTCCTCGCGCCCGAGCGGCGCCGAGCTTGATGAACAGGACCGCAATGAGCGCCACGCAGATGAAGATCAGCACCGAGACGGCGGAGCCAACGCCGAGATTCAGTCGACTCAGCAACTGGTTGTAGGCGAGGATCGAGACCGTCTCGGTCTTGTTGGTGCCGCCATTGGTCAAGATGAAGACCGAGTCGAAGACGCGGAACGCGTCGAGCGTGCGGAACAGCAGCGCGACCATGATCGCCGGCCAAATCAGGGGCACCGTGATCCGGAAGAAGCGCTGGAGCGCGCTGGCTCCGTCGACACGCGCCGCCTCGTGCAGCTCGTCTGGAACGAGTGCGAGCCCCGCCAGTAGCAACAGCGCCATGAACGGCGTCGTCTTCCAGACCTCGGTGAGGATGATCACGACATAGGTGGTGAACGTCTTTGTGAGCGGGTCGTAGTCGAGCCCGAGCAGCGACGGCACGAACCCTGAGTCCGCCGACCATGCGAAGCGCCACGCCAGCGCCGCGACCACGGTGATGATTCCGTACGGAATCAGTGTCGCCGCGCGCACGGCCCCGCGCCCGAAGATCGCGCGGTGCATCACAAGCGCCAGCAGCATGCCGAGCACCAGCTCGATCGCAACGGTGGTGACGACGATCACGGCCGTGTGACCCAGATCCGACCACCACAGCTGGGACGACAGCACAGTCCAGTAGTTGTCGAGTCCGACGAACTTGCTCTCGTCGGGGAAGCGCAGATCGGAGCGTTGCAGCGACAGCCAGATCGAGTAGAGGATCGGGTAGCCGGCGACGGCGAGCATCACGATCGCGGCCGGCGCGCAAAGCATGAAGGCGAGTTTGCGCTCGGCGCGGGTGCGCGAGCTGGCCTTGCCTTTGGGAGCGGCGGTCGCGCTCACAGCAGTCCCTTCGAGTTGAGCGCGTCTTCGACGCGCTGGCGCAGCTTCTCCGGCGTGCCGTTCGGATCGATCGACGAGGGCGGAGACAGCGTCTTCTGGATCGCGAGGCTGACGTCGTTGTAGGCCGGGGTTTCGGGCCGGATCGCCGGCGTCTCGAGCGCCCGTCGGATCGTCCCGATGTACGGATTCGCCTTCTTGACCTCTGGGTCGTCGTACAGGCTCGCGAGCGTCGGCGGTAGACCGGACTTGATGTTCAGGTTCTTCTGGTTGCGCTCGTTGCGAATGCAGAGCGCGGCCTCGAAGGCATCGTCGGGCGACTCGGTGTAGGCGCCGACCCCGATGTTGTAGCCACCGAGCGGCGCACGAGTCGGCTCCCCTTCCTTGACGACCGGATAGTCGGCCCAGCCGATCTGTTTGAAGACCTCAGGTGCCTCGTCCTTGGCGGAGGGATAGATGAACGGGTAATTGACCATGAACGACGCGCCGCCCTTCTGGAAGGCGAGTCGCGATTCGTCCTCCTTCTGCGTCGACAGCGATGGATCACCGACGGTCGTGGTCTGCTTCATCACCTCGAGCGCTGCCTTGGTCGGCGCGGCCGCGAGATCGACGGTGGTCGCATCCTTGAGCACCGCTCCCCCCGCGCTCTCCAGTAGAGAGTTGAACCACACCGTGAGGCCTTCGTACTGCGCGCCCTGGACGAGGACCTTGCCGTCGGCGCCGATCTGCTTGGCCTGCTCGATCATCTGCGCCCAGGTTCGCGGCGGTGTCTTGACGCGGTCCTTGCGGTACCAGAGCAACTGCGTGTTCGAGTTGTAGGGGGCCCCGTACAGCTTGTCGTCGAAGATCGCTGTGTCGAGGGGCCCTTTGAGCACGCCCTTGGTCGCCTCCTCGCGGTTGGCGCCTGTCCACTCCTTGACCCAGCCCGCCTCGGCGAATTCGGGGACCCAGATCACGTCCATGTTGATCAGGTCGATCGCCGAGTCCTTCGCGGCGAGTCGCCTGACGAGCTGCTCACGCTGGTCGTCAGCCCCCGGCGGCAGGATCTCAAGCGACAGCTTGTAGCGGTCGGTCGAACAATCTTTCAACGCCTGCGCGAGCGCGCCGGAGTTCTCAGTCCCGCCATAGAAGCGGAGCGTCTTGCGACCGCTCTCGTCGCCACCACAGGCACTGAGTCCAACCGCGAAGGTCAGACAGATCACGCCAGCTAGCGCACCCCTCCACACGTCCGTTGTCGTACCCACGCTGCGAGCGCGGTAACCACAACGGCTCGTCAACCCCGGATCCGCTGTCGTTGGTGGGCCAGACGCCCGCTAAAGACAATCGATCGTCAGAGGCTGATCGCGAAACCGTCGGTGATGCCGTCGAGCGCGAGGATGCGCCCGATCGCCGCTGGCGGCGTCGCCGTCTCGGTGGCGAGCACCAGGACTGCCTCGGCGTTGCGCTGCTCTTCTCCGGCCGGGCGCCCGACCGTTGCCGAGATGATGTTGATGTCGGCCTCGCCCATCGCCGTGCCGATCTGGCCGATCATCCCGGGCACGTCCTTGTACCGGAAGAGCGCGAGCTCGTCGGCCATCTCGATGTTGAAGCGCTCGCCCCAGACCTCGAGCAGGTGTGGGCGGTTCTGCTGGCCGATGACGGTGCCGGAGACCCTGTGGCTCTCGCCGCCGGTCGTGACCGTCACACGAACGAGGTTCGTGAAATCGCGCACCTCGTCGGTCTTGGTCTCCACGACCTCGATCCCGCGTTCCTCCGCGAGCCCCGGCGCATTGACCGCGTTGACCTCGACGTCGGACTGAGCCGCGAGGACACCGAGCAGGGCGCTGGTGACGAGCGGGCGCGTGTCGTACTCGCTGATCCTGCCGAGGAGCTCGACCTCGACCTTGTCGAGGGTGTTCGCGTCGATCATCGCCACGACGAGACCGCCGAGCTTCTGCGCGAGAGGGACGTACGGCCCGAGTACCTCGAGGTCTTCCGGCGCGATCGCCGGGATGTTCACGGCCGTCGTGACGAAGCCGTCGGTCAGCGCCGCTACGACCTGCTCGGCGGCCTGGAAGCCCGCCCGCGAGGTCGCCTCGGCCGTCGAGGCACCGAGATGCGGCGTGACGATCACGTTCGGCATGCCGAAGAGCGGACTGTCCGTAACCGGCTCGGACCGGAACACGTCCAGCGCCGCACCGCCGACCTTGCCTGAGTTGAGCGCCGCGACCAGATCCTCGTCCTTTACCAGCGGACCGCGGGCGACGTTGAGGATCCGGACGCCGTCCTTGCATTTGGCCAGCGTCTCGGCGTCGATGAAATCGCGCGTCTCCGGTGTGTTCGGAAGATGCAGCGTGAGGAAATCGGCGACCGCGAGCACCTCATCCGGGCTCTCCGCCTTCGTGACGCCCAGCTCCCTATAGCGCTCGGCACTCACGAAGGGGTCATAGGCGACGATCTCCATGTCGAATGACGCCGCGCGCTGCGCTACGAGCTGGCCGATGCGCCCGAAACCGAGGATGCCGAGCGTCTTGTCGGCGAGTTCGACGCCCGAGTACTTCGAGCGTGCCCATTCGCCTCCGACCAATGCCGCGTGTGCCTGCGGCACGTTGCGCGCCAGCGCGAGCAGGAGCGCCATCGTGTGCTCGGCCGCCGTCACGACGTTTGACTGCGGGGCGTTCGCGACGATGATCCCGCGCTTGGTCGCGGCGGGCACGTCGACGTTGTCGACGCCGACGCCGGCACGACCGATCGCCTTCAGATTGGTGGCCTTGTCGATCAGATCGGCGGTGACCTTGGTCGCCGAGCGGATCAGCAGCCCTTCGTAGTCGCCGATCTGCTTCTCGAGGTCAAAGCCTTCGGTATCGAAGCCGGTGTCGACCTCGAAGTGCTCACGCAACAGCGCGACGCCTTGAGCTCCGATGTTCTCGGCTACCAGTACGCGGGTCATAGGTTCTCCACCACGAAATCGATCGAGGCCGTCAGCGCACGCACGTCATCGGGATCGATCGCCGGGAACATGCCGATGCGCAGCTGGTTGCGGCCGAGCTTGCGGTACGGCTCCGTATCGACGATCCCGTTGGCGCGCAGCGTCTTGGCGACCTGCGCGGCGTCGATCGCCTCATCGAAATCGATCGTGCCGACGACAAGCGAGCGCTTGTCCTGGTCGGCCACGAACGGTGTCGCGAACTCCGACCGCTGTGCCCAGTCGTACAGATGCGACGACGACTCAGAGGTGCGCTGGACACACCAATCGAGTCCGCCGTTGGCGTTCATCCACTCGATCTGCGCCGCGAGCAGCCAGAGCGTGGCCACCGCGGGCGTGTTGTAGGTCTGATCCTTGCGCGAATTCTCGAGCGCGATCGTCAGGGAAAGGGATTCGGGGATCCAGTCGCGCGTCGCATCGACCTCCTCGATCCGGGCGATCGCCGCCGGGCTCATGATCGCCAGCCAGAGGCCGCCGTCGGCGGCGAAGCATTTCTGTGGCGCGAAGTAGTAGACGTCGGCATCGGCGACGTCTACCGGCAGACCGCCGGCGCCCGAAGTGGCGTCGATCATGACCAGGCCGTCACCTGCCGGCCGCTGCACGCCGAGCATCACGCCCGTCGATGTCTCGTTATGCGCCCAGCCGATGACGTCCGTGTCAAACGACGCCGGTACGGCCGGCGCGTCGCCGGGTTCCGATTCGAGGACGATCGGCTTTTCGAGGAACGAGGGACCCGCGTTGACCTTCGCGAACTTCGAGGAGAACTCGCCGAACACGAGGTTCGTGGCCTGGTTGCGGACGAGCCCGAATGCCGCGACGTCCCAGAAGACGGTCGTGCCCCCGTTGCCGAGCACGACCTCGTAGCCGTCCGGCAACGAGAAGAGCTCGCCGAGGCCTGCCCTGACCCTGCCGACGACATCCTTGACAGGCGCCTGGCGGTGCGACGTGCCCATCACCTTCGATCCGTCGGCGAGCAGTGACTGGAGCTGCTCAGGCCGCACCTTGGACGGGCCGCAGCCGAAGCGCCCGTCGGCGGGCAGAAGGTCTTTTGGGATGTCGATCGTGGCCGAAGTCATGGCAGTCCCAGCAACCTAGCGATCTCTGCGTGAAGAGCGGTCGCCGGGCGTCTAGAACTCGGTCTTGATCCAGTCCATCTTGGAGCGCAGTTCCTTGCCGGTCGACTCGATCTGCGTCGCGGCCTGCTCGCTGCGCAAGCGGTTGAAGTTCTCAAAGCCGGCACGGTTGTCGGCGATGAACTCACGCGCGAACTCGCCGGACTGGATCTCGGCGAGGATCTTCTTCATCTCCGCGCGGACGGAATCGTTGATGACGCGGGGACCGCGGGTGTAGTCGCCGTATTCGGCGGTGTTGGAGATCGAGTAACGCATCCCGGCGAGCCCCTTCTCATACATCAGATCCACGATCAGCTTGAGCTCGTGGAGGCACTCGAAGTAGGCCATCTGCGGGTCATAGCCCGCCTCGACGAGAGTCTCGAAGCCGGCCTGCACGAGTTCTGAGGCGCCGCCGCAGAGCACCGCCTGCTCACCGAAGAGGTCCGTCTCGGTCTCGTCCTTGAAAGTGGTTTCGATCACTCCGCCACGCGTGCAGCCGATTCCCTTGGCGTAGGCCAGCGCGAGTCCCTTCGCCCCACCGGTCGCGTCCTGCTGGACCGCGATCAGGCCCGGGACGCCTGAGCCTTCGAGGTACTGACGGCGGACCAGGTGACCGGGACCTTTGGGCGCGGCCAGCGCGACGTCCACATCGGACGGCGGCTCGACCTCGCCGTAGTGCACCGAGAAGCCGTGCCCGAACATCAGGAGGTTGCCGGGAGCAATCGAATCCTTGATGTCGCTCTCCCAGATCTCGTGGTGCTTCTCGTCTGGCAGGAGGACCATCACGATGTCGCCGTCGGAAGCCGCGTCGGCGATCGATTTGACCTCGAGGCCCGCGTCCTTGGCGGCCTGAACGGAGCTTGAATCCTCGCGCAGGCCGACTACGACCTTGACACCCGAATCCTTCAGGTTCTGGGCGTGTGCATGGCCCTGCGAACCGAATCCGAGAATTGCGACGGTCTTGCCGTCGAGGAGCTTGAGATCTGCGTCGTCGTCGTAGTACATGTGACGCCTGATCCTACGCGGATGCGCTCGCGACCAGCGCTCTGCCGGGCACTGCGACGCGACCGCCGGGACGCTGATAGGCGGACCACACCGCATCCACGGCATCACGGAGCGCGACATGCTCGGCGGGCGTCAGCGCCTTCACTGCCGGCGCCATTGTCGATGAGATCCCCATCACGAGATCCCACATCGCATCGAGCGACTCGCACTCGAAAGTGATGTCGACGGGCGCGACGCTGCGATCTTCGAAGCCCGCGACGGCGAGCAACTCAGCGATCTGGCCATCCTTTGCGAGAGCAAACGCACCAGGACCATCATCAATTGAGTTCAATGCCTCACGCGGCGCATTTAGCCAAGGGTTGCGCTCGGGTAGATCCCACACGGCGAGGGCGATCCTGCCGCCGGGTCGCAGGACCCGTCGCGCCTCGCGCAGTGCAGCTTCGGGATCGACCGCGTGCATGTAGCCAAAGCGGCAGAGGATGCCGTCCACCGACGCAGTCTTACGGTCGACCCACTCGAGCTCCATCGGCCTGAACTCGGCGTTCTCGACGCCGCGCGCCCTGTAGTGCCGTTCCGCGCCTTGGACCATCGCCTCAGCGCCGTCGGTGATGATCAGCGTGCCGCTGTCGCCCACCGCCGGGGCCGCGAGCAGCCCCGTGTCGCCACGGCCGGCCGCGAGCTCGAGGACCGTCTGTCCTTCCTGCGGATCGAGCGCCGCGACCATCGCCTCGGAGACGGGCTGCGTGGCGCGACCGAACGCGTCGGCGATCTCCCAACCGGCGGCGGCCGCCTCCCAGCGTTCGCGCGCTTCGGCGCGATGTTGGTCTGGATCCACGCGCTGGAGCGTAGACGTCAGAGTCTGTGGCGCATCAGCTTGCCCGACGCCGTGCGCGGGAGCTCGGTGGCAAAACCGAACTGCTTCGGGATCTGAAAGCCGGCGAGCCGGCTGAAGCAGAATGCCTTCAGCTCCTCGCCGCTGACCTTCTGCCCGGGGGTCAGCACGATCGTTGCGACGATCGCCTCCCCCCACTCGACATCAGAGCGAGCCGAGACGAGCGCTTCGGCGACGGCGGGATGCTGCTCGAGCACGGATTCGACATCCGTCGGCGCGACGTTCTCACCCCCGGTGATGATCGTGTCGGACTTGCGGCCGGTCACCTGGAGGGTCCCATCCGAACGCCACGCGCCTAGGTCCCCCGTGTACAGCGGCCCGGGGCTCGTGACCGTCGGACCCGAGACGACGATCTCTCCCTGCGAGGACAGCCTGACGCGGGTGCAAAAGAGCGGATGACCGAATGTCGTGACCTGGGACGTGGTCTCGGTCAGGCCGTACGTCTCCGCGACCGGCACGCCCGCGTCCTGTGCCTGCTCGCGCAGCGCAACGGAGAGCGGCGCCCCGCCGATCAGTGCCCAGCGCAGGTTCGGACCGCCCGTCCAGCCCGCGTCGAGCAGGCGCTTGAGCGTCGTGGGAACCAGCGAGATCAGCGTTGCGTCGGTCTGCGCGACCCGCTCGGTGTCCCAGCGCTCGTGGACGATCGCGGTCGTCCCGTAGATGGCGCTGCGCACGAGGATCGAGAGCCCGCCGACGTGCGAGAGCGGCATCGCGCACAGCCAGCGATCGTCGGGACGAACATCGAGCATCGCGGCGCTGCCAAGCGCGCTCCAGAGGAAGTTGCCGAAGCTGATCGACACCCGCTTGGCGATTCCGCTGGTGCCCGACGTCTTCATGTGCGCCGCGGGGGCGCTCAGGTCCAGCGGCACGGGGTCCACCGGCTCCCCGTAGTCGGGCGGCTTCGTGAGCTCGATCGCGGCCGCGGGACGCTCGTTCTGAGGCACCCGGGGGTCCTGCGGAACCGCGACGATCCCGCGCATCCACAGCGCGTGCAGGACGACGGCGAACTGTTCGCCCGGGGGCAGCGCGATCCCCGCGCTCGAGACCCTCGGGATCAAGGCCGTACGGGCACGATCGATGAGCTCACCGTAGGTCAGCGAGTTCACAGCCAACCGGTCAGGATCGGCCCGTAGTAACCAGTTCGGAACTTCCATTTAGGCTCCAAGCATGCCAGTCACCTGGAACGCCGTTGCCAACTACGAGGACATTCGCTACGAGAAGTCTTCGCAACCCGCTGGAATCGCGAAGATAACGATCGACCGCGAGGAGGTCCGTAACGCCTTCCGGCCGCAGACGATCGTCGAGATCTCAAACGCGCTCGAGCGCGCTCGCGAGGACGAGGAGGTCGGCGTGATCGTCCTCACCGGCGCCGGCGATCTGGCCTTCTGCGCGGGCGGCGATCAGAACGTGCGCGGGGATACGGGCTATCAGATGGAGGCCGGCGCGACCGGCCGCTTTCATGTCACCGATCTGCACATCCAAATCCGACGCCTACCCAAGCCGGTCGTCGCGATGGTCGCCGGCTACGCGGTCGGCGGCGGCCAGGTGCTGCAGCTGGTCTGCGACCTGGCGATCGCGGCCGACAATGCCAAGTTCGGGCAGACGGGGCCGCGTGTCGGATCTTTCGACGGTGGCTTCGGCGCAGGGCTGCTCGCGAACGTCGTCGGCACGCGGAAAGCGAAGGAGTTCTGGCTGCTGTGCCGCATGTACGACGCGCAGGAGGCGCTCGACATGGGGCTCGTCAACAAGGTCGTGCCGCTCGCCGAGCTCGAGCAGGAGACCGTGCAATGGTGCACGGAGATGCTCGCCCTCTCGCCGTTCGCGTTGCGCCTGGTGAAGCTGAGCTTCAACGCGGCGGAGGACGGGCTCAGCGGCATCCAGCAGCTCGCACACGACGCCAACCTCCTCTTCTACGCCTCCGACGAGGCGAAGGAGGGCCGCGAGGCCTACAAGGAGAAGCGCGTTCCTGACTTCACCAAGTTCCCGCGGCGCGCATGAGGATCTGGCTGCTCGCGGCGCGGCCGCGCACCCTCCCGGCGGCTGTCGCGCCGGTCCTCGTCGGAACCGCGTACGCGGCGGGTCTGACCGATCATCTGCGCTGGGGGCCGTTCATCGCGGCGCTGCTCGGCGCGATCTTCATCCAGATCGGCACGAACCTCTCGAACGACTATTCCGACGCTCGACGGGGCGCCGACACCGAGGATCGCCTCGGGCCGGTCCGCGTCACCGCGGGCGGGCTGGTGCCACCCGCAAGCGTCCTGCGCGCGACGTACATCGCCTTCGGCCTGGCGGTCGTCTGCGGCGCCTACCTGGTCTACATCGCCGGCCCGGTCATCCTCGCCATTGGGGCGGCTTCGATCGTCGCAGGCGTGCTCTACACCGGCGGCCCGCGACCGTACGGCTACGAAGGACTCGGGGAGGTCTTCGTGTTCCTGTTCTTCGGCGTCGTCGCGGTCACCGGTTCGGCATTCGTGCAGCTCGAGGAGTTCGACGGCGAGGCGCTGTTGCTCTCGATCCCTGTCGGCTTTCTCGCCACGGCGATCCTGGTCGTCAACAACGTGCGCGACATCAACACCGATGCGCGCGCGGGCAAGCGGACGCTGGCGGTGCGCATGGGGCGTGAACGCACACGGGTCCTGTTCATGACGCTCGTCGCCGGGTCCTTCGTGCTCCTGGCGGTGTTGGCGGTGACGGTGACGGTCTGGGTGTTGATCGCCTTTGCAGCTGTGATCCCGGCGGTGCCGCTCATCGCGAAGGTCAGATCGCACGCCGATGGCCCGACGCTCAACGCGGCGCTCGCCGAGACCGGCAAGCTGCAGCTGATCTTCTGCGTGTTGTTGGCGGCTGGGCTGCTGCTGGCCTGATGGAACTCAGGATCAGCGAGCGGCAGCTGTTCCTACGTGAGCCGCTGCTGACGTCTTTCGGGCCGATCACGAGCCGGACGCTGTTTGAGGTCGAGCTTTTCGATGGCGACATCTCCGGCCGTGGCGAGGCGGCGCCGCTCGAGCCATACGACGGCGTCTCACCCGAGCTCGTGCGGGCGGCGCTCGATGAATACGCCCGCGTGATCGCCGGCCTCTCCGACACCGAAGGCCCCGCGATTCTTGCCGCGTGCCGTGAGGCCGCGGATCTGCCGCAGGCTCTCGCCGCAGTCGACATGGCGCTCTGGGACCGAGCCGGTCGAAGAGCCGATGCCCCCGTCGCGCATCTGCTCGCCGGAGACCCGCTGCCGCGTGTGCAGTGCAACGCACTCGTCCAGTCGATCGATCAGGCGGTGCGGGACGTGCAGCGCGGTTTCACGTGTCTGAAGCTGAAGGTCGGCGTCGGCGACGACGCACGATCGGTAGCCGCCCTGCGCGCGGCGGTCGGTCAGGCCGTTCGGCTGCGGCTCGACGCCAACGGTGCGTGGGATGTCGAGACGGCGGTGGCAGCGATCGAGGCGCTGTCACCTGCGGGCCTCGAACTGGTCGAGGAGCCGGTGAGCGGCGTCGACGCGCTGCGGCAGGTGAGAGAGCGTGTCGCTGTCCGCATAGCGATGGACGAAACCGCCGCGACTCACGGAGCGCTTGCGTCGGGCGCCGCCGACGCCGTCTGCCTGAAGATCTCACGCGCGGGCGGAATCGCCCCACTGCTCGCCCAGGCGGCCCTCGTGCGTTCGACCGGTGCCGACGTGTACCTCGCGTCGACGCTCGACGGTCCTCTTGGCATCGCGGCCGCGGCTCATTGCGCGGCGGCGCTGCGCTGTGAGCTGCCATCCGGGCTGGCGACGCTCGGGCTCTTCGAGGAGTACGAGCCGTCGCCGGCAGCGATCGCTATCGACGCGCCCGGCCTGCTGTAGCCGGCCACACGTCTATTCAGCCGACCTTCTGGTTTGGATCCCCAAGCCGGCGCCGCAGCTCGAGTACGCGGCGGACGCCGTCCCGCAGCGCAGCGCGGCTGAGCCGTCCCTCCCGTACCTCACGCGCGAGGCCCGCCGCGGCACGTTCCGCCTCCGCGTAGGACTGCGCGAACAAGGCTATGTCGGCACCTGCGGCGATCGCGCGGCCGGCGAGCCGCACCGGTGTGCCGAGCCCGGCGAAGGCGGGGGTCTGGAGGTCGTCCGTCATCGCGACGCCGTCGAAACCGATCCGGCCGCGAAGCTCGTTGCCGATCCAGCGCCGCGAGAAGGCCGCGGGCAAAGGATCGACGCGCGGATAGACGGCTGACGAGAGCAACACAACTGGAGCGTCGATCCGTTCGAACGGAATCAGATCGACGGTGCGCAGCTCTTGCAACGACAGCCCGATTCGCACCGGTGCCTGGTCGGTGTTCTCGACGGCCGCTCCGAAGCCCGGGAAGTGCTTGAGTGCCGGCGCCACACCATCCGCCGCGAGCGCCGTGGCAAATGCACCTGCGCGCGTGCTGACCGTTACCGCGTTCTCGCCGAAGGCGCGCCGCTCGCGGGCCATCGCGCTGCCTGCACGGGCCACGTCGACAACCGGCGCCAGATTTACGTTGACGCCTACACGGCGCAGCGATCGTGCCGTCGCGGCGCCCTGCGCTCCCGCCGAAGCGCCCATCTCGGACGCCGATCTCGTCGGCGGACCCGGGAGCCGTTTCACAAGGCCACCCTCCTGATCGATCATCACCAGCAGCGGCAGATCGAGCCCCTGCGGTTGGCCGATTTGCTGCAGGCGGGCGGTCATTCGGCGCAGGTGAGCCGGGCTCTTGACATTGCGCCCGAACAGGATCACACCGGCCGCCTCGCCACGTTCGATGCGCCGCAGCAGCGCTCGCGGCGGTGAGGTGCCGGAGAAGGGAAAGACGAAATGCTGGCCGATCTGCTGCTCCAGGGTCAGCTTCGGAGCTGCTGGCGAGGCAGGCCTCGTCGTCTCCGAATCACCGCCGGCGTCGTCCGAGTCGGCGCAAGCTCCCGCCACGAACGCAAGCGCCACGAGCGCGATCATGGCAACGCGCAACGTCACGCGGCGCCCTCGATCAGTGTCGCGAGCGCGGCGGGCGCCTCACGCGGCAACCCGTGGCCGGCATCCCCCACGACCCGCAGGTCCGCGGCCGGGATCGCGGCAGCCAGACGACGCGCGATCGCCAGGTATTTGTGGTCACGCTCACCGGCGATCACCGTGACCGGCATCGCCAGTTCGCCGAGCCGATCCCACACAGGCGACGGCGTCCCCGGACCGAGTGCGCGCAGTGTCGCGGCAAGCGCCTTGGGGTCGCGTTCGAGCAGATCCGCGCGCCAGAACTCTGCGACGTCGCTTTTGGTGCCGGCGAAAAGCGGCTGCCGCTGCCAGTGATCGGCGAACTGTTCGATCGTCCAGTTCTCGATGGAGTCGGCAAGCGCCGCATCGGCTTCACGGCGCTGCCTGCGCTCGGTCGCGTCCTCGATGCCGGCCGTCGTCGCGACAAGGATCAGCCGTGCGACCCGCTCAGGCGCCGCGAGCGCGACGTGCAAGGCGATGCGTCCACCCATCGAGTACCCGCACAGCGTGAATGCGCCTGGGGCCGCCGCAAGCACGCCTGCGACCGCGCTATCGAGACTCTCCCCCGGGATGTCGATGGCGAGAGGCCGGTAGCGTTCCCCACCCAGTCGGGCGACGACACGCTCCCAGGAGCGCGCGCCACCGCCGAACCCGTGCAGTAGGACGAGATCCTCAGCCACCCAGCCACCTTGTCAGAGACCAACGACACCTACCTCCTGCTGCGCGCCTTCGCCGACGAGCTCGCGCGCTGCGGCGTCCGCCATGCGTGCACCTCCCCCGGCTCGCGCTCCGCCCCGCTGGTGCTCACGCTGGCGCGCGAAACGCGGCTGCGGAGCTGGTCACACGTCGATGAGCGTGCGGCGGCTTTCTTCGCACTCGGCATCGCCAAGGCAACGGGTCTGCCGGCCGTGATCGCCTGCACATCGGGCACAGCGGCCGCCAACTACCTGCCCGCTGTCATCGAGGCGCACGAGGCGCGCGTGCCGATGATCGTGCTGACGGCCGATCGCCCGCCTGAACTACGCGACAACGGCGCGGGTCAGGCAATCGACCAACTCAAGCTCTATGGCGACTGCGCCAAATGGTTTTTCGAGGTCGGCTCGCATCGCGCGACCGAGGAACGGCTGCGCTGGATCAGGACGCTCGCATGTCGCGCGTACGCGACGGCGGTCGCGGGGACCCCAGGCGTTGTCCACCTCAACTGGCCGCTGCGTGAGCCGCTGATCCTTGATGACGAGCTGCCTGATGACGACACCGGACGCCCAGATGGGGCGCCGTTCGTCGTCGGGTCAGGCACGGGCCAAAACGGTGACACGAAGCGTCTCTCGGCGGCTCTCCGCGCGGCGCAACGACCTGTGATCGTCGCCGGACGCATCGAGCAGCCCGGCGAACGCCTGATCGAGGCCGCGCACGCGCTCGGAACGCCGCTCCTGGCCGATCCCTTGAGCGGTCTGCGGACGGGTCCGGCGGCGATCGCGCACTACGACGCGCTGCTGCGTGATGCCCGCTTTAGCGACGCGCATGCGCCAGACCTCGTCCTGCGGATCGGTGATCTGCCGACGTCAAAACCGCTGCGCCAATGGCTCGCGGGCCTCTCCTGCACTCAGATCGCGGTCGACCCTCACGGAACCTGGCAGGACCCTGACGCGGTGGTGGCGACGCGGCTCACGGCCGACCCGTCCCAGGCGCTCCTTGCGGCGGCGGGTGTCCGCGCCGACCGCGAATGGCTACTGAAATGGCGGGCGGCCGACGAGCGCGCACGGCAGCTGTTGGCCAACGCCCTTGGCGATTCGCTGTCCGAACCCGTGGTCGCGGGAGATCTGGCGACGCTCCTGCCGCCCGGCGGCGCGCTCTTCGTCGCAGCATCGATGCCGATCCGCGACATCGAGACATTCTTTCCAATCGTCGATACGCCTCCACGCGTGCTCGCAAACCGCGGCGCGAACGGCATCGACGGCACGATCGCGACCGCCTTCGGCGTCGCCGCCACCGGCGTCCCGACGACACTGCTTATCGGCGATGTGACGCTCGCCCACGATATCGGCGCGCTGTTGACCGCTTCGCGCCTGGAGCTCGCGTTGACGATCGTCCTGATCGACAACGCCGGCGGAGGCATCTTCGACTTCCTTGCCGTCTCCGGTGAGGCCGACGTCTACGAAGAGCACGTCGCGACACCCACCGGGCTACAGATCCACCGCGTCTGCGAGCTGTTCCGCCTCGACTACCGGCCCGTCAGCACTCGCGACGACTTCGCGCGCGCCGTCCGGCGCGGCGGTTCGGCAATCGTGCACGTCCGAACTGTTCGGGCCGAAAACGTTGCGCTGCACCGCGCATGCTGGGCCGCGCTGGCCTAAGCGCCGAGGGCCGGCAGCATTGCCTGCAGCTTGACCTCGGTCTCGGCCAACTCCGCCGCCGGATCGCTTTCGGCCACCACGCCGACCCCGGCGTAGCAGCGCGCGAGCTCACCAGACAGCAGTGCGCTGCGCAGCGCCACGACGAACTCACCGTCCTCGTTTGCGTCGGTCCACCCCACCGGCCCCGCGTACCAACCGCGATCCAGGCCCTCGAGCCGCGGTATCAACGCCATCGCCGCTTCGCGCGGCTCGCCCCCCACGGCCGGCGTCGGATGCAGCATTCCCGCGAGCTCGATCACCGGGGTCGGATCGCGCAGCTGCGCCCGCACCGGCGTGGCCAGGTGTTGGATGTTCGCGATCTTCACGAGCTGCGGCTCATCGGCGCTGGTGACCCAGACGCTGTGCGGCGCCAGCGCACGCTCGATCCGGCTCGTCACGATCGCCTGCTCCCCCAGGTTCTTATGTGACCGCAGCAGCTGTTCCCCGAGATGACGATCGACGGCCGGATCGGCGCTGCGGCCGGTCGATCCGGCGAGCGCGAGCGTCGACGCCCGCAGGCCGGCGCGACGCACCAACAGCTCCGGCGTCGCTGCGACCAGCGTCTGCTCGCCGCGGCCGACCGCTAAGCAGTGGCACGAGGGAAACACATCGCGCAGCGCGCCGAACACCGCGGCGGCGTCATAGCCGGACGCGCAATG
>DATMIZ010000195.1:0-2327 GCA_035554055.1 Baekduia sp. | reverse complement strand
AATCAATGACCAGATCCAATCCGGTGTCCTGGCTCGCGCGCCACGCTCGACGAGGCGTCACCGATCTACCCCGAAACGTCGTGTGGGCGGTCGCCAGCACGCTGGGGAGCCCGGCCAAATCTGCCGGAAGGACGCTCCAGTCGGCGGGACATCAGGCGGCATCCGTCGTTGCCGACGTAAGTCCGTTCGGTGATGCCGCCGACAGCCGACTACATCGGGTCGACGTTGCTCTGGAGCGCGCCCAAGAGCTCGAGGCGGAGGCTCGGGAGAAAGCCGAGGATGCGAAGGAGCGAGCGGAGGCAGCCGCGAGGGTCGAGGCCGACGGCGACAAGCAGATCGACGCAGCGCGGGATGAAGGCGAACGCGATGTCGCCGATGTGGTGGCTGAGGCTGAGCGGGAGGCTGACGAGTATGTGGCCGCGAAGCGCGCCCGGGCGGAGGAGATCGCTGCCAACCATGTCGCTGCGGTCGAGGCCGACGTCGCCGAGCAAGTGAAGCGAGCCAAGGACGAGGCCATGAAGGCGCACGCCAAGGCCGAGCAGGCGATCGAGCGGGCACGTGATCAGATGAAGCAAGCTCGCGAGCTGGCCGAGGCGGCCGCAGAGGCTGCGCGACAGGCCGCCGATGAGGCCCGCGCCCGGGCTGAACGCCTGTCTGACCAGGCCGACGCCCAGGCCGCCGCAGCTCAGCGCAAGGTCGACGAGGCTAACGAACGACGCGAGGCCGTAGCCTCCGAGGGCCGGAAGCTGGGCACAGATGCTGATACAGGTCCGTTGGATCTCGACGACATGACCAAGGAGGAGCTGCTGGCCCTGGGCGAGGAGATGGATCTGGATCTGAAGTCCGCGATGACGAAGCAGGACATGGTGAAGACCATCCGTCGCTCACGCAGCTGATCTTCACCACACGACGACGGGAGCATTTATGAACAAACTTTTCGGTAAGAAGACAATTGTCGATCGTCTGGGAGAGGCCGTCGGTCTAAAGCCGAAGCACTTGACCACGGCACTGAAGTCGGGACTTGCTGCGGCGGGCGCGGCCGCCGGACTGGCGGCCGTGAGCGCCGTGGTCTCCGCGCTACGGGACCGGCAGAGCGACGGAAAACGCGATGGTCGGTAGCAAGACCCTCGGCCGCGTCATCTTCTTCGGTTTGGGCTACCTGGCCGGCACCCGGGCCGGTCGCGAGCGGTACGCCCAGATAGAGGCCGGTCTCAAAGCCGTGATCGAGATGCTGCGTGCCCGCTACGCCGAGAACGCGACGAGTACGTCGTCGTCGCCATCGGGAGACGGATACAGCGACATCAGGCTCGGCGACTGATCGACGGCCACCATGCTGATCGAGATCCGTCTCCGGGCCCGGCTGTTGCGAATCCCACTCTTGCGTGTCGAGGGGGTTGTCGCCTTGCGGGACGACGATGCTCAGCCCACATGGACGAGCTCGAACGCTGCGCGGCCAAAGATGATCGACACCATGCCCACGAATGTCAGGGGCGCGATCGACCGCGCGCCACTCGGCCGGGACCTTGCCGAAGCCGAAGCCATCATCTCTGGCATTGACCGATCGAGCTCTCAGTGATCGAACGACGACCGGCGGCATGACGAGTGTGTATCGCTTCTCTCACGCCTGCCGCGGCGCACGCCATCTCTAGGTCACCGCGCTCACAACGACTCGGAGCGGCACCCTGATCGGTGTCGGTCAACCAACCCGCACGGTGGCAGACATGAGCGGGCATTGCGCTAACGGCGTCGGCGCATCTGGCTATGTGGAGCAGTGCGGCGGTCAGGCATAGATTCCCGTCTGCACGGCTACGGCCGCCAAGCCGATGCCGGCGTCAAGAGGTAGCGCCCGAACCAGAGCTGCGTCCTGCGGGTTGTCCGGGTGATCCCTTACGGCATCCCCGATGGCCGCATCACCGGCGGCTGCGTCCTCGACGGCCACATCGTCGTATGACACATCAGCGCCGATGGGCGCCGCCCATCGCCGATGAGTCACTGCGAAGACCATCGCTAGGGCGAGCTGCACGACGGCGACGATCGCGTACGCCCATCGCCAGGTCGCACCTGTCTGAACGACGGCGCTGCCGATCAGCGGTGACGCCGCGGCGCCAACGGCGTAGGTCGCATGCAAAAGGTTGATGCGCCGGGGCCCGCAGGTCCGCGCGGCGTAGGCATTCAGCGTCGCGTCGATGGCGCCGCCTGACAGACCAAGGAGCACCACGCTGACCAGGAACAACGCCATCGTCGGGCTGGTTGCGAGCCGGCCAATGCGACGGCGGAGCGGAGTGAGCTGGTGGCAAGAAGGCGCCCCAGCCCGCTCCGATACAGCA
>DATMIZ010000194.1:0-5432 GCA_035554055.1 Baekduia sp. | reverse complement strand
TGGAACCCGCGCTACGACTACAGGCTCGAACGCCGGCTGGCGCGCGTGTCTTGCCCGACCTCGGTGATAACGCCCGATGAGGATCGCCTGGTACCGCGGGTGTTCGCGGAGCGCTACGCCGAGCTCATCACAGGTGCGCGGCTCGTCACGATTTCGGACGAGCGCACCCCCACCGGGCACGGTGTCGTCGCGCAGCAACCGAAGCGACTGGCCGAGTGCGTCGCCGCGTCAGCGGGTTCGGCATGAACGAGCTCGAGTTCTACTCGATCATCGACCGGACCTACCCATGGTTCCCGCCGCTTGACGACCGCGAATCGATCGGGATCGACCTCTCGAACGCCGCGTTCGATCCCGATCTCGGTCAGGAGACGTTCGAGGGCGTGCTCGGCCAAGCCTTGCTCGCAGAAAAGCTCGGCTTCGACGGGGTGTTGATGTTCGAGCAGCACAACCAGCCACTGGCATTGTTCGGCAACCCACTGATGGGCGCCGCATGGCTGGCAGGCGAGACATCTGGCATCCGGCTCGGAGCCGTCGGTCCGATCCTGAACGCGTACCTGACCCCGACACGGGTGGCCGAGGAGGTCGCGATGGTCGACCTCGTCTCGGGCGGCCGGCTGATCTTGGGTCTGCCGATGGGTATCGGCGCGCAGTATCACGGAATGGGAGTCGCGAATCCCGCGCACGCGCGGGCGCGCTACCGCGAGGCGCTGGCACTGCTGTACCGGATCTGGACCGAGGATGGACCATTCGAGTGGCTGGGAGAGTTCTTCCACATCCCATATGTCAATGTCTGGCCGCGACCTCGCCAGCAGCCCTTCCCGGAAGTCTTTATCCCCGCTGCCGGCTCATTCGAGACGCTCGACCTGGCAGCGAAGCACCACTTCACCTATCAGGCGCTCATGACCCCTGGCCCGAAGCTGATCCGCAACTGCGAGTTGTTCCGCGAACTCTGCGAGAAACACGGCTACAAATCGGAGCGACGCCAGATCGCGGCCGTGCTCAGCGTGCATACCGCCGAGACCGACGAACAGGCCAGAGCCGAGGCGGAGAAGTACATCCTCTGGATGTACCAGAACGTCAACAGGTTCCCGTTTCATGAGTCCTTCGTGCCAGGGCATGTCAGCGTGCAGTCCCTGCGCGCCATGATGGACGGCGGGTATCGCAGCAGGGATGTCTCCACATACACCATCGAAGAGCTCGATGCCGACGGCGCGATCGTCATCGGATCACCCGAGACGGTCCGTCAGCGCATCGACGAGATCACGACCAACATGGGAGCCGGCCGGGTGATCCTCGGCGGCCTTAATTTCTCGGCGCCCGCTTGGCTGCTACAGAAATCGCTGACGCTTTTCGCCGAGCGGGTCATCCCCCACTTTCGTCCTCCCGGCGCGCTGGCGATCTGGCAGCGCAACCCCCCCGCGGGCTACAAGACCGCCACTGAGAGAGCAGGGCGCGAACCGCGACGAGGCGGCATTCCGGTCGTTGACCTCCCCGGCCGGGGCCGTGTCGAGTTGTACGAATAACGCCACCGACGCGAGCAATCGCGACGGCACGGCAAAGTCCCCGACCACGGAGCAGCAACCCGATGACGATCAACGCAGATCCGGACCGAGTACGCGCAACAGCGCGGGCCGAGCCTGTTGGCAGCCTGCTTAGGACGGCCGAGCTGACCGCGGCATTCGATCGGCTGTACGCCGATGGCGTGTGTCCGTGTCGCTCCGCGGTTGCGATCAACCGCACCTCTGATCTGGGTGAGGTCCAGGCACTGGCCAACGAGGTCGTTCCGTCGCTCGTGCAACATCAGCTCGACGCCGGGCTCGACGTGGTGACCGACGGCGAGATGCGGCGATCGATCTTCTTGAGCTCGTTCTACGATGCGATTGACGGCTTGGAGGGCATCGGCAGGCCTCTCGAGCACAAGGACGACACCGGTGAGGTAGTTCACGTCGGGCGCTCGGACCCGATCGTTGGAAGTCCGCTTCGCAAGGCCGCGTCACCGCTCGCGGAGGAGGTCGCGTTCATGCGGGGACTTGGCGAGTTCCCGTTCAAGGTCACCCTGCCAGCTCCGTCGTACTTCTACATGGTCGGGCATTCGGTCGACATCCTCGAAAGCGCAGGCTACGACACGCGTGAGCAGCTCGTCACCGAGATCACACAGATCGAGCAGCGCCTGATCGCGGAGGCGGTCGCCGCGGGTGCACGCTGGATTCAGCTGGACTTCCCGCTCTATCCCGCGCTCGTCGACGCCGACTCCGCGGCCGCGCTCGACAGCAAGCTGTCCGCGAGCGAGCTCCTCGATCGCGCGATCGAGGCGGACACGAAGGTCATCGAGCATGTACCCGGCGACGTCGTCACCGGCATGCATCTATGCCGAGGCAATATGGCCATTGCCTTCTGGGACGGCTCGCTTGAGCCGGTCGCCGAGCGAATGTTCGGGGAGCTTCCTTATCACCGTTACTCGGTGGAATGGGAGGACACAGAGCGTGAAGGCGACTTCAGCCCGCTGCGGTTCGTGCCGAAGGACAAGATCGTCGCTTTGGGTGTCGTCAGCACCAAGACACCGGAACTCGAGTCGGACGACGAAGTCATCGCGCAGCTAGAGGAAGCTTCCACATACCTCGACATGGACCAACTTGCCGTCACCACCCAGTGTGGGTTCTCGTCCGTCCACAACTACCACCTGATCGACGCTGAGGAGCACCAGTGGCGCAAGCTGGAACTCGTCGGCCGCGTTGCGGACCGAGTATGGGGCCGCTCGTAGTCTCGCTGGGACTCGAGCGAGACATGCGCGGACACGGCACGACACGGACTCAGGCGAGGAGATGATGATGGACGTCGCTGTGAGGGCCACCCCTCGCGCCGAACACGTCGGCTCGTTATTGCGACCTGCATCGTTGAAGGCCGTCGCAACGGCCGTCGGAGCGCACCGCCCGGGTCACTCGGCGCTGCAGCAGACGATGTCGGACGACCAGCGCGCCGAGCTCGCAGCTGCGGAAGACGAGGCGATCGCGCACGCCCTACAGAGGCAGCTGGCGTGCGGGCTCGACGTGGTAACCGACGGCGAGATGCGCCGAACGATGTTCGCGAACTCGTTCTACGACGCGGTGAGCGGCCTGCGCCCGGCAGAGTCTCGGCGCCACGCTCGCTCGTGGCGCAACAGTCGCGGCGAGCACATCGAGTACCCGGGACCGCCGGTGATCCAGCGACGCTTGGCGAAGGTCGCGAGCCCCGGAGCCACGGAGGTCTCGTACTTGGCGGACCTCACCGATGCGCCGATCAAAGTGACTTTTCCTGCCGGCTCGTGGTTTGTAGGCCCGTTGGCGCGTCACGACGACGAGCTCGCCGATTACCGCAACGAGGAGGAGATGCAGATGGACGCGCTCGACATCGAGCGCGATCTGATCGCCGAATCGATCGCGGCAGGCGCGCGTTACATCCAGCTGGACTTCCCCTCTTATGTGCTGCTCATCGATCCAAGCTCACGGCAGAGCCTCGAAGATGGCGGCACGGATACCGATGCGATGCTCGAGCGCCTCCTCTGGGCGGACCGCTACGTCGTCGACGGGTCCGCCGACGACGTCACCTTCGGCCTGCACCTTTGCCGCGGCAATAACCAGTCGAGCTGGATGTTCGAAGGAGCGCTTGACCCGATAGCGGAGCGATTCTTCGAGCTGCCATACGACACCTTCCTCGTCGAGTGGGACGACGTCGAGCGCGCGGGCGGCTTCTCCTGTCTGCGGCATTTGCCAGAAGGCAAGCGCGCGGTGCTCGGCTTGATCAGCACCAAGGACGCAGCGCTCGAAGACGAGGACGAAATCGTTCGCCGCGTGGAGCAGGCTGCGCACTACGTGCCACTCGACCGACTCGCAATCTCGCCGCAATGTGGCTTCGCCTCGAGCTACGAAGGCAACTTGCTCAGCGAGGACGACCAATGGCGCAAGCTCGAGCTCGTCGGCCGTCTAGCGGACCGTCTCTGGCCGCGGTAACGCCGGAGCGGATCGTCGCGTGTGCGTCGTCACTCAACCTAGAGACGCAAGCCCCGCTGGCGCGTCTCGGGTGAGAGGTGACGCGTCAACGCGTCGCCGATGAGGTTGAACGCGATCGCCAATGCGGCGATTCCCGCGGCTGGGACGAGCGTCGCAAGCGGGGCGATGTCGAGGTACTCCCGGCCTTGGGAGATCATCAGGCCCCAATCCGATGAGGGCGGCTGCTTGCCGAGCCCCAAGAAGTTGAGCCCGGCGACGAACAGCACAGCCCAGGTCAACCGCAAGGCGAAGTCCGCGATGATCGGACCGGAGATGTTCGGAAGCACCTCGCGAACGAGGATCGCTCGTGTCGTCTCGCCACGCGCGTTCGCAGCGGCCACGTAGTCGCTCGTCACGACCGCCTGCGCAGAGCCGCGGACGAGCCTTCCGGCGCCGGCAATGAACACGACCGCGACGGCAGCGATCAAGACGAGCGCCGAGGTCCCGAGGCCAGCGATGATGAGGAGGACGATCAGCAGGCCTGGAAGTGCGAGGAGGAGATCGAGCAGTCGAGTGACGAAGCGATCGGTCTTCCCGCCCCGGTACGCGCCGAGCATCCCGAGACTGGCGCCGATCGCATAGGCGATCGTGATGGCGATGACCGGAACGACGATGACCGATCGGCCTCCTGAGAGAAAGCGACTCAGCACATCGCGGCCGAAGCTGTCAGTCCCGAGGAGGTGATCGCTGCTAACGCCCGAATTCGGAACCCCGACGCCTGACCTATTCGGGTCATACGGAGCGGCTATCGGACCGATCACGATGATCGTCAGGACGACGACGGCCAGGGTGAGCCCGATCCAGCCCTCAGGTGAGCTCAAAAGTCCCCGCCACAAGGACACCTTGGTGGGCGCTGCCGCCTCGACAGGCGTAGGCGCGATCAGTGACTGATCCAATGTCGTCACGAGCCACGCAGCCTGGGGTTGCTGACGAGGACGAGGAGATCGACCACGAAGTTCACAAAGATGAACATCGAGCCAAGCAGGAGTGCAATCGCCTGAACCGTAGGTGCGTCACCCTGGAGGATCCCCTCGACGAGCCTCGATCCCAGTCCCGGGATCCCGAACAGGCTCTCGACGATGATTACGCCGCCGAGAAGGTAGATAAGCGTGAGACCGACGGCATTGAGGATCGGCGTTGCGGCCGTACGCATCGCGTGATCCCAGAGCACCCACCGACGGGGCAGTCCACGCAGAATCGCTGCCTGCGTAAACGGTGCCGACAGCGCCTCTCGCATTGCCGCGCGTCCGATGCGAACGATGTACGTCGTCGCAACGATCGCGAGCGTCAGCACCGGCAAGACGTAGGTCTTGGCCTGTTCAAAGGTGGTGCCGAACGCGATTGCGGTGTTGTCGACGGGAAGCCAGCCCAGGGTGATCCCGAACACCATCAACAGACCGATCCCGA
>DATMIZ010000193.1:0-14490 GCA_035554055.1 Baekduia sp. | reverse complement strand
CGAGCCCCGGGAACAACGATCTCACCGCCGATGGCGTTGCCGTTGCCGCGTGTTGCGACATGGAGATCGAAAACTGCCGGCTCCGCTGGGGCAGCGAGTTCGCTCGCGGCCCAGGTGATGAAGAACCCAGAACCCGCGGATGCGACGTAGACGTCGCTCGCGGGAACGTCGGACAGCTTCGTAGGGCTGGTGAAGCCGGCGCTCGGCGAGCGCATGATCCCCCAGACTGGACCGGCCTGGATCCCGTTACCTTCGCTATCGACTTGCGCGGCCCGCCAGACGACGACCGCCACGCCGTCTGCGCCGACCGCTACGCGCGGCTTACTGGCGGGCTCGCCCGGCAAGTGAATTGGGCGATGCCATCCATGTCCTCTCCGCTGGTAGACGAAGTAGTTGCGCGGACCGTCGTAGGTCGTGTAGACGCCATAGACGTTGCCGCGCCGATCGAGAGCAACGTCCCGATACGGCCCGCCTCCGACGGCGTCACGCTCAAACCCGAACCGGCCTCTTGGGGTCCTGGCGCTTATGGCAAGCGCATCGACCGTCAAGCGACCCAGGTGTCTGAATCCGCGCCAGGAAATGACCGCGTCGCCACGTGCGTTGGTCACTACTCGCGGCTGCGCGAGGAAGAAGCCTCGGGAACGTCCAAGGACTCGGATCGAGCCCCAACCGGTGCTTGCCTGCCACTGCACAGCCCGGATCTCATAAGGGCCCTTCAAGGGCGCGCCGGTCCGGGTCCGAGCCTGCGTCCAAGTGACAATGAGCCGGCTGCGGGAATCAAATGCCACGTCGATCGAGGCTGCGCTACGTCCCGGCGCGGCCACGTCATGGACGCGTTCCCAGCGCCCGTCAGCCCGACGGATCGCGACCTTCGACGACCCCCATGCCACCGCAATGGTTCCACCATGCGAGATGGCGATGTCGCTGAGCACGGCGCCGGCTGTGCCCGGCACGGTCATCGGAGCCGACCAGGCGGCGCGTGCGGAGGCCGGCACCGTCAACAGCCCAATCGCTGTGATGCATGCCAAGGCCCTCATGGCGCTGGGCGCGAGCGGTCGATGTACCGCTTGACGACGTCGAAGGCTGGCCTGGCGCGCCCGTTCATAGCGATCAGCGCTGAGTCCCAGGTGGCCACGTTCATCGGATGCTGAGCGTTCCAGTTGTAGATGAAGACATGGCTGATGCTCCGGTTGTGACGAAGCATTGTGGAGAGCAGGTACTTGGTGGCGCGGGCTTGGAACGCGGCTCCCCGTCCCTTGAAACGAACCGTGCTGCCGTTGTTGCGGGCAGCGACGCCGCCGGTCTCCGTGAGCCAGACCTGGCCCTTGACGAGCTTGGTGAACCGACGGGTGCGTGCGTAGCTCAGGTTGTTGACGTCCACATAATTGTGAAGCCCCCAGTGCTTCGGACGGGGCACACCCTGTCGGCGCAGCTCTTGCAGGTACAGAGTGGTCCAGGAGGCCATGTTGTCGCGGTCGACGACGTCGGCGGCAATGAGCTTTATTGCCTTCGGTCGAGTGACCTGGCGCAATGAGCGATACCACTGCGCCACCCGCCTTGCGGGCTTGCTCTTGGCGTTGATATTCGGCTCGTTCCAGGTCGTGACCGCGCGGATCTGGCCCGGATAGCGCTTGAGAAGAGCACGAAGCTGTGTTTTGAGCTGTTGGGGCGTCGGGTTACGCCTGCCCCGGCGCGATTGTTCGAATGCGATCAAGACGTTCGCGTCGACCGCACGAGCTCCGCCCATCCACGCGTCAAGAAGCGACCTCTGGTCGCGGTTGCGCAACGCGTCCCAGGGAACGATGTTGCGAACCCACGGCACATCCAGATCTCTGAAGCGCTGATCGCCGAACATCGACGGCTTGTTGTCCCCGATGCCGACGGTGACCTTTGCCTCGGCGGTTGCGGCTCCTGTCGCTGCGACCGTGGCTAGCAGGGCACCGAGGACGGCGAGACGGATGATCTGGTTCATGTTTAAGGCAACACGACAGCCACCGCTCCGACGCGGTTTATGTGCAATCGCGTCAGGGCAGGTCCAGCTCGCGGAACAGGTCGCCCGCGGGTGGGGGCGGGGTAGGGCGCAACCCCAAGCAACTCGGCCTCGGACCCAAGCCCAATTGCTCCATGGCGCTGGCGGCGACGCTCCGGTTGCGGCCGGCTCGCTTGGCGGCGTACAACGCCTTGTCGGCCGACTCGGCGAGTGCATGGTCCTCAATGTCGCCGACCGCGCAGGCGACCCCGGCGCTTAGCGTCATCACGACTGTGCTCGGGATCCCGTATTCCTGGCGACCGTTTGAAGTCGTGGAGGCGAACTTTGTCCGGACGCGCTCGGCGAATCCAAGCGCCTCTGCTTCGCCGGTGTCCGAAAGCGCCACGGTGAACTCTTCGCCACCGGTACGCGCGACGATGTCGGTGGCGCGAGCCTCTGAGGTGAGGACTGCACCCAACAGCCGGAGCACGCGATCGCCGACCTCATGGCCGTGAAGATCGTTGACGAGCTTGAAGCCGTCGATGTCGAACACAACCAGCGCGAGCGGGCGATGATCGCGAGCCGACCAGGCGAGCTCGACGTCGAAGCGCTCCTGCAGTCCGCGACGGTTGAGCAGGCCGGTGAGCGGATCTGAGCGCGCTTCGGAGGCGAGGCGGCCGATGAGCCGGTCGTTGCGCGCGACCAGGATGTGGACGACGGTCGCCACGACTCCGACAGAAGCGACCACGTCGAGCCAGCGATTGAGGTTTGCTTGTTCTTCAGGCATCACCATCAGCGCGACGGCGTGGACGACGGCGATCCAGACGACGATCGCGAGCGCGCCGCGGATTCCGAAAAAGGCGGTGGTCCACAGAACCGGCCAGACGTAGAGAACGGCGCCATCGCCGAAACCGTGAGTTGTGGCCAGGGCCCAGCCGATCCCGGCCACCCCAAGCGGGCCCGCAAGAAAGACGAGCCAACTGGGGAGCCGCGGTCCGAGGACCAGCAGGATCGGAATCATGACCAGCGCTAGCAGCCCGGGGCCGATCGAAGCTGTTTCCTTACCCGGGATAGCGGCTTCGACGAGGCTGATCGTCGTCGCGCCCGCGTAGATGCCGGCGGCACTGTAAGCGCGCGCGCGTGGGTCGTTCACCCCCGTATTATCGGCTGTGAGCGGTCCGCGCTTGACGAATGTGTATGAGCATTTACCCTCCGGGTTCTCAGTGGCGCGCTGAGTCCGGCACGACCAGTACCGGCCGGCGTGCGTGATGGACCACGCCGTCGCTGACGCTGCCCAGCAGCGCCGATGCGATGCCCGAATGGCCCCGGGCACCCACGACGATCAGGGCCACGTCGTGTTCTTGTGCGACAGTGACGATCGCCGACCAGACGCCCGATGTGCCGTCCGCCATGATCGTCAGCGGATGGGCGTTCAGCCCTGCGCTCGTGGCCAGCGCGACGCCGGCTTCGGCTACACCGGCGGCATGCCGATGTCGCGCCTCGTCGGCTTGCTGGTCGATCTCGGGATCGATTGTGATGGGCGCCGCCAACGGCGGCATTCTCGACAGCGACGCTATGCCCCCGCCGGAAAAGGCGTGCACGACCATTGCATCGGCGCCGGGGAACAGCCGGGCAACCGCGGCGATCGCTCGCTGCGAGCCTTCAGATCCGTCGTAGGCGATCAAGATCCGCGCGGTATCGGTGTCCTGCTGTGCCATACGAGCAGTGTTCCCGTTCTGACACCGCCGCATGCTCGTGGCGGGAGGCCAGGACTCGATCTCAAGAACGCTCCTCGCGGAGATTGCTCGCCATTTACTACGGGTAATTTTGATGCAGCTTTGGAAGGAGCGATCATGCGTAATTCACGCGGCAGCGCGATCACCGGGCTGCTACTCATTGGACTTGGTCTGTGGGGTGCTCTCATCCCGTTTGTCGGGTCTTACTTTGGCTGGGTCATCGGCACCGATCAGACGTGGGATTGGACTGCCGGACGATTCTGGCTGTCACTGCTCCCAGGGATCGTCACGATCATTGGCGGTCTGCTGCTGATGGGACGGCGTGCCAGCACGACGGTCGGCGCGACGCTGGCGATCGGCGCAGGCGTCTGGTTTGTGGTCGGATCGACCGTGAGTCGGCTCTGGAATGAAGGCGTCAGCCAGACCGGTCCGGCGTTGGGCGGCACGACGCAGCAGGTGCTGGAACAACTGACGTACTTCTCGGTATTGGGCGTTGCGATCACGTTCATCGGGTCGTTGGCACTCAGCCGGCACGTTTCGCTGCTCGGTCGCGGTCACGACGATGTGGCCCCGACGACAACCGACGAGGACCTGCCTCGGCGCGAGGGCATGGGCGAAGTGCGTACATCCGGCCGACGGCGGCGACTGCGCCATCGAGGCAGCGGACGTATTGAACACTGATTGACGACGGTTGCGGCGAACGGCGAGAACCCTAGATCCGGTGGTAGCGGGCGTCGACGATCGAGAACAACCCAAACCCGAATAGACCCGCCGCCACCACTCCGAGCAGATAAGGCCCGTATGAGTTCTGCGCAAGCTTGCTGAGCGCTCCGTCGAGCCCGATCGCCTCGTCAGGGTTGTAGTCGATCGCGGCCTTTGCGAGGAAGTAGCCGACCATGCAGAACACGACCATGCGAGCAACGTGGCCGAAGGTTCCGAGTCCTGTGAAGGCCTGCCGTGCGCGATGGCTCATCTGCTCGGTCTTTGCGTCCTCGAGGAACTTCTGGCTGATGCCTTTGTAGCCCTGGTAAAGGCCGACGCCGATGAGCGCCAGCCCGGCGATGCCGACGAGCCACGGACCGCCGGTCCATCCGAGCACGTCGCTCGTTGTGCGCTGCGCGTCCCCGGATCCGCTCGAGCGCTTCGATGGACTGTCGAGGACGCGGATCGCGATCACGCAAAGTGTCGCGTAGGCGATGCCGCTAATCAGCGCTGCGCCTCTGTCGAAGCCGTCGTCCCGTGCTTCGGGGCCATGGCCTATCGCGGCGCGAACCAGGCGCCACAGCGCGTAGCCGGCAAGCCCGATCGCGGTCGCGATCAGCAGTGTCTCGCCGAAGCGCTGGCTTGCGATGTTGCGAAGCGCGCCCTGCTGGTCGGCCGCGTCTCCGCCTTCGACTCCGAGTGCAAGCTTGATCGCGAGCACGCCGATCAGCGCGTAGATGACCCCGCGGGCGACAAACCCCGCCCGCGCCAGCCATTCGAATGGTCCACTGCGCGCGACCCGCTCGCCTCCTCGGTGGGCGCCGGCGGAAACCTGTCGCCCGGCGTTCGACGCCTTCATGATTTTGCAGTCTGGTGGCGTGGCACACGCACGGCCAGCGCGCCGGGCTCGACCTTGACTTTGAATGACGTCACTTTGGATCGATCTCCTCCGTCGAGTTCGTAGCGCACCTTGCGGTCCAGCTTGACTTTGATGGCACGCGCAGTGGTCGCGCGCACGAACCGTGATTCCAACGGATTACCCACTGCTGCTTTTGTCACCGTCCGCGCCATCTGAGCCGGACCTTCGGCGGTGACCACGCCGATGTCGAGTATCCCGTCGTCCGGGCGCGCATCTTCGAAGGCCGTCAGGCCCCCGAACAGCTCGCCGATGTTGCCGATCAGAATGCAGCTGGCGGGTCCCTCGTACCAACTGACCCCGTCGATCTTGACCTCGGCATGGAAGGCCTTCGTCCTCAGATTGCGTAGTCCGCCCCAGACGTAGCCGGCGCGTCCGAGGCCGCCCTTGAGGCCGCTGGCGTCGTGCAGCATCTCGGCGTCGAATCCGACACCGGCCATCACGGCGAATCGCTCGCCCTTGAAGCGGCCCACGTCCAGCGGCCGCCGATCGCCGTGGAGTCCGATCGCGACCGCATCCCCGATCTGCTTGGGAATCTCAAGGCTCGAGGCCAGCAGGTTCGCCGTGCCCGCGGGAATGATCGCGAGCGTCGCGCCCGAGCCTGCCAGCACGTCGGCGCAGCGCTGCACCATTCCATCGCCGCCCCAGACGAAGACGAGCTCCGCCCCGTTCTCGAGGGCTCGTCGGACCTGCCGCGGTGCTTTTCTGCTCTTGGGCACCTCGTACCAGAGCGGCTCGGTGACACCTTCGTCAGCGAGGACCCGCCGTAGTTCGGGCAGACCGCCACCAAGCTTCTTGCCGGAGTGCGCGACGACCGCGACTTTCATTTGGCGTCCCGGATCTGTGCGGTGGCCGCCGCGGCCCGGCAGGCGAAAACCAGTGCGGCGATCGCGGCGCAACCGAGTAACAGGCCTGCGATCACGTCGATCGGATGGTGCATCCCGCGATACATCCGTGACATCGCGACGAAGGTGACGATCGTGATGGCCCCTGCCCAGATCGCCGCGCGCAGACGGCTGTTTGTGAAGCGGGAGCTGATGAGAAGCACCAGCCCGGCGTAGACCGCGACAGCTGCCGCCGTATGCCCCGAGGGATAGCTGGCGTCTGCCGGCAGGTCTTCGAGGCGCGGGACATGCGGTCGCTCACGCGCGTTAGCCAAAGAGGTCACGCGGTAGGTGGCCGACTCGACCACCAGTACAAAGACCGCGAATGCGGCGGCGCGCCATTTGCGGAGGTACGCGAACACCAATGCGACCACCCCGACGAGAGCCGGCAGCACGACACGCCCGGCGATCTCAGATCCCACGTACGAGAAGTCCGAAAGTGTTCCGCTGCGGTTGTCGGCCAGCCACTGCGGCAACTCCTCGTCGGTCGAGCGCACGAATGAGTCGTCGAGAAGTAGGTCTGTGACGAGGAACCCCAGTACGACCGATGCCGCGCAGATCGCGACCAGCCCGGCCACGGCCGCGAGCAGAAACACGATGACCGGGCTTCGGATTCTCGTCGCGGCCGCGAAACGCTCCGGCATCCCGCCGGGCCGAGACGCCAGCAGCGGCAGGTCCCAGCGCCCCGCGTTTTCACGTGAAAGGCCGCCCCTGCTGCGGTGCTGCGGCGTGGGGGAGAGCACCGCTGAGGAGTCATCGCCGATCACGCACGCGTATTTCCCACTTTTGCTGGGCAGAAACCGAGAGTCATGCTGCTCCTGGTCCTGATCTGTGCTTCGCTGCTCGTCGGTTGTGCTGTCGCGGCCGCGGCGCGGCGCTACCCGCAGGCCTCACCGACCGGGCGGCCGACGATCGATCTCGCTCGCGAGGCCGGAGCGACGGCGGCTCGTCATCACTGGCGCCGCGTCATCGAGGCCAGGCGACACCCCGGCACAGCCACCGGATTGGCCCTGACGCTCGCGGGCATGATGATCATCGCGGGGACGGCCGTGGTCGGTGTCCTGGCCTATCTGGTCCGCAGCGATTCGCGCCTCGTCGAGCTGGACAACAGCCTCTCGCACTGGGCTGATCGCAATCAGTCGACGTTTTCGGCGGACATCCTCGACGCGGTCACCCGGCTGGGTGCCACATCGACTGTCGTCGTGCTGGCCGTCGTTCTCCTCGTCGTCGAGACACGCAGAACGCGAAGTCCGTGGATCGCGCCGTTTCTTGTGCTCGTGATCGCCGGTAACGCCATTCTCTACACGACGATCAAGGACCTCGTGGACCGACTGCGACCGGCCCTGAATCCGATCGCCGAGACGCTAGGACCGTCGTATCCGAGCGGCCACTCAGCGACCGCCGCTGCGTTCTTCGCGGCTGCCGCCTTGCTGCTCGGCCGGGGACGGGGCCAGCAGGCGAGGGCGATTCTGGCGGGCGTTGCGGCCGGCGTCGCGGTCGCGGTGGCCGCAACCCGCGTTCTGCTGGATGTCCATTGGCTGAGCGACGTGATCGGCGGCCTCGCGCTCGGCTGGGCGTGGTTCGCGGTCTGCGCGATCGCCTTCGGAGGGCGACTCCTGCGCTTCGGTGCTGCGGCCGAGTCCGTCGGTCAGGCCTCCAGCAGGTCTTGAGGATCACCGTGGGTGACCTCTTGCCTGGTGAGGTGACGTTCGAACGCTGTCTGCAGTTGGGGGTCGTGCCAGTGCCCATCCACGACGCGCTCGACGCGCACCGATGACTGCGCGTCCGCGAGCGTCACAGTGCCGATCTGGTTGGCGTAATCCGGGCGTTCGACCAAGCGCCAGCTGAACGGCAGCTCAGCGACGCCCGCGGCCCGCGCCGCGCGGCGGGCGAGTCGGGCGGCAATCTTCGAGTGGCCGAATTTGATCACGACCTTCTCGTGGGGAGCGAGCTCCTTGCGGAACCCTGAACAGACGGCCTGCCACACGGCGCTCGGCGGCGTCGGCCCTGCCGGGAAATCCACTTCGGCGAGGTAACAGTGATGCACGTCTCCCGACAGCATCACGATCGACTCAGGCGCGTCGTCCCCATGTGCGATCGCCGAGATGACGTCCGCCATCCGCGCGTGGGTCTTCTGGAACGACGCCCAATGGTCCATCACGGCCTTACGGCGGAGGAACTCGCCGACGCGGGCTGCGACAGGCCCCCACGCACCATCCGTTATGGCTTCGTCCCAGGCCTCGGTGTCGTGAAGCCCAGGGGCGAGCAGGAAAGGCACGGAGCTGGCGAGTAGGAGGTGCCGCGCGGGCTTGCGCGCCTGTTCTGCGATCCAGTCCCACTCATCGTCATCGACGAGCGTCCGGTTGCCTTTCTCGAGCTTTCGGCCGGCTCTTGAGTCGATCACGACCAGGCGTGCATCGCCCAGCTCGCGCGCATAGCTCCAGCGACTGTGGCCCAGCTGGTGCCCGGCATCGTCCATCTCGCGCGCCAGGATCTTCCCCGCGTCATCGGCGTCTCGAACGGCCCGATACAGGTCTGACTGCGCCAGCTCCGCAGGCGGGAGATTGCCGATGTGTTGGAAGACCCAATACCCCATCAGGCCGGCACAAATATGCCGGTCAAACCACGGCTTGTCCGTCATCTCGTCCATCCAGGCGCGAGAGATCCTCCATTCAGCATGGATCTCGTGGTCGTCGAAGATCATTGCTGTGGGCACCGTGGAGAGGAGCCAACGGATCGCGGGTTCGCTCCAGGCCTCCTCATACGCGAGCGCGTATTCCTGGAAGTTGGCGAGCTCGTCCCCAGGTGCATCAGCCGGACGGTCCCGACCTGCCAGGGTCGCCTTGAGCGCCGGCGAGGGCTCGTCGGCATAGATCTGGTCCCCGAGCATCAACAGCATGTCGGGCCGGGCGCGCTCGACCTTTGCGGCTCGGATCGCGTAAGCCCGAAGCGCGTCGATCCCCTGCCCGTGGGGGTGCTCGTGAGATCGAAGGACATAGGGCGGCTCGTGTGGCCGCGAGATGCGGCATGAGCCGAACGCCAGATCTAGTGCTCCATCGGTCGGGAGCAGCTTGATCGTGCTCGCCGGCCAGGTTGAATCTGGCTCGGGCCAGGCCCGCACGCCATCGAGCAGCACTTCGTACGGATGGTCCACCCCCGGCTGGAGCCCTTCGATCGCGATGAGTGCGAAGTGCAGACCGTCGACGCACCAGCTCCGCTCGCGGACACCCAGAATCTCCACTTCGCAGGGCGCATCGACCTGTACCCAGACAGTTGCCACCTCTGAATCGACGTACCGCAGTAGGGGTCCGAGCACGATCGCAGGCACTGTCGGATCCTAGTTCTGCGAGCCAGGCTCGGGAGCAGCATCTGCCCGTGGCTAGGCGCGCGGCTCGCCCTCTGCGAGCGACAGCGTTGGTAGCCGCCGCGTCAGCCACAGCGACAGCAGCGCCGTGAGAGCGATCGCGCCCAGAGACAGGCGCAGTGCCTCGAGTTGCGCGTCGCCGTAGTCCGCGGCGACCGCGCCGGCCTGCTCCTGGCTGAGGCCGGCGCTCACCGCCGTTTGTTCAAGACTGCTGACGGGCACGATGTCGATGCCCTGCTCGGCGCTAGCCACGATCGCCTCGCGTGTGGCGGCCGGGATCTTGGGGTTGTCGGCGATGCGCTCGCTGAAGCCTGTCGCGAGCGATCCGAGCAGCACCGCGCCGACGATTGCCGTTCCGAGGGATGAACCGAGGTTCTGGGCTGTGCCCTGAAGCCCGCCGGCCTCGCTCGTCTTCGTGGGCACAACCGCCGACATGATCACGTTGCCGAGCTGTGACGCGAGCAGTCCTGCGCCCGCGCCGATGAGAGCGAGGGCCACCTTGAAGCCGGTGTCGTGCAGGGCAACATCGAGTGTCGCGAGCATCACCGAGGCGCCGATGCTGACCGCGACAAGCCCGAGCTGCGAGACGGTGCGTGGCGAGCTCCGGGCTGCGATCCGCGGGCCGAGCAACGCGCAGACGAGCATTGCCACCGACAGGGGGAGCAGGCGCTTGCCGGTCTCGAACGCGTCAAGACCCAACACGACCTGCAGATAGACGGGGATGACGAAGAACGTGCCCATGAGCACGAGTTGCTGCCCGACCAACGTCGACAGCCCGGCGCGCAGCTGCCCGATCCGCAGGAGCGCTGTGTCGAGTAGCTCGTCCTTGCCGAGGCGGGCGCGCCGCTGCTGCCACAGGACGAATGCGCCAAGCAAGGCGAGCCCCGCAAGCACCATGAACGGAACCGGCGAGAATCCCAGTGGCGTGATCTCGGTGCCGCCGATCGTCGGTGGGGTGCGGGGCTGGACGAAGCCCCACACACTGCTGCGCAGGATCGCGAAGACGATGAGCCCAAGGCCGCCGGAGGACAGCACCACACCGACAACGTCGAGCTTGGGAGGCCGCTCGGCGGCCGGAGCCGGCGCGATCTGGCCACGGAGAAGCAGGATGAGAATCACAACCACGGTCTCGCCGGCAAATACGTAGCGCCAGGTGAACTCCGTCGTCACCCAGCCACCGATCAGTGGGCCGGCGGCGACCGCGATGGCGGCGATCCCACCGAGCATCGCGTACGCCAGCGCGCGGTCGCGGCCCTCGTAGTTAGCGGCCGTTAGCGCCGCGATCGCCGGTACGACCAACACGGCACCAAAGCCCTCGATGCCCGACCAGCCGATCAGCAGGACGGTGAGGTTTGGGCTCAGTGCCGTCGTCAGCGATCCGACCCCGTAGATCACGAGCCCGATCGCGAGTGCGCGGTTGCGCCCCAGGATGTCGCCGAGTTTCGCGCCCAGCAGCATGAGCGCCGCCATCACGAGCGTGTACAGCGTTATCGCTGTCTGCACTCCCTGGATCGACGTATCGAGGTCATCGACGATCTGAGAGATCGCCACGTTCATGACGCTCGAATCGAGGACCATGACGAACTGGGCAGATGCCAGAATCAGTATCGGGAGCCACCTACGCATAGCGACCGGCTCTCACCCTACCCGTCGGTCACCGCCCCTGTTACAGGCGCGTATGTTTGCGGTGTGTGACTCGGATCGTGCTTGCTGATGACAGCCTCATCGTGCGCGAGGGCATTCGCGAAATCCTCGCTACGCGGGACGACATGGTGGTGGTGGCGATGTGCGGCGACTCCGCCGCTCTGTTGGCAGCCGTGGAGGCGGAGCTGCCCGACGTGGTGATCACCGACATCCGCATGCCGCCGACCAACACCGATGAAGGAATCCGCGTCGCAAACCAGCTGCGCGAGTCGCATCCCGGCCTCGGGGTCCTGGTGTTGAGTCAGTACGATGATCCCGAATATGCCCTCGCCCTGTTGGAACGCGGCTCGGACGGTCGCGCATACCTCCTCAAGGAGCGGGTGCACGACCGGCTGCAGCTGACGTCGGCCATCAACGCCGTCGCTCAAGGGGGTTCCGTGATCGATCCGAGGATCGTGGAAAGACTCGTGTGGGCCAGGGACCACGCGGATCATTCGCCGATCCGTGAGCTGACGCCGCGGGAGCTCGAAGTACTCGCCGGAATAGCGGAGGGCAAGAGCAATACCGCGATCGCGGAGTCGCTTGTGCTCACAAAACGTGCGGTCGAGAAGCACATCAACGCGATCTT
Organism: Baekduia sp.; assembly: GCA_035554055.1. Classification (GTDB taxonomy): domain Bacteria; phylum Actinomycetota; class Thermoleophilia; order Solirubrobacterales; family Solirubrobacteraceae; genus Baekduia. The sequence continues at coordinate 2,647 of DATMIZ010000193.1, read as the reverse complement.
CCTGAAGCTCGGCCTCGCCCACGCCGACGACGTGAGCAAGCGGGTCAAGGCGGCTTTGATGTTCCTCGCGGGCTCCCAGGACGGCGATCGCGCGTCCGGTAAGTAGCGCTCAGGTCGGGATCGTCCCCGACACCTGGGTCCCGCGGCCGGGCGCCGAGATGACCTGAAGGTCGCCGTCGAGGGCGGCCAGGCGATCGCGCAGATGGACGAGGCCCGTGCCGGCGGGAGCATTGCTCTGGTCAAACCCTGGGCCGTCGTCGCGGACCTCGAAGGACAGCGGGTCATGAGAGAGCTTCACGAGGACATGGGTTTCCGCGGTTCCGTGCTTGGCGGCATTTTGAATCGCTTCAAGACAGCAGAAGTAGATGGCTGCTTCGACGTCCTGCGAATAGCGGGGCAGGTGATCTGACTGGAACGCGACATCGATTGGCGCGCTGCGCGCAGCGGCGTGCAACGCGGCTTCAGGCCCCCGCACCGAAAGCACGGGTGGGTACACCCCGCGGGCGAGTGAGCGCAGCTCATCCAGGATGCCGAGAGCCTCGTCGCCGAGACCGTCGAGCAAGTGGGCATCTTCGCTGTCATGTGAGGCCAAGGTCTCACGCGCAAGCTCGAGTTTGATTCGCAGCCCGACGATGCGCTGCTGCGCACCGTCGTGGATGTCAAGCTCGATTCGTCGTCGCTCGGTGTCGGCCGCGGCTTGAATGCGACTCCGCGATACGCGGAGTTCATGCTGCGTTGCCTGCACCGTCTCCTCAAGTCGCTCGTTGGCCGCTGCCAATGGCCTGAGGGCCGCCCGGGCGGCGTGCAGCCGAGCGCCGATGGAAGCGACGAAGAGGCCTAGCGCGGCCACTCCCAGCAGCAGGACTGTGCTTAGTGGCGATCCCGCAAGACTCTGGGCGATCGCGAACAGCAGCAGTGCCGCACCGCTGTAGCCGGCCAACGCGGGAGCGCGGCCCGACCATGCCGTGCTGAGCGACTCTCTGGTCCAAGGGTGGGTACGCAGACGAACCCGACTCGCGAACCCGGTGTTCGCAATGGACATAGCAGCGCCGATTCTATCGGCGGTTCGCGGCCAAAGCTAGGGTGATCGCCGCGCGACGGACCGATGTCACGCGATGCGTGCCCGAGTGAGCACCACTCGTGGCAGCCTGTACATACCCTTGATCGCTGCGTGGGCTGGACGCACCATCGTCGTCATGGTCGCGCGGTCTCCGAAATCTGGACCCGTCAGGGTTCTTCTCGTCGACGATCAGCCCTACTTTCTCAGCGCGGCACGCGATGTGTTCGCGTCGATGAGCGACTTCGAGGTCGTCGGGGAGACTGATTCCGGTGAGGGAGCTGTCGATGCCGTGGATCAACTGCACCCAGATCTCGTGCTACTCGATATTCGGATGCCCGGGATCGGCGGAATCGAATCCGCGAGACGGATCAACGCAAGCCATCCGCGCACGGTGGTCGTCCTCATCTCGATCGAGGACCACAGCGACGTGTCCGAGCAAGCGCTGCACTGCGGCGCCGCCGCGATGCTGCGTAAGCAGGACTTCGGCCCAGCCGCGGTGCGGCGGCTGTGGGCAGAGCACGGGATCTAGTGGTGGCGCAGGTCAGCGGTCCGCCGTCCGCCGTACGCCGACAACCCATAGATGATCAGCAGGTCGACCCCGAAGACCGCGAGCGACCAAAAGGGGTAGCCCGGGATGGAGAGCAGCGCGCCGATCGCGCTCGCGGATGCCGTGGCGATGCCGACCCAGCGGCCGTACTCGCCGCCCGCCCAGATCGAGAATGCCGCGATCGCTTGTAGGGCACCGATGATCAGGATGATCCAGCCCCATGTCTTGAGGTCGCTGAGGATGTACTCCTGAGCTCCTACAAAAAAGCTCGACTCGTCGATCGCAGCGATTCCCCAGATGATGTTCAGGATGGCCACGATCAAGAGCATGATCCCGGCGAACAGAACCCATCCGGTGCCTTCGGTTGTGTCGTTCATTGCCCACTCCTACACATTGGATTTGTCGTACACGTCAAGGTGATGAAGACGAGAGCTGGCCCGCGAAGAATTCGAGCGCGGTACGTGTCTTGGTCTGCTGCTCGCCCGACAGGTCGATGCCGCTCTCGCTGAGATACGCGCGTGCCTCGGCTGCGACCTGAAACGGCTCCGTGGGGAGGCACTTGGTCGAGAGCTCGAAGATGCGTGAGTCGTCCGGGTAGAGCCAGAGCTCTGCGACCATCTTGCGCGCGAATCCGCGTGGCTTCCACTTCAACTTGAGCACGAAGATCGGGCCGAGCGCCGCGAGATCGTCCATGTCGATCCCGTCCGGAGCGTGATCTCGGTACAGCGCGCGCTGCTCTTTGGTGAAGAGCTTGCGCAGGGGCCGTTCGCCGAGCACGACCTGCCGGATCGCGCCTGGGTCGGCCTTGCACTTCAGGCGCCCGGAGCACACAAATCCGCCCGGGATCGCGTCAACCTCGACGCCAAACCCACTCAGGCCTCGGAGGTCCGCGCTCAGCTCATCGGGGTCGACCGGCCTGAGCTTGATCACCGAGTCGCCCGTTGGTCCCTGGACCCTGCGTGCTCGCACCACGAGGCCGACTCGATCGAGCGCAAGGTCGGGTGTGTCGAAGAACACCACCTGGCGGATCTGGGCATCCA
>DATMIZ010000192.1:0-13991 GCA_035554055.1 Baekduia sp. | reverse complement strand
GGACGAGCCGTCAGAACGGACGAAGCAGCCGAGCTCGCCGCGGGGCGACTCGATCGGGAAGTACACCTCGCCGGCGGGCACGCGGAAGCCCTCGGTTACGAGCTTGAAGTGGTAGATCAGCGCCTCCATCGAGGTCGCGAGCTCGTGGCGCGGCGGCAGCGCGACCTTGCGGTCGTCGGTGATGAAGGGACCTTCGGGCAGGCCGTCGAGCGCCTGCTGGATGATCTTGACGGACTCCTTCATCTCCTGGGTCCGCGTGGCGAAGCGATCGTAGTTGTCGCCCTTCTTGCCGACCGGGATGTTGAACTCGAAGTCCTCGTATGAGCAGTACGGCATCGCCTTGCGCAGGTCCCAGGGGTTGCCGGCGGCGCGCAGCAGCGGTCCGGTGACGCCGAGCGCGAGCAGCTCTTCCTCGGGCAGCGGGCAGACGTCGACGAGGCGGTTGAGCACGATCTCGTTGCGATCGAGCATGTCGTTGTAGCGATCGACGTGCGTCGGCATGACGTCGCAGAACTCCTGGACCTTCTGCGCCCAGCCGGCGGGGATGTCCTCGATGACGCCGCCGACCTGGAAGTAGCGCGTGTGCATGCGCTGGCCGGTCGAGTATTCGAAGAGGTCGAGGATCTGCTCGCGCTGGCGGAAGCAGTACCAGAACATCGAGATCGCGCCGAGGTCCAGCGCGCTGGTGCCGAGCCAGACGAGGTGGCTCATGATCCGGTTGAGCTCCATGTGGATCACACGGAGGTACTGGGCCCGCTTGGGGACCTCGACTTCGAGCAGCGTCTCGGTCGCGCCGCAGAACGCGTACGCGTTGAAGAAGTACGCGAGGTAGTCCATCCGCTCGATGACGGGGATGACCTTCCAGTAGCTCTTGTCCTCGGCGGTCTTTTCGATGCCGGTGTGGACGTAGCCGATGCGCGGGCTGATCTCGCGGACGACTTCGCCCTCGAGCTCGACGATCAGGCGCAGCACGCCGTGGGTCGCGGGGTGATGCGGCCCGATGTTCAGCGACATCAGCTCGGTGCGGTCGCCTTCGACGCTGAGCGAGCGGCCGGATAGCTCGACCGATGCCTCGATCTCGCGGTAGCCCATGTCGGCGAGGGTGTCCGTCGCCTTGTCGGTCGCGGGGACGCTCACTGGGTGTAGGCGGTCCCGTCCGCCTCGTCGTTTGTGAAGAGCACCGGCTCGCCGCCGATCGGGAAGTCGCGGCGCTGTGGGAAGCCCTCGTAGTCCTCGGGCATGAGGATGCGGCGCGGGTCCGGGTGGCCGTCGAAGACGACGCCGAACATGTCGAGGATCTCGCGTTCCTGATGGTCGGCGGTCGGCCAGGCCGGCGTCACGGAGGGGACGTTCGGCGCGTCGAGCGGCACGCGGAGCTTCACGGTGATCCGGTCGAGCTCTTGCATGTCCAGCAGCTCGTAGTGGACGCCGAGGCGCGGCTCTTCGGGGTAGTAGTCCACGCCGTGGACCGACACCAGCATCGTGAAGCCGCGCTTGCGCAGGAAGTCGAGCGTCTCGCGGATGCGCTCAGGGGCGATCTCGATCTGCGCCTTCTCGCGGAAGAACAGGGTGTCCTTGAGCGCGGCGGGATCGCTCGCCTTGAGGTCGTCGGCGAGCGCTGTGAGGCCGGCCTGATCAGGCATCGGCTTTGGCTTTCTTAAGGAGCTCGTCGCCTTCGTCGGGCAGGACTTCGACCGTGCCGTCGGCCTCGTAGCGCTCGCGCCAGCCCATCGACGGGTCGTCCTGGATCATCGAGCGCAGCTTCAGCACGCCGTGCATCAGCGCTTCCGGCCGCGGCGGGCAGCCGGGCACGTGCACGTCGACGGGCATGAACTTGTCGGCCGGGACGATCGCGTAGTTGTTGAACACGCCCATCGAGCTCGAGCAGGCGCCCATCGCGATCGACCACTTCGGCTCGAGCATCTGGTCGTAGATGCGGCGGATGACCGGCGCCATCTTGATCGAGACGCGGCCGGAGAGGATCAGCAGATCGGCCTGGCGCGGGGAGGCACGGAACGCCTCCATGCCAAAGCGGGCGACGTCGACGCGGGCGGCGACGATCGACATCATCTCGATCGCGCAGCAGGCCAGGCCGAAGGTGGCCGGGAAGACAGCGTTACCGCGCGCCCAGTTCACTGCGCTGTCGAGCGTCGTCGTGATGATGCGGCTCTTGACGTACTCCTCGAGGTCATCCGCCTCGAGGTCGCCGCGCAGCAGTTGCTGCGAGCGCAGCTGGTTGATCCTCAGTTGGTCCGCGGGACTCATCGCCAGTCCAGAGCTCCTCTGCGCCATACGTAGACGAATGCCACCATCAGCAGGGTGATGAACACGCCTGTCTCGATCAGCGCGAAGGTCCCGAAGGTCTTGAGCTGAACGGCGATCGGATACAAGAAGATGACTTCGATGTCGAACAGGATGAAGAGCATCGCCACGAGGTAGAAGCTGATGCCGAAACGGAACCCCTGCTTGATCTCCGAGGGGAGACCACATTCGTAGGGGTCCTGTTGGAAGTTTGTGGGCCGGAAGCCGCGGCGCGGACCGATGTAAGCGTTCAGAGTTACGAAAATCGCGCCAACAAGGGTGCCGAGCCCAACGAACACAAGCGCTGGGAGATAAGTGCGAAGCACGCTTCGAGTCGTTTTATCACTGTTTGTAACTCGGTGCTACAAAGTGGCTGAACGCACGAAGGGCGAAGGTATCGACTTCGCGTAATCCAGACTATCGCGGTCGGAGATCGCTGGCAACCCGGCCGGGATGGGGTCCCTCCTGATAGAAACGACGCCCGATGAGCACTGTCGCCCAGCTACTGGCAATCGTGGTGACGGTGACCAGCCTGGGCGCCGGGTTTGTTGGCGCCTGGTATTGGCGGGCCGGGCGCGCCGAACGTCTGCCGTGGCGGCTGATTCGGATCGCTCAGGTGGTTGCGGGGGTGCAGCTGGTGGGCGCGCTGGTGCTCCTGGTGGCGGGGCTACGTCCGCAGGACGACCTCTATTGGCTCTACGCGTCGCTGCCGGTGGGCGTCGGCTACTTCGCCGAGCAGATCAAGATCAGCGTGGCCCAGGGGGTCCTTGACGCGCGCGACTTGGCCGATGGCGCGGCCGTCGCCGCGCTTCCTGGGCCCGAGCAGTCCGTTGTCGTGGCGGCGATCCTGCGCCGCGAGCTCGGGGTGATGATGGTCGCCGCCTTCGTCAGCGCGTTCCTCGCGCTGCGCGCGTTCGGGACGGTCTAGGTCTCATGGCCAGGTCTCAGAGGCGACGCAAATCGAAGGTCGCGCCGCCTGCCGCGGACCCTGTTGCGTATTATCCGCGCCGCATGCGTGCCGGTCTCTCAGCAGCAATCGTCATCGTGGTCGCGGCCTTCGGCCTGTCGGCGTGTGGTTCGCGCAGCGTCGAGACCGACAACCCGAACGCGACCGTCAACGCGGGCGCGAAGCTGTTCGCGGAACGTTGCGCGGGCTGTCATCAGCTCGACAAGGCGGGCACCGAGGGCGGCGCACTGAAGGTCGGCGATCGTGAGAAGACCGACGGCCCGAACTTCAACGTCCGCAAGGAAAAGAAGGAAGAAGTCCTTTACGCGATCCGCAACGGTGGCTTCTCAGGCGCGATCATGCCCGAGAACATCGTTGTCGGCAAAGACGCTGAAGCAGTCGCCGCGTTCCTTGCCGAGTACTCCGGCAAGGGCAAAGGCAACTAGTTCGCGGCGTCTTCGGGCGCCTCTGGTCTGACCGTCGACGCTTTTGGCACTTTCAACGGTGTGGGCTGACCGTCGATGCCTTGGGCACTTTCAACGGTGTCCACCTGCGGTCTGACCGTCGACGCCTTGGGCACTTCCATCGGTGTGGGCTGACTTGGAGGGGTTGTTCCCCCTCAACTCAGCCCAGGCCTTCGGTCTGGCCGCAGGCGCTTTCGGCACCGCCGTCGGTGTGGGCCGACTTGGAGGGGTTATTCCCCCTCAACTCAGCCCAGGCCTTCGGTGTGGCCGCAGGCGCTTTTGGCACCGCCGTCCGTGTGGGCTGACTTGGAGGGGTTGTTCCCCTTCAACTCAGCCCAGGCCTTCGGTGTGGCCGCGGGCGCTTTTGGCACCGCCGTCCGTGTGGGCCGACTTGGAGGGGCTATTCCCCCTCAACTCAGCCCACCTGCGGTCTGACCGCAGGCGCTTTCGGCACCGCCATCGGTGCGGGCCGACTTGGAGGGGTTATTCCCCCTCAACTCAGCCCAGGCCGCGTGGCCCGGCAATCCGTGCGGTCACAGCGATAGCTTCCCGCGTAGATGCTTGACCTTCGCCGAATCCGCTCCGAGCCCGACGAGGTGCGCGCCGCGCTTGCTCGCCGCGGCGGCAAGGACGCCGAGCTGATCGACGAACTGCTGACGCTTGACGCGCAGTGGCGCGACGCGACCGCGAAGGCCGAGCAGGCGCGCGCCGAGCAGAAGGCCGGCAGCCCGAAGGGCAAGCCCGACGATGCCGAGCTCGCGCGGATGCGTGACGCGGCCGCCAAGGTCAAGGAGCTGACGGCCGCCGCCGGAGCGGCCGAGGAACAACTCCAGGAGCTGCTGCGGCGGCTGCCTAACACCCCCGACCCGACGGCGGCCGATGCCGACACCGTCATCAAGACGGTCGGCGACGCAACCAAGACCGGCAAGGATCACCTCGAGCTGGCGGGCGAGCGGATTGACATGGAACGCGGTGCGCGGCTCTCGGGCGCGCGCTTTGCTTACCTGCGCGGCGACCTCGCACGGCTGGAGCTCGCACTGGTCTCGTGGGTGATGGACAAGCTCGCGGGCCACGGATTCGAGACGGTGATCCCGCCCGTGCTCGTGCGCGAGGAGGCGCTCTACGGGACCGGCTTCCTCCCGGACACCGAGCAGCAGATCTACAAGCTCGCCGACGATGACCTGTATCTCGTCGGCACGTCCGAGGTCGCGCTCGCGTCGCTGCACGCGGGCGAGATCGTCGACGGCGAGCTGCCGCTGCGGTACGCCGGCTTCTCCTCCTGCTTCCGGCGCGAGGCCGGCGCCGCCGGCAAGGACACGCGGGGAATCTTCCGCGTGCATCAGTTCGACAAGGTCGAGATGTTCGCGTTCGTCGATCCGGCGACCTCCGTCGACGAGCACGAGCGGATCCTCGCGATCGAGGAGGAGATCCTCCAAGAGCTCGGCCTCTCCTACCGCGTCGTGAATATCGCGGTCGACGATCTCGGCGCCAGCGCCGCCAAGAAGTACGACTGCGAGGCCTGGCTTCCCGGTCAGGGCAAGTACCGCGAGCTGACATCCTGCTCCAACACCACCGACTTCCAGGCCCGGCGCCTCGACATCCGTTACCGCCCCGACGGCGGCAAGCCCGAGACCCTGCACACGCTTAACGGCACGGCTGTCGCCGTCGGCCGCACGCTCGTCGCGCTGCTCGAGAACGGCCAGCAGGAAGACGGGTCGATCGCCATGCCCGAGGTGCTGCATAGCTACGGCGCCAGGCCGGTCCTGCCGCCGGCTTAGGTCGCTGTATCCGGGATTTCCCTGACTGCTGTCTGGGACATCCCGTCTAGTCAGAGTCTTGCGAAGGCACGAAGATGGCGCCATGCCATCAGGGGATCTCCGGCATGCACCGCTCACCCGTTCTTCGGACAATCGCCTCCTGGCGGGGGTCTGTGGCGGGCTGGCTACACGGCTCGGGGTCGACGCTCGGATCGTGCGGCTTGCCTTCCTCGGGTCAGTGTTGTTGGCCGGCCTCGGGATCGTCGTGTACATCGCCTTTACGATCATCCTGCCTGCAGAGGGTGAAACCGAAGATGGCGGCCTGCGATCGGTGATCGTCGGGCTCGCGGTCGCCTGTGCCGCCATCGCTGGCTTGGCCACGCTTGCACTGATCGCAACGCTGATGACCGTGTTCGGCTTCGGCGGGATAGTCGTCGCGGTGGCGTGCTTGCTTTTGGCAGTCGCGCTGTGGCGCGGCTCCGCTGGAGTGGCAAGCTGGGCGCTGGCGCCCGTCGCCGCGCTCACGCTCCCGGTGCTGACGGTCACGGCGATGAATGCACGACTGGTTCCTCGCACCAGCGATGTGGTCGCCGCCCCAGCGGTTGTCAGTGACATTCCAGGCGCCGGCTACAAGACCGGTTTAGGCAGCGTGTTCGTGGACCTGCGTCATACGCAACTGCCCCAGGCAGGCCGCGTGAATCTGCGCATAGTCGCAGGGTTGCGGCGCACGATCGTCGCCCTTCCGCATGACCGCTGCGTCCGCGTCGAGGTGCGCCATGACGTCGATGACGTGCCGCGGGATATCGCGCTTGCCCTCGCGTCCAACAGCTGGAGGACAAACAGCGACATCACGCTGTTCGGTCAGATCGAATGGGTGGACGGCGTGTCGCGAAGCTGGAACTGGAAGGACGGCCCGCAATCCACCGGCCCCATCCTGGCGATCGATTTCCGCTCGGCCGGTGCCGGGCTGATCGTCCGCGACTACTCCGACGCAGTTGACCCCCGGGCGCAGCCGGACTGGCCGGGATATCCGGTGTATCTCGAGGATCGGCCCGACACGACCGGCACGCCTCGGCGCGCCGCGCAGCGCCTGATCAAGAATTGGCGCGAGCGCCGTCGCGATCAGTTGCAGTCCAAGCACCGGATCGATCGCCTCCTACCCGGGCCCTGCGGCCCGAAAGCAAGCTCATGAGTGCAGAGACACTTACAATGCCGGGCGCGCCGCGGCGTGCGGTGGGCTCCACCAGAGTCGTGATCGCCCTCGTCGGGTGCGTGCTGCTGATTGCGCCCGCGATTGCACTGCTCGATCGTGGCCTTTGGCCATGGGCGCTTGTGCTCGCGCTTGCCGGCAGTGGTGCTGCGACGGTCTTGCTGACGATTTGGACGGTGCGGTCGGCTCGCCGTCAGGCCATGTGGGCAGCCCTGTTCGTCGTCGTGGTCGCGTCGTTGATCGTGATCAGAGCGGCGGTCTCGCTCTTCCTTGGAGCAAATGGCGCCGGATTTGGCCAGCGCCTTTCGGACCTGACGTTCGTACCTGGCTCGACGCTCATCCTCTTGACCCTGCCGATACTCGGCGCCGTCGCCGGCGTCGTGCTGATCGCCGATGGACTGCGGCCGCCTCCGGGAGACGATCCCTCGGCGTGGCGTCAGATGACGGATGCGCGGACTCGCGGTAAGCGTCTTTCATGGCGCATCGTCGTCGGAGCCCTGCTCATCGGGTGGACGGCGCTGGCGATGATCTTCGTCGGTGCGCGCTACGTCGCCAACAACCCGGCCCTCATTCCTCTTGTGCTGATCGCGGTCGCATTGGCGGTCTGCGTGGTGGTCGGCACGCCGCTGCTCGTCGCCGGGCTGGCTCGCACCGAGCGCCAGAACGCCGCCACCGCCTGGGAGGACGAGCGCCAGCGCTTCGCCGCGCACCTGCACGACTCCGTCTTGCAGACGCTCGCGCTGATCCAGCGTCAAGCCAGTGAGCCGGCGGTCGTCGCCCGGTTGGCGCGACGCCAGGAGCACGCGCTACGCGCCTGGATGGCGGGTGAGACGGAGCTCTTCGGCGGCACGCTCGCTGCCGCGCTCCGGGAGGTGGTCGCCGGAGTCGAGGACGACGCGGAGATCTCTGTCGAACTTTCGATCATCGGCGACCGCGCGTTGGCCGCGGACGGCGAAGCGCTCGTCGCCGCGGTCCGTGAGGCATTGCGCAACGCAGCGCGCCACGCACCCGGCGCCGCCGTCTTTGTCTTCGCCGAACTGTCGGCCGAGCGCGCCGAGGTCTTCGTCCGCGATGACGGGCCCGGGTTCGACCCCGACTCCGTTCCGGCGGAACGCCGCGGCGTGCGCGACGCGATCGTCGGGCGCATGGCGGCGGCCGGCGGCGAAGCCAGGATCGACGCCGCCCCCGGACAGGGTGCGGAGGTAATGCTGATTCTCAACGGGCGCGAAAGCCGATGAGCGAGTCGCCGCTTCGGGTGGTGGTAGTCGACGACCACCAGCTCTTCCGAGCTGGCGTTCGCGCCGAGCTGACGCCTCACTGCGAGGTCGTCGGCGAGGCGGCCGACCCTGCCGAAGCGCTGCGCGTCATCGCCGAGCAGCGGCCCGACGTCGTGCTCCTCGACGTTCATCTACCCGACGGAGGCGGGCTGGCCGTGCTCGCCGCGCTGGCAGACGATGAGCTGCGCCCGGCGGTGCTCGCCCTCTCAGTATCTGACGCCGCCGAGGACGTCGTCCCGATGATCCGAGCGGGCGCATTGGGCTACGTGACCAAGACGATCCAGACCGACGAGCTGGTCGGTGCGATCGGGCGGGTGGCAGTGGGTGACGCCTATTTCAGCCCGCGCCTGGCTGCGTTCGTACTGGAGGCATTCAGCGCGCCGCCGCCGTTGCTCGAGGACGGGCTGGAGGGTCTGACTCCGCGTGAACGCGAGGTGCTGCATCACATCGCCCGTGGCTATCCGTACAAGCAGATCGGGCTGCGCCTCGGCATCAGCGCGCGGACGGTTGAGTCCCATGTCGGCGCCGTGCTGCGCAAGCTGCAGCTCAGCACCCGGCATGAGCTGAGTCATTGGGCGATGCGGCGTGGACTGCTCGGCGACGAGATCGACCAGCCGGAGGAGGCGTGATCGCGCTGCTCTACATCTGTGAGGCGTGCGGCGCGCGGTGGCCATTGGCGGCCGTGCGACACACCGGCCGCTGCCGCGATTGTGGCAACGGCCTGATCCGGCACTCCGCTGGCAGCCCGCCGGAGAAGCGTCGGGTGCAGCCTAGGTTGCGAGACCGATCGGGCAGCTGACGCCCATTCCGCCGAGTCCGCAGTAGCCGTTCGGCACCTTGTGCAGGTACTGCTGGTGGTACGCCTCGGCGTAGTAGAAGTCGTCGAGTTCCAGCGGCTCGATCTCGGTCGTGATCTCGCCGTGGCCGGCCTTCGTCAGCTCGGCCTGGAACATCTCGAGGCTCTTCTGTGCCGCGTCGCGTTGCGCGTCGGAGAACACGTAGATGCCCGAGCGGTACTGCGTGCCCATGTCGTTGCCCTGGCGCATGCCCTGCGTCGGGTTGTGGCCCTCCCAGAAGGCCTTCAACAGCCGTTCGTAGGAGACCTTTTCGGGGTCAAATGCGACAAACACGACCTCGTTCTGGCCCGTGAGGCCCGAACAGACCTCCTCGTAGGTCGGGTTCGGCGAGATGCCGCCCGCGTAGCCGACGGCGGTGGTGAAGACGCCATCCAGACCCCAGAACAGTCGCTCCGCGCCCCAGAAGCAGCCAAGGCCAAAGACGGCGAACTCGGTGCCGTCTGGAAACGGGCCTTTGAGGGGCGTGCCGAGGACCGCGTGTTCATCGGCCGTCGGAATCGGAAATTCGCGCCCCGGCAGCGCGTTCTCCTTAGTCGGCATCTCAGGTGACTTCGACGAAAAGAGCATGCACACAGGGTAGACCCGTCCGCCCACGCCGTGCGCCATTCTTGACCGATGGATGACGACACGCTGCAGCCGGCGAAGGGAGTCTCGGTTCCGATCGAGGACGTCCTGCTGCGCGCGTCCCGGTCGTCCGGGCCCGGCGGCCAGCACGCGAACGTCACCGCGAGCCGCATCGAAGCCATCTTCTACGTCGATTCATGCCAAGCACTCTCCGACGCGCAGAAGCGGCGGATCATCGAGCGCGCGGGTCCGGTCGTCCGGGCGATCGCGCAAGACGCGCGCAGCCAGTTGCGTAATCGCGAGCTCGCTTTGCAGCGGCTGGAGGACAAGCTCGCGGTCGCGCTCAAGTGCGAGGCGCCGCGCGTGAAGACCAAGCCGTCGCGCGCGGCCAAGCGCCGGCGTGTCGACGCCAAGAAGCAGCGGGGTCAGACGAAGGCGAATCGCCGGCCGCCGACGGAGAACGGCTAGTCGAGTTGGCCCGGGTCACGGAGTAGCCGCCGTGCGCGCTTTAGTGACGGCATGGCTACCGGCATTTCACCCGCCTGCGAAATCTCGGTCACCGGACCGATCGATGACACCCTGGAGCGCATCGCGCGCGAACTGGTCGAGGCGCGTCTGATCGCGTGCGCCAACATCGCCGACGCGCCGGTCAAGAGCATCTATCGCTGGCGGGGAGCGGTCGAGGTGGAGCAAGAGCGGCGCATGCATCTCCATACACGGCTCGCGCTGGTCGAGCGCGTCGTGGCCCTGATCACTGAACGCCACCCCTACGAGGTACCGAATGTCACCGCAGTCCCGCTGCTGGCAGGCAATGAGGAATACCTGGACTGGATAGCGTCCGAGACGGTTGAGCCATGACGGAGGAGGCCAGGATTCGCCACCCAGGAGTGATGCGCTAGAGCCCAGGAGCGGTGCGCGAAAACACGGTCCGCCACTGGGAGTAGGTTCGCGACCATGAAGCGAATCCACGGTCTATCGACGAGTATCCGTGCATCGACATGGGCCGTGATGGCAGCGGCGCTGGCGCTCACTGTCGGCCTCTCTGGCTTCGCGATCGCACAGTCCTCCACGGGCGGGACGCAGATCAATGCTTGCGCCAAAAAGAAGGGCGGCGCGTTGCGCGTCGCCGCCAAGTGCCGCAAGACCGAGCGAAAAGTCAAGCTGGCTACCGTCGGGCCCGCAGGAGCCGCGGGAACGGCCGGAGCTGTTGGCACGCCTGGCACAAATGGGTCAAACGGGACCAACGGGAATACGACGGGCGAGACGTTCTACGACGAGAACCTCAGTGTCGGCGCGAACTTTGGCGGCGGGGCCTGCGGGGCGACACCGTTCGGGGGGCCCAGCGTCACGTTCACGGCGCCTGCCGGCGCCTACGTCCAGATCATGGCCCAAGCCGACATGCAGCGCACGGGCGCAACGTCAAATACCGTCTGCCTCCAGGTCGACGGCGGCGCCGCGCAAACGATCATGAGTTCGGTCTCGCTTGCCTACGAAACGCGGTACCTAAGCCAGAGTGCGGGCTCCGGCGGCGCGACTACCGCTTACACGATCACCCCATTTTCGTTTCCGGTGAGCGCGGGCTCACATACGATCAATCTCCTCTACTCCTCGACCGGGGGAACCTCGAATTTCAGGAATCGCAAGCTCTGGGTGACGATGTTCCGGCCAACCACCTAGCGGATCGTCTGTCGCCATGGCGACCTGGGATGACGTGAGGCGGATTGCGCTGGCGCTCCCGGAGACGGCAGAGGGCACGACGCGCGACAACATGGCCTGGAAGGTGCGCGACAAGGCGTTCGTGCTGGAACGGCCGCTGACGAAGGCGGATCAGCGCGCTCTCGGCGACGATGCACCCATCGGGCCGATCCTCGGTGCGTGGGTCGAGCACCTCGTCGCAAAGGAGGCGCTGCTCGCGGATCCGTCGGGGGTCTTTTTCACGACCCCACACTTCGACGGCTACGCGATGGTTCTCGTGCAGCTCGACCTCATCGAAGCCGAAGATCTGCGCGAGCTGATCGTCGAAGCGTGGCTGGCGCGAGCGCCGAAGAAGCTCGTTGCGGAGTACCTCGACTCGCGCTGAGCAGCTGACGGAGGGGGCGGGATTCGAACCCGCGGTCCGCTTACACGGACTCTGGTTTTCAAGACCAGTGCATTCGACCACTCTGCCACCCCTCCACGCTCGCGCATGGCACGACGGAGAGGGCGGGATTCGAACCCGCGATGGATCGTGAAACCCATACTCGCTTAGCAGGCGAGTGCCTTCAGCCACTCGGCCACCTCTCCGGGCGGCAGCGAGTTTAGAGCTTCACCTGACCTGGACAGTGCCACGGTCGCGCGCGGACGTCTCAAGCGGGACTCAGGCGGCGCCGATCTCTCGGCTGTGGCGGAACCGAAGTCACGTCTGCCGTCGTTGCGGACGCTCGCGATCTGGATCGTCGTGTTGGCGATCCCGTTCACGCCTTGGTACGTGGCGCATGCTCAGCGGCTGAAGGCCGAGCACCTCGCCGAACCGATCGCCAAGCGCCTGACGAACCGCGACATCGACGTCAAGTGCCCGGGACTGTTCGGGAAGGTCCTTTACGAGATCCATGAGGGCAGCGTGCAGTTCGACGCCGACGGCGTGCCGGCGAACGAGACGAAGCTCAGCAAGAAGACCTGCGCCGGGCTGCGCACCGTCGCATCGGACGCGCCGTCGCTGGACTTCGGCTGTCTTGCCACCGTCTGTGGCCGCGATGCCCAGCGCGCCGCCGAGGCGATTGCGGTGCTGACTCACGAGATCATGCACCTGCGCGGCTCACTCGACGAGGGCATCACGGAGTGCCTCGCGCGCGGCCGTGTGGAGGAGGTAGGGCTGCAGATGGGCATTTCGCCGGCATCAGCCGCAGCGTTGAAGCAGTGGCAGTCGACGACCTGGCAGGAACGATTGCCCGATCGATACCGCAACGCGAGCTGCTGACGAGGTCTACCGGTCGCGTTCGGCCAGCGTCGAGAGCGACTGCGCCAGCGCTTCGGCGGCAGAACGGTGCGCATCGATGATGGTGCCCAGGTGCAGGAGCGACTCGGTTTCTGCAGCAACCTCGCCGTCGCCCAGGCGCAGCACCAGTGGGACGTCCGGTCCGGCGGCCCGGGCGGAGAGCCCGATCTCGACGTTGACGAGGTCGTCGGAGGTGACCGCGGCCACGACCCGTGCGCGGCTTATTCCCAGCTCCTTGAGCGTGAACACGTCGACGCCGTTGGCGATCACGACCGGCAGCCCGGCGGCGTGGGCAAGGCGCACGCCGATCACGTCATCGTCCTTTTCGATCGCGAGCACAGGTACGCCCAGGTCGCGGAGATGCAGAGCGAGCCGCAGACCCACCTGACCGAGTCCCACGACGAGGACGTGGTGTGAACGCGGAGCCTGCCGCGGGCCGAACAACGTCGTGAGCCGTCGTCGGCTCAGTCGTCGCACGAGCGCGGCGGTGAACACGGCGACCAATCCCAGCGTGATCAGGATGCAGCCCGCGCTCACGAGCTTGTACCAGCCGGGAGCGTGCTCGGCCTGCGGCGAGAAGCCCACGGTCGCCACGAGGCCGGAACTCGAATGGAACGCGTCGACCAGGCGTTCGTGAAGCACCAGGGACGACAGCAAGGTCTCCAGCAACAGGATCGCCAACAGCCCGAGCCCGGAGAGGACCAGCAGGCGCAGCGCTCCATCGACGATCGCGGGCAGCCGCAGCCGGCGCCCCAGGCCGCGTCGCTTGCTGGCGCCGTTGGCCAGGCACGCCTCGGCGAGTTCGGGAGCGACGATCTCCCAAGGCGAGATGACGGTCACCTGGGGCACGGCCGCCCGCAGCTGGGCGGCAGCGGTCTTGTCGAAAAGCGTGGTGAGCAGCGGCACACCGGGCGCGGTGTGCGCCGCCAACAGCGTCAGGCGCAGCGCGAGCGCGTCATCCCGTGTGACGACTGCCACGGCATCGACGCCGTGGCGCAGCTCGGCGATGAGTTCGAGGTCGGTGGGATGCGTCAGGTGCTCGGCGTCGATGCCCATCCGGCTCAGAGGACCGATCAGCGCGCTTGCGACCGACCCGCTCTCCCCGACGACCAGGACGCGGCGCCACCGGTCCGTTTCGGCCACGGGTTGAGGACTCGTGCCTTGGGTGTCCGGTTCGTCGGTCGCGCTCATGAGTCGCGACATTCTGCAGACTCAGCACCTCGCGCGCTCCCTCCGGGCCGGCCGCGCTCCAACTACTGGTCTCGCCCGCTAGCCTTCCTGCTCGCACTGCGCCCGTAGCTCAGCTGGATAGAGCGTCGGTCTACGGAACCGAAGGTCAGAGGTTCGAATCCTCTCGGGCGCGTGAGGAAACCCCAGGTAACTCTGGGGTTTCGTCGTTTCGGGAGAGGACCGCCGGGAGAGAGCGCCCTTATTTCGCCCTTGCGTCGGGGGCGGCGCCTAGGATCGGGCTCGTGCGCGACCTGCGGGAGGAAGCCAGTCGAATGCCGGACGCGGCAGTGCGGTTTGCTCGGGGCGTCGGATTCGTAGGTCCGCCCGAGCACCTGGTCCCTCTGCTGGATGACGTCCGCAAGAATCGAAGTGGCGACCTCCTCGCGGTTCACGACGCGATCAATAAGCGGT
>DATMIZ010000191.1:0-4950 GCA_035554055.1 Baekduia sp. | reverse complement strand
GAACACCGCCGACGGGACGCGGTACACACTGCGGCTCGTCTCCGCCGGCTAGTCCGCGGCCCGCACTCACATCCGCGGCATCGCGCCGATACGCAATGCAGGAGGGAAGCGGGTTCAGCCCAGCGCCCCTGCGATCGTCGTTCCGTGTTTGGCCTAAGTGACGCGTCTCCGGCCGACCGCGGGCGTCAGGAGGGAGTTACCTGCGCTTCAGGTTAGGTAGTCGGGCACCCGGTGGCGTACGGGAGCGCTGTCGAACAGTCGAACGTCGACATCTCGCGCGCGAGCACCTTGCTCGTAGTGTTTCCGTCCCTGACGACCACTGTGACCTTTCGGAGAGACCGCGCCGAGGCGTGTGGGGCCCCGACGGGTTCGGTGTACGTGGTCGCCGGGTGCACGTCGACGATGTACGTGTCGATTCGGTATCGGTGATGATCAGGTCCGATCGTGGACTGGCTCGCGTTGCACTCGGGCGGTAGCGGCGTGTTGCAGCCGGTCGTCACCTGAGTCGACGCCCACGCCGGATCGGAGGTATAGGGCGTCGTCGCCGGAATCGAGGTCGGATCCAGCGCGATCGACCCGTAAGTCAGGGCCCTATAGAGCTCCATCTGCTTGTCTGCGAGGACGGTTGCCGTCGAGATCCCCCCCGCGCGGCGCAGCGCGACGGCGCCGGAATTGAACGCGCCCACGACGGCGAGGATCCCAATGTTCAGGATCGTCATCGCCATCAGCAGTTCGAGCAGGCCGAAACCGGCCTCTTGCCGCAAACGCTTGCGCACGACAGTCCTATCGGCATCCACACCGATCCTCAAGACCCCCCTTTGCATTGCCGATAGCGCTTGTAATGGCGGCCTTTGCTTACAGCGCGATCGCTGCGGACGGTCTCGCTCAGGCCGGCGAGATCCACGCACCGAATCCCGACGCGGCGCGCGAGCAGCTCCGCATCCGGGGGCTGCTCGCCGAGCGCCTCGAAGAGCTGCCCGCAAGCGGGGAGGAGGGCGCTCGCACCGTCTTCAAAAAGGTCAAGCCCAAGACGCTGCAGATCTTCTCGCGCCAGTTCGCGACGATGATCGAGGCGGGCCTGAACGTCGTCAGCTCGCTCGTTATCCTCGAAGAGCAGACCGACGACGAGTACTTCGCCTCCGTCGTCAAGGAGATCCGCGCCGACGTCGAGGGGGGCCTACTCCTCTCCCAGGCGCTCGCACGCCATCCGAAGATCTTCAGCCGGCTCTACGTCTCGATGGTTGAGGCTGGAGAAGCCGCCGGTATTCTCGACCAGGTACTCGATCGCGTCGCCTTACAGATCGAGAAGGACACACAGATCAGGCGTCGGGTCAAGGGCGCGATGATGTACCCGACGATGGTCATGATCTTCGCGACCCTCGTCCTGGTCGGCCTGTTGATGTTCCTGGTGCCGGTCTTCGTGAAAATCTTCGCGCAGCTCGGCGGCAAGCTGCCGACGCTGACGCAGTACGTCGTCAACGCGTCGAATGTACTGCGGAGCGACTGGTACATCATCTTCCCGCTCTTCTTCCTGACGATTTGGGCCGTCCGCCGCTTCAAGCGCACCGAACAGGGCCGCCAGCTCTGGGACCGGACCAAGCTGAAGATCCCGATGAAGATCGGCGACGTCGTTCTAAAGGTGACGATGGCGCGCTTCTCGCGGACGCTCTCGACTCTCGTCGCCGCGGGCGTCGACATCATCAAGGCGCTCGAGATCACGGGCCAGACGGCCGGGAACTGGGTGGTCGAGGAAGCCCTCGCGGGCGTTCGGGCGAAGGTGCACCAGGGCGTCCCGATCGCACAACCACTGATCGAGAACGACGTCTTCCCGCCGATGGTCAGTCAGATGGTCAAGATCGGCGAGGAGACCGGAGAGCTCGAAAAGATGCTCTCGAAGATCGCGGACTTCTACGAGGACGAGGTCGATTCGTCGATCGCGACGCTGACGTCGATCATCGAACCGTTGATGATGATCATGGTCGGCGCCATGGTCGGCGTGATCGTGATCTCGATGTACCTGCCGATGTTCAAGATGCTCAGTCTGGTCAAGTAGGCATACGGAGCCGCTACGGCTCGACGTTGAAGCTGAACATCATTCCGCTCTCGTGGTGCTCGGCGATGTGGCAGTGAGCCATCCACCGTCCCGGGTTCGTCACGTCGAGCAGGATGTCGACCGTTTCACCGGTGCGCACCAGCACTGTGTCCTTCCAGACCAGGTTCGGCTCCACGACGTCGTCGCGCGCCAGGATCAGGAAACGGCCGGCACCGTGGACGTGGAACGGGTGCGGCATCGGGTGATCTGAATCCATCTCGTTCACCAGCCGCAGCTTCACCTGATCGCCGACGTGGAAAGTCCAGTCGATCTGCGCGTTCTCGGCACCGGTGTCGCGGTCGACCAGCTTCCAGCGCATGTTCTCCGGCGTGGTCATCCGGTTGACCTCGACCATGTCGTCCTCCCACTCGATGCCTTGCGCGGCGTCGTGCTCGTGGTTAGGCTCGCCGTGCTGATGGTCGCCGTGTCCGTGGTGACCGTGGTGGCCGTGGCCGCCGTGTTCGTGCTCATGCCCTTCGTGCTCCTGTCCTTCGCGGCCATGCCCGTGCTGGCCATGGCGCTCGTGACCCTCGTGCTCCTCACCGTGGTGGCCGTGCCCATGGTGGTTGTGCTCGTGCCCCGCGCCAGCCGCCACCATGCTCTCGGGCAGAAGCTTCATGCCGCACTTCGGGCAGCGGTCCGGCTTGTCGCTCGTCACCTCGGGATGCATCGGGCAGACGTAGGTGGTCTCTTCTGCCGCCTGGGCGAGCAGCTTCATGCCGCACTTGGGGCAGCTGCCGGGCTCCGCGCTCACCACCTCAGGGTGCATCGGGCAGACGTAGACGACCTCGACGCCCTCGGGCACGCCCATGTCCATCTCCGCGACGAACGAAAGCGTCTTGTCGGGCGGCGCCTTCAGGTACGGCTCGATCCGCTCGCGTTGCTCAGCCATGTCGCGGTTTGTCCGCAGCTGCCCGAACCGATCAGCGAACGACTGCTCCGGGAGGTCGTCCGAGACGTTGATCGTCGCAAGCCGGTAGGCGCGCTCGGGCGTTCGGTGCTCGAGCATGAGCTCGCCGGGATCGGAAAAGAGGACGTCGACGACGACTCGCTCGGAGGGAGCGAGCAAAACCTCCTCGACCAGCTCCTCCCGTTCGTAGTGGCCTGCGTCGGCACCGACCAGCTTCATCTCTGCGCCAGGGAGCGCGACGTTGAAGACGCGCGTGTTGGCGGTGTTCGTGAAGTAGAAGCGCGCGACCTCGCCGCGCCTGGCCTCGAGCGAGAGGTCAGCTTCACCCGCAACGAGCATCAAGTTGCCGAATCGGCCCATCGCCACGTGCGTCGTCTCCGACTCCCGAAATGCTGCGATCTGCCCTTCCTCGATCAGGATGTCGTCGAGCGTCACCAAGAGCTCGCGGTTGGCTGGCGGCCAGTAGTCGGCCTCGCTCGGGGTGACGAGGATGTTCCCGTAGAGGCCTAGCTCCTGGCCGTAGTCCTCCCGGATGTGCGGGTGGTACCAGAACGCGCCCGGGTCGGGCACGTGCACCTGGTAGGTAAAGCTCTCGCCGACCGGGATCGGCGCCTGTGTGTCGTGCGTGCCGTCGTAGCGGTTCTCGAGCCGCAGGCCATGCCAGTGCACGGTCGCTTCGATGTCCCCGTGGTTGGTGACCGGGACGGCGATCGTCGCGCGTTGCGGGACCTTCAGCGTCGGCCCCGGCACGGAGCCGTTGTAGGCGAGCATCCGCACAGTCGCGTCGCCGATCTTCTTCTTGACCGGGACGATCTCGAGCTTGAGCTCGTCTCCATCGGCGAGCTCGATCAGTTCGGTCTTGCCTGCTTCAGGCAGTCCTTCGGTCTCGCGCGGCAGTACGGCGACGTGGCCGTGTTGATGGGAGCCGTGATCGTGCTCATGAGACTCGTGGCCATGCACCGTTAGCTCCTTTCGCTCGAGCGGGCTTCGCTGGTTGCGCCGGCCTCGACCGGTGTGGCTGCCTGTGCTGGTCTCTTCGATTGCTGGTACTCCGCGATCTTCTCAGCAATGAACTCGGCGTCGTCCTTGATGAAGCCGATCAGCGCCGAGCCACGCGTGTGCTGCCAGGTGAGGCCGAGGAAGTAGAGGCGGGGGACATCGGTGACGCCGCGGCGATGGCGTAGCCGACCGCCCTCGTCGAGGATCTGCAGCTTGATCCAGGAGTAGTCGGATCGGTAGCCGGTCGCCCAGAGGAGCGCGTCGACTACGAGGTCACTCCCGTCTTCGAAGCGCACCCGCCGGCCCTCGGCGTCCATCAGCCGTGGCTTGAGCTGGACGCCGTAGCGCTCGGTCATCTCGCGCGGGCTCGAGCCGATCAGCGTGTCGCGCGTGCTCAGCTTGCGGCCAAGGCGTGACTCAACCGTCTTGTTGAGGAGGCGCGTTTTGGTCAGCCACCAGAAGAGGTCTCGCCCGAGCACGCGCTGGGGCAGCGGCTTCTGCTGCGACCCGATCGAGAGCCCGACCTCGTGCGTCGCCGAGAGCTCCTTCGCAATTTGAAAGCCGGTGTTGCCGCCGCCGACTACAAGGACTGTCCCCTTTGGCACGTCAGCCGGCTTGCGGTAGCCGACGGCATGGATCTGGAAGAGGTCGCCGGACAGCTTCTCGGCGAGCTTCGGGACGTACGGTGTCTGGAACGGACCCGTCGCGACGACGACCTGGTCGGGGATGATCGTCCGTTCACCGACGGCAAGCCGGAAGCGCCCGTCGTTGCTGCAATCGAGTTGCGTGACCTCGCTGTTCAGCTCGACCGGCAACTCGAAGGTCTGGGCGTAGCGCTCGAGGTAGGCGATGACCTCGTCTCGGGTTGGGTATCCGTCCGGGTCATCGGGAAACGGAAGTCGTGGGAGCGCGCTGTAGCGACGTGGTGTGAAGAGCGTCAGCGAGTCCC
>DATMIZ010000190.1:0-3683 GCA_035554055.1 Baekduia sp. | reverse complement strand
CCGTTGCTCGAGCCCGAGCTGTGGGTCGAAGCCGGGATCGATCGCCTGCATCAGCGCCTTGCCTTTGAGCAGGGCTTCCTCATACTCCGACTGCGCGTCGGACTGCATCACGATTGCGCCGCCGACGCCGATCGATGTCATCCCCGCGTCGATCATGATCGTGCGGATGACGATGTTGAAGTCACATGCGCCGTCGAGGCCCACGTAGCCGATCGAGCCTGAATAGACGCCGCGCGCCTCGCCCTCGAGATCGTCGATGATCTCCATCGTCCGCTTCTTGGGCGCGCCCGTCATCGAGCCTCCGGGGAAACACGCGCGTAGACACTCGGCGGGTCCACAGTCGTCCCGGAGCCTCCCTCGGACCGTGGAAACGAGCTGATGGACGGTCTCGTAGGTCTCGATCTCCATCAGATGCGGAACGTGCACGGTCCCGATCTCGCAGACGATGCCGAGATCGTTGCGCAGAAGGTCGGTGATCATCAGGTTCTCCGCACGCGTCTTCTCGTCGGTCCGCAGCGCCTCGGCGATGGCCAGATCCTCGTCTTGAGTGCTGCCGCGCGCGGCGGTGCCCTTGATCGGCTTGGCTTCCGCGCGGCCATCGCGCGAGACGCTCAAGAAGCGCTCTGGTGACGAGCACAGCACGGCGGACTCGCCGAAGCGCAGGTATGACGCAAACGGCGCGGGATTGACGCGACGCAGCCGGCGGTAGAGCGGCAGCGGATCGGGTGTGACGTCGGCCCAGATCTTGTTGGTCAGGCAGACCTCGTAGGTCTCGCCGTCGAACAGCAGCTCCTTGCAGCGCTGGATGTCCGCGAGATAGGCGTCGCGGGAGCGGCTCAGCGAGAAGCTGACGTCCTGCGACACGCCAAGCGCGAGGACCTCATCGTCGCCTGCACGAGCCGGCAGTCCGACGAGCGCCGCGCATGTCGCCTCGAGCCAGCGCAGCCCCGCAGCCGACGTGTCGGAGTCCGTCAGGCACAAGACGTAGGTGCAGGCCTCGAGATGGTCGAAGGCGATCAGCCGGTCGGCCAGGATGAACGCCGCATCAGGCATCGCCGACGTCTGGGCGGCCTGGCCGCCGCAGTCCGCCTTCAGTTCGTAGCCCAGATAGCCGGCAAAGCCACAGTTGAAGTCAAATGGAAGGCCATCTGACAGCTGCCGCATCCGTTGCTGCTCGCGGCTGAGGTAGTCGAAGATCGTCTCTGCGTGTGTCTCGGTCTGCTCGCCGCGCGCGACGCTGACCTGTCTCTTGGCGACGTCGTACGTGACGATCGCGCTCAGCGGGCCGGCCGCGTCACCCATGAACGAGAACCGAGCCCGCTCGTCAACGCGGCTGCTGTCGAGCCAGAACGCATAGGCGGATCGGCCATAAAGCTGGACGAACGCCTGCTCGGCGTCGACCGGCTGATCGAGTCTGCGGATCTGTAGCTCCTGATCGGCATGCGGCGGCCTGGCTGGCTCGGGTGGATCGGCGTGGACCGCCGACCAGGACGTCGGCCGTCGGGGCCGCCGCGGGCGTGCATGTAGCGACAGGTCGTGGAAGTTCGCCAGTAGCCGGCGTCCGAAGCCGGTGGAGATGGACTCAGGATGGAACTGGACGCCGTACAGGGGGCGTGTCCTGTGCGCGAGCGCCATCACTACGCCGTCCTGCGACCATGCGAGCGCTTCCAGGTCCTCAGGCAGCGGCTCTGCGACGCACAGCGAGTGGTAGCGAACGACCTCGAAGTCCTGGGGGATTCCGGCGAAAAGTGGGGAGGATGCGTGATGCACGCGGGAGATGCGTCCGTGCATCGGCTCGGGAGCGTGCTCTACGCTGCCTCCGGCGAGCCATCCGATCCCCTGATGACCGAGACAGACCCCAAGCAGCGGCGTCTCGGTCCGCTCGATCGCGTCCTTGCAGACGCCGAAGTCAGCAGCGCGATCAGGTCTCCCCGGGCCGGGGGAGATGACGATGTTGTCGAACGGGAGGCGTTGCAGCTCCTCCCACGACGCCTCGTCGTTGCGGACCACCGTCGGCGCCTCGCCGTTGGTTTCCGCAATCAACTGAAAGAGGTTGTACGTAAACGAGTCGTAATTGTCGATTAGCAGGGTCTTCACTGCGAGCGCCTGAGCGTACCCGCTTCGCTAGAAGCGTAGATTTGGTGCCACGTCGCCACGCTCGACGCGGCGTGGCTCAGAAAGACGAAACCCGCCTCGATGGGCGGGCTTCGATAAGCGGCTGAAGAGACTCGAACTCTCGACCTTCTGCATGGCAAGCAGACGCTCTAGCCAACTGAGCTACAGCCGCAAGGGCGCGAAGTATAGGACGCCTTGCGGTCAGGCGTCGCGGCGGCGCAACGCCACGGCGGCGATCGTCAGGCCGACCGCGACCCAGACCAGGTAGACGACAAATCCGAGCCACGGACCGAGGCCGTCGCCTTGATCCAGCGCGATGATCTGCTGTCCGGCGTTCGTCGTGAAGTAATCGGCACCGGTGTCGCGCATCCAGCCGGGCGGGGCGAACGCCATCAGGGGGAGGACGAACAGGAGCGCGACGGTCGCGGTGATCCCGCCGCCTGTGTTGCGGACGATTGCGCCGACGCCGAACGCAAGCAGCGCGCTGGCGCTGAGATAGAGCGCGCCGCCTGCGAGCGCACGCAGTACGCCGTCGTCGGAGAGGTCGGCGCCGACCTGTCCGCCGAACGTGATCTGCATCAGCACGAAGCAAGAGACGACGATCAGTGCACCGACGGCGAGCGAATACGCGCCCAGGACTATCGCCTTCGCGGCGAGTAGACGCAGGCGCGCAGGCACGGCGGTCAGCGTGGTCCGCATCCCGCCGCTGGAGTACTCCGAGGAGATCACGAGCACTCCTGTCACCGCCATCGCCAGTTGGCCGAACATGAGGCCGACAAGCGCGACGTCGACGGGGAAGAAGTCGCGGCCGGGGACCTCATTGGAGCTTTGGATGCCGAACAGCGCGGCGGCCGCGATGCCGACGGTGATCACGTAACACGCGGCCAGCGTCCACCAAGTCGAGCGGACCGACGCGAGCTTGATCCATTCGGCTCGGATCACGTTCGCGAGATTCATGACTCCACCGCCCGGTATTCGACGTCGTCAGCGGTCATCTCCATGAACGCCGCCTCGAGCGAGGCGCGGTCCTCGAACAGCCCGTGGATCACAATCGAATTGCTCGCGGCGAGGTCGCCGACCTGCTCGCAGGTCGCACCGGTCAGGGAGAGATGGTCGTCGTGCGAGCTGACCGTGACGCCCTCGTGTGCGTTCAGGAGCTCGTGTAGCTGTGTCTGCTGCGGCGACCGCACGCGCACCTTGCTGCCCTTGGACTGGCTGATGAAATCCTCGGTCGATACGTCGGCGAGCAGCTTGCCGCGGCCGATCACGACGAGATGGTCCGCGGTCAACGCCATTTCGCTCATGAGATGACTCGACACGAGCACGGTTCGCCCTTCGGCCGCGAGCGAGCGCATGAAGGTGCGAATCCAGGCGATGCCTTCGGGGTCCAGGCCGTTGACCGGTTCGTCGAACATCAGGACCTTCGGGTCGCCAAGCAGTGCCGCGGCGATCCCCAGTCGCTGCGACATGCCCAGCGAGAAGCCCTTGATTCGCTTGGAGGCGACGCTCTTGATGCCCACGATGTCGAGCACTTCGTCGACGCGGCTTTGGGAGAGCCCGTTGGATGC
>DATMIZ010000189.1:0-31520 GCA_035554055.1 Baekduia sp. | reverse complement strand
TTGCCGCGGGGATACGAGGAACACCTCGGGGACGCCGGTCGTTCGCTCTCCGGCGGTCAGCGTCAGCGGATCTCACTCGCGCGCGCACTGGCGGCGCCGGCGCCGATCCTCGTCCTCCACGAGCCGACCACCTCTCTGGATTCTGCGACCGAGGCCCGTGTCGCGGCCGGACTGAGGGCGGCTCGCGAGGGGCGCACGACGTTGCTTGTGACCACCAGCCCGGCGCTGCTGGCGGTGTGCGATGTGGTCGCGCTGGTACGCGCTGGTCGCATCACCGCCTCCGGCACACACGCGGATCTGCTGGACGATCACGGCTACCGCGCCGCGGTGCTCGCATGAGGGTGCTCCCGGTCGCTTCGGCCGCGGAGGTCACGGCCGAGCTCCGTGTCCTGGTGCAGCCCTATCGCTGGCGCGCACTGGCGACGCTTACGACGCTCGTGGCGGCCACGGCCGTTGGTCTGCTCGGCCCGCTCTTGGTCGGAGAGGTGGTGGACCGCGTGGTTACGGGCAGGGACGCGGGCACGATCACCGAGCTCGGCGTTGCCCTGGCCGGGGTCGGCGTCGCGCAAGCGCTGCTCACCGGAGCCGGCCTCATCCTTGTCGCTCACCTGGGTCAGCCGATGGTCGCCCAGCTACGCGAGCGGGTCGTCGACCGTGCCTTGCGGATCGAGATCGGCGCCGTCGAGCGCGGCGGGCGCGGGGATCTGGCAGCCCGTGTCGGCGACGACGTTTCCGAGCTGGCGCGAGCGATGGTCGAGGCACTTCCGGCGATCGCGGGCGCCGGCTTGACGATCGCCCTGACGTTCGTCGGGATGGCCGCCGTCGACCTTCGACTGGCCCTGGCCGGACTGATCGTGGTCCCGATCCAGGTCGCCACGCTGGCGTGGTACGTGCCGCGCGCGACGCGCGCCTATACGGCGGAGCGGGCCGTGAGCGGTGAGCGCGCGCAGGCAATCATCGATGTCGTCAGCGGTGCGCCGACCGTGCGCGCGCTCGGCCTTGGGCGCGCGGAGACAGCGCGCGTCGCGGCCCGCTCGCAGGTCAGCGTGGGGGCCGTCGTCGCAACGATCCGACTGGCGACGCGCTTCTACGGCCGTCTGAACGTCGCCGAGTTCGTCGGCGTCGTCACCGTCCTGGTGACCGCGTTTGTGCTGGTGCGATCAGGCTCGTTGTCGATCGGCGGCGCGACGGCTGGCGCCCTGCTCTTCGTGCGGCTCTTCGGGCAGTTCAACATCGTTCTGGGGCTCGCCGACGAGGCGCAACGGGCGCTGGCCGCGCTGTCACGGCTCGTCGGCGTCGCCCGGCTGCAGCCCGAGCCCGATCCGGCCGCGCCCGCGATTCCGTTGGACGCGAGCATGTCGATCAGCGCTGTGGGTCATGCCTACGAGCCCGGGTTTCCGGTCCTCGAAGAGATCGACCTCGAGCTCGCGCCGGGTGAGCGCGTCGCATTGGTCGGTGTCTCCGGGGCCGGCAAGACAACCCTCGCGAAGGTCGCCGCCGGGTTTCACCGGCCGACCGCTGGGAGCGTGAGCATCGGCGGTGCGGAACTCACGACGCTCGGTCCGACCGCGCTGCGGCGGGCGGTCGCGCTCGTCACGCAGGAGATCCACGTGTTCGCCGGCACGCTTGCCGCTGATCTGCGACTCGCCGCTCCCGACGCGTTGGACGCGGAGCTCGTCGCGGCGCTGGAACAGGTCGGCGCCTGGGAGTGGGTTCAGCGGCTGCCGTCGGGTCTGGCGACCGTCGTTGGGTCTGGGGGTCTTCCACTCACGCCCGCGCAGGCGCAGCAGATTGCCCTCGCACGGCTCGCACTGGCCGATCCCCTTGTAGCGATCCTCGACGAAGCGACAGCCGAGGCAGGCAGCGCCGGCGCGCGTGTGCTGGAGAGAGCAGCGGACCGGGTCTTGGCCGGACGCACCGCGCTGATCGTCGCGCATCGCCTCAGCCAGGCCGCCGGCGCAGACCGGATCGTGGTGCTGGACCGCGGGCGTGTTGTCGAGGAGGGCCCGCATCTGACGCTGGTGGCGACAGGGGGCCCGTACTCCGCGCTGTGGGACGCGTGGTCGGCGGAGCGTCAGTCCTCGTCGTCGAGCCACTCGCCTGAGCGCAGCCAGTAGCCGCGCGCGCTGGCGTGCGTGCGCGGAAGCCCACGCTCGTCGCGCAGGACCTCGCGCAGCCCGCGCGCGACCTTCGATTCTGCTGCGCCCCATGCCTGCCCTGGACCTTGCGGCAGATCGAGCTGCCGCAACACATCGGCGAGATGCGTCGTGGTGGCGGCCTGAGCGCCGTCACGAGACACCCACCGCACCTCCGTGCCGGGCGGTGCGCTCAGCGGCTGCCGCTCACCGTGGTCATGCACCTCGATCACCGCCAGCGTCCGCCGCGACGTGGGCTGCTCAAGGATTGCCGCGATTGCGGGCAGGGCCGTCTCGTCACCGCACAACAGCAGCCAGGACGTGTCGTCGCGCGGCGTGTAGTCGACGCGCGGCCCGGCGAAGCCGACGCCGGCACCGACCGGCATCGCCTGCGCCCAGCTGCATGCCGGGCCGCGGGGTTCGTGGAGCACGACGTCGACATCGATTTCACGGGCGTGCGGATCGTGGCGGCGCACCGTGTAGTTGCGCCATTCCTGTTCCTCTGCCCCGTCCGGGAACGTCCAGCCGGTGAGCGGCAGAACGATCTCTTCACCGGGCGCGGCGAACAGCAGCGTGATGATCTCGCCGGGCTGCTGGATCGGCCACTGCGGTCCGAACGCTTCGGCGCGGAGCGTCACGCGAATCATCCGAGGGGTCAAGGTGATGCGGCCGGTCAATTCGGCAACCCCGGTGCGGCGTGGGAAACGTTCTGGGGCGCCCATAGTTAGGGCACCCTAATACAGTCCGGAGCTGATTGGCAGACTACGCGCGCCGGAAGGCGCGCACGGCGAGCGGGACGAAGACCAGCAGCAGGCCGGTGAGCCACGCGATGGTTCCGAGCGCGGGTCCAAGTGCGTCGCCGCCGCCGACCGTGAGCGCGCGCACCGCATCGACGGCGAGCGTGATCGGATTCACCTCAGCGAATGCCTGGACCGCTCCGGGCATCGATTCCGCGGGGACGAAAGCCGACGATGCGAAGGTCAGTGGGAACACCCAGATGAAGCCGGCGGACTGGGCCGTCTCGGGATCCTTGACGGTCAGTCCGATGAACGCGCTGATCCAGGAGAAGACGTACGCAAAGCCCAATACCAGCACGAAGGCGAGCAGGACGCTCCAGGCCGGCTGATCTGGCCGAAAGCCGACCAGGAAGCCGACGAATACCATCACCGTGAGCGTGAGTGTGTTGATGACGGCGTCGGCACCGGTGCGGCCGATGAGAACAGCGGAACGGGCCATCGGCAGGGAGCGCAGGCGGTCGACGACACCGGCCTTGATGTCCTCCGTGAGTCCGATGCCCGTGATCAGAGCGCCGAAAACAGCAGTCTGCACAACGATTCCAGGCACGAGGAAGTTGACGTAGTCGATGCTGCCCGTGTCGATCGCGCCCCCGAAGACATACCGGAACATCAGCATGAACATCACCGGCTGCACGAACGCGAAGACGATGAACGTCGGGCGCCGAAGGATCTTGCGCAGTTGACGCGCGACCATCACGCGACTGTCGGAGAGCGTCTCGGCGAGGCTGATACGGGTGCGCTCCGGCGCGGTCTGTTCCGCTGTGCTCATGCGGCCTCTTGTTCATCGTCGGCTACCGGTTCAGCGCTATGCCCGGTCAGGCTGAGGAAGACATCGTCGAGGCTCGGCTGCTGCAGCTCGAGCGCGGCGATCGGCAGGGCGAGGCCGTCGAGCCGCCGCACGGCCTCGGCGGTTGCGCTCGAGTCGTTGACAGGCAAGCGGATCTCACCGCCCCCGGCGTTGACGGACGGTTCGTCACCGGCGGAGAGGTCGGCCAGCGCGGCCGCGGCTTCTGCCGCGCGCGCCGGGTCGGCGATCCGCACGGACAGCAGCTCAGCGCCGATGGTCGCCTTCAGCTGGCTGGCTGTGCCTTCGGCGGCGATCCGTCCGTGGTCGACGACCGCGATCCGCTGCGCCAGGTGGTCTGCCTCCTCCAGGTACTGGGTGGTCAGCAGCACCGTTGTGCCTTCGCGACGCAGCTCCTCGACCGTGCTCCACAGCTCTTGGCGCGTACGCGGGTCCAGGCCGGTCGTGGGCTCGTCGAGCAGCAGCACAGGCGGGCGGCCGGCCAGGCTGGCGCCGAGGTCCAGCCGCCGCCGCATACCGCCCGAATACGTGGAGACGCGGCGATCGGCAGCGTCCGTGAGCCCGAACCGCTCGAGCACCTCGACGGCGCGGCTGCGGGCCTCGGTGCGCGAGAGTCGATAGAGCCGGCCAACCATTTCGACGTTCTCGCGCCCCGTGAGTTCTTCGTCGACGGCCGCGAACTGACCGGCAAGCCCGATGCGGCGGCGGACGGCGAGCGGCGCGGCGACGACATCGTGCCCGAGCACCGCTGCTCGGCCCGCCGTCGGCTGCAGCAACGTGGCGAGGATCCGTACGAGTGTCGTCTTGCCCGCCCCGTTGGGGCCAAGCAGGCCGAACACGGTGCCGGTCTCGACCGTGAGATCGAGGCCGTCAAGCGCTACGACGTCACCGAACCTCTGGCGGATCGCCTCCGCTTGGATTGCTGGACCGGTCATGGGCATCTGATGAAACGACGACGGAGCACGGCGCGCTCCGTGCCGGTCAGCCGTCCTGGGCGACCCGGTAGAACTCGAGCAAGAACTCGAGGGTCACGTCCCAGCCGAGGTTGAGCTGCCCATCGAGCAGCTCGCTGTTTGAGTCCATGCCGAAGTCGCGACGATCGATCGTGGTCGAAACGTTGAGCCCGATGTGCTCGTTGTCGGCGCCGAAGCCTTCGACGATGCTCGGCCCGACGATCGTGCCGGTTGCCGTGATGGCCTTCGTCACTCCCTTGAGCGTGAGATCGCCAACGATTGTCACGATCCCGCCCTCACCGACGGTCACCGAGTCAGACTTGAACGTGACCTCTGGATACTGCTGCGCATCCAGCTGGTCGGTGCCGAGCAGGTACTCCTTGAGCTCGGCGGAGGAGGTCTCCAAGCTGGTGGTCGTGACGGAGCCCGTGAGGGTGCCCGTGTCGGAGTTGTAGGTCGCGTCGAACTCCGAGAAGTAGGAGCGGAATGAACCGACCGCGTTGTGCTTGACCTGGAACTCAACCGTCGAATGCAGCGGGTCGACGCGCCACAGGTGAGCCTCAGCCTCCGACGGAGGCGGAGGCGGGAACAGCGTGAACGACGGATCGATCTGGGCGCCGCTCGGCTGGTCACGCGTGAGCAGGTACTGGCCGCCGGGCGTCCAGTTGTTCTCCAGCATCATCGTGTGCTGAGCGCCGGTGTGCACGTCGCGGAAGAAGCGCTCCAGACCGCGTCCGCGGACTACCGAGTCGGCCCCCGCGATGTCGAACATCAGCGACACGACGTCTTTGGAGGTGCGAGCGATATGCGCGCCCATCTGGAACGCCTCGACCATGCGGTCATAGGCCGCTTGCGCGTCCTTTGAAAACGCGCCCTCGTAGTTCCGCGCTGCAAGGTCCCAGGTCCACGCCTTTGCGGCGTTCAGCATCGCGTCGGCCTTGGCGACGTTCATCTGGTGCCACTGCTCGCTGCCGAGCTTGCCTGCGCGATCGGCCCAGGACATACGCGTGACCTTGGCGTTGGCGAGTTGGGTGAACACGTCGATCGCGCCGCGGGCGCCTCCGAGCAGCACGGCGTTGATTCCCTGGTCCGAGCCGCTGCGGAAAAGCGCACGGTCGCGGTAGGACTCATGGATGCCCGTGTTCGTCATGCGGCGCTCGCAGAAGGCGTCTTCGAGCGTGAACTGGCCGCTGCCGGTACCCCGCATCCCGAGTGGATCCCAGCCACCGATGTAGTTGACCTCGGCCTTGGGGAAGATGCCGTCGACATACATCGGCCCGCCGAAGGGACTCTGCAGCGGCTGGTCATCCGGACCCATCACGTAGGCGTAAGCGGTGATGTAGGTGGCCCACGGTGCCCCGCTCGCGAAGGCCCAGTGTCCGGTGAAGCGGTAGCCGCCCTCGACCGGGTAGGCCTTGCCGATGCGCCCATGACTGCCGGAGAAGATGAGGCGACCACCCGCTTTGTCCTTGAGCTCCTGCATCAGCTCGGGGTCCAGCAGCGGAAGGGCGCCGTTCTGAATCATCCCGACCCACGCGACCGACGGACTAATACGCGCGATCTCGTACAGCAGGTCGAGGTAGTCGTGCGGGTGAAGCTCCAAGCCATCGAGTTCGCGCGGGTGCACGGTCCAGAAGAAGCCGACGGCGCAGAGCTCCTCGACGAGCTCCGACGGCAGCTCGCAGTGCGCCTCGATGTAGCCCTCGGCCGCGACGATGTGGGGTCGCAGGTAGTCCACGACCGGCATGATGTCGATGCGCTCGCCGAGCGCTTGCGGTAGCCGCGGCCGGTCGGTCATTCCGATTGCCCGGTCTTCGGGCTGCAAGTCGGCGGTCGCCATCAAGGTCCTCTTCTCTCCGTGGCCTCAGCGCTTCGAGGCGGTGCTTAGAACTTTACCCGGTACAGCGTACGCATTCCGACTCGGATGTGCCAGCGCGTTCTCCGCTGGCACATCCGTCGAATGCCTAATGCATCACTCGATCGGCGAACTGAACTCGAGGGAGAAGTCGATCTCGACGTCCCAACCGAGGTTCAGCTGACCATCGGCCAGCTCGTTGTTTTCGGTGACGCCGAAGTCCCGGCGGTCGATCGTCGTCTTGAGGTCGAAGCCGATGTGCTGCGTGTCCGGCGCGCCCTCCCAGCCGGCGACGCGGCTCGGGCCTGCGAATGTGCCGGTGGCGGTCACTTGCTTGGTGACGCCCCTCAACGTCATGTCTCCGGTCACGGTCAGCTTGTTCCCGTCGGCCTCGATCGACGATGATTCGAAGGTGACAGTGGGATGCTTGGCGGCGGCCAGATAGTCGTCTGAAGCCAGGTGCTCCTTGAGCATGTCGAACGTCGCCATGTTGTCGACCTTCACCGAGCCCTTCAGCTTGCCGGCGGCTGCGTCGAACGTCGCTTCAGGTTCCGTGAAGCGGTCGCGATAACTGCCGACCGCGTGGTGCGTGACGCGATAGGCGACAGTCGAGTGGTACGGATCGAGCTCCCAGATCCCTGTCGTCGGAAGGGTTGGGGTCGGTGTTTCAGTGGCCATGGATTGCCTCCGGTGGTGGTTTGTTCACAGGTGGTGCCGAGCGACCGCTGCTCTCGCTGACGGCCTGACATCAAACTAGCGGTCGTTGTAGGAACGTCATATATATGTGGTTAAGGAAGATCGGTCGTCGCGAGCGCGCCCGGTTAGGATCGCGGCCCATGAAGCGACACGTCCTGGTCCTTGGCGCCGGCTTTGCCGGGCTCGAGCTGGCTACGCGGCTATCCGAGACGATCCCGGACGCGGTCCGCGTCACGCTGCTCGATCGCAACGACTCTTTCTACTTCGGCTTCTCGAAGCTCGACGTGATGGTCGGCAAGGAGTCGGCCGAAGCTGTCCGGATGCCCTACCGCGACATCTCCAAGGAGAGCGTCGAGTTCCGTCAGGAGACGGTGGTCGGCATCGATCCGGTCGCGCGGCGTGTCACCACCGACGTCGGCGTCCACGTTGCCGACTTCCTCGTCGTCGCCATGGGCGCGGATTACGACATGGCGGCCACGCCAGGCTTCGCAGAGGGCGGCCACGAGTACTACACGCTTGGAGGTGCGGAGCGTCTGCGCGATGCCCTGGCCGGCTTCGAGGGCGGGCGCGTCCTCGTATCGGTGCTCGGGGCGCCGTTCAAATGCCCGCCGGCACCGTTTGAGGGGGCGTTCCTCCTCCACGAGCACTTCGCACAGCGCGGGATCCGCGACGCTGTCCAACTGGCGATCACTTTCCCGATGCAGCGCCCTGTTCCGGTTACCGAAGAGGTCTCGCAGATGTTTCGCGAGGGCTTGGCCGCGCGTGGCATCGAAGAGTTCCCCCAGACGCTGGTGACCAGCATCGATCCGGCGGCGCGCGTCGCGCATCTGGCCTCGGGTGAGACGATGCCCTACGACCTGTTCGTCGGGATTCCCGTCCATCGCGCGCCCGACCCGCTGGCGGCGTCGGGCCTGGCGGTTGACGGCTGGGTGCCGGTCGACCAGACCAACCTCAGGACGCAGTTTCCCGGCATCTACGCGGTCGGCGACGTCAGCTCAGGGCCGCGGAACGTCCCGAAGGCCGGGATCTTCGCCGAGTCGGCCGCGCTCGTCGTGGCCGATGACATTGCAGCCGCTATCTCCGGTGGGGAGCCGCCCGCTCCCTACGAAGGCGCCGGCATCTGTTACGCGGAGTTCGGCGACGGCCTCGTCAGCAAGGTGGCCGTCAACTTCCTCGGTGGCCCATCCCCGGTGGCAGCCCGCAATGAGCCTTCGCTCGCGTACGCCGCCGAAAAGGTGGAGTTCGGCGCATCCCGCCGCGCGCGCTGGTTCGGAGCCTGATCGACCGGCTGCCCGTCCGCTCGCGGGAACTTCGGATATCCGCGATGGAGCTAAGGAGATTCGAACTCCTGACCTCTTGGGTGCGATCCAAGCGCTCTACCAACTGAGCTATAGCCCCGCGACCATCGATTGTAGCCAGGCCCGCCCGTTGGCCGGGAGCTCGACGGGCGTCCGAAATTGTCAGTCTTCATCGGCGGCTGCAGGTAGTCTCAGTCAGATGGGAGTGCTCGACGACGCCATTCGAGAGCACCTGGAGCTCAAGCGCCAGCACGGCGCCGACCCGGGTGAGATCAAACGCCAAGAGGACGAAGCGCTGAGCGAGGTTGTGCGCTCGAAGTCACGGCGCGACGCCGGTGAGGAAGCGGCTGCCGACGCCGAAGACCACAGCGTCGACCTGGCTCAGGACGCGGCTGTCGAACCGCTGATCGACCAGCCCACGACGGCGTTCGACGCAGTGGAAGCCGCCGATGCGCTCGGTGAGTCAGTGGCGCCGGAACAACCACTGGCCGACGCGCCTCTCGAGGCCGAGACACAGGAGCCTGCCATCGAGGAGCCCGAGCTGCCGGAGGAGCCAGAGCTGCCCGAGGAGCCCGAGGCAGAGCTGGAACCTGAGGTCGAAGAGGCGCTGCTCGAGGAGCTCGAGCTGGAGGAGGAGCCGGCCCCTGCGCTGGAGCCGGCCGACGAGCTCGAGGAGACACCGGAGTTCCTCGAGGACGCACCCGAGCACGACAAGCTCTGGTTCGAGCAGAAGCCCCCGAAGGATTTCGAGTTCTAGATCACAGTTACGCCGTGACGTGGCTCGACGTCTTCACGTCGCGGCCGCTTACCGGCAACGGGTTGGCGGTCGTGCATGGTGCAGACGACCTTGACGCCGAGCAGATGCTCGCCTTCGCGCGCGAGACGAACCTCTCGGAGACGACCTTCGTGCAGACGGCGAGCGTGGCCGGCGCCGACTATCGCAACCGGATCTTCGACGGGCTGACCGAGCTCCGGTTTGCGGGACATCCGTCGCTCGGCACGGCGGCGGCGGTCGCGCACCGCGCTGGCGTCGATCAAGCGACCTACGTGCAGGAGACGCTGGCGGGTCAGCACAGCATCGACGTGGAGTTCAGCGGCCCAGTGGCACGGACGTCGATGCTGCAGCCCGAGGCCGCGCTGGGCGAGACGCTGGATCCTGGTCCTGCGCTCGCCGCGCTCGGGCTTGGGGTCGCTGCCGCCCATCCCGACCTGCCGGTCATGACCGGCTCGACGGGAATCGCGCACCTGCTCGTGCCGCTGCGCGATGACTCGTCGCTGGGCGCGATCAGGCCCGATGCCGCCGCTCACCGGACGCTCACGGACGCGACCGGCGCCTTCGTGGTCTATGCGTTCGTGGCCGACGGCGACCGCGTTCGGGCGCGCGGGTTCTTCCGCAGTCACCGCGGGATGACCGAAGATCCGGCGACGGGATCGGCCGCCGGTCCCCTCGCCGCCTATCTCTCGCGGTTCGCCGGCACCGACGCGGTGGTCATCGAGCAGGGCGACGAGATGGGCCGCCCGAGCCGGATCGAGGCGGAGGTCGTGCATGGGGGCATTCGAGTCGGCGGAGACACGGTCGTCGTCCTCGACGGCGAACTGCATCTCTGAACGTCGATCTCAGGATCGTCACCGACTGGTGGCATTTCGTTCACCTCGTGATGACGAGGCGTTCTTAGCTTGAGGCGCAGTCGTGTCAGCCACGGTCGCCGTCACTCGCCGATTCCCGGGTGCCATCGTGGCGGCTGCCTTTGCACTCCTGTGGTTTGCGGTGGCGCCGCCCACCCCAGATCTCGCCGCCGCCGTCTACCGCGCCGGACTTTTCGCCCAGGACGGCTTTCAGATCTACGACAGCGCGTGGTTCGGCGGCCATCACCTGCCCGGCTACAGCGTCCTCGCGCCGATGCTCGGCGCAGAGCTCGGAGTACGTGAAACCGGCGTCGTCGCCGCGATCGCGTCAGCGATCATCTTCGAGCGCCTCGCGACCGCGCGCTGGGGCGCCGCCGCCCGCCCTGCCGTGCTCTGGTTCGCCGGCGCCACGATCTGCGACCTGATGATCGGCCGGATCACGTTCGGTATCGGCGTCGCGATCGGGCTTGGGGCGCTGCTCGCCGTGCAGAAGAATCGACCGCTCGTCGGGGCGGGACTCGCGCTCGCGTGTTCCGCGACGAGCCCGGTAGCCGGTCTGTTTCTCGTGCTGGCGCTCGCGGCGGGCTGGCTCGCCGCGCCCAAGCGCGTCTCGATCGCGCTCGTCGCCGGAGCCGCGGGCGCCTGCGTGCTGGCGCTCTCATTCGCATTCCCCGAAGGCGGGGCGCAGCCGTATTCCGTCGGTGGCGTCGTCGCCGCACTGGGATCGTCGGCGATCGTGATCTGGGTCGCCGGTAGGCGGGAGCCGGCGATCGCGTACGGCGCGGCGATCTATGCGGCGATCGCGCTGATCTCCTTCGTCCTGCCGACGCCGATGGGCAGCAACGCCAGTCGGCTCGGGGCGGCCTTCGCGGGGCCTCTGCTGCTGGCGATGGTGCTCGCGCGGCCGCAGATCAGCCGAGTGCGCCTCGCCGCCGTCGTCGCGGCGCTCACCATGTGCGTCGTGTGGCAGTGGACGGCGCCCTTTCGGGAGGTCGCACGCGGGATCGGCGACCCTTCCTACCAGGCGTCGTTCTACAGGCCGATGATCGGCTTCATCGCCGCTGACAGCGGCGGCGCGCCCGTCAGGATCGAGGTGCCGTTCACGAGGTCGCACTGGGAGGCCGTACACATCGCGCGGCACTTCGCTCTCGCGCGCGGCTGGCAGACCCAGCTCGATCACAAGTACAACGACCTCTTCTTCGGGAAGCGGCTGGGCGCCGAGCAGTATCGCCGTTGGCTGTCGAGCAACGCGGTCAGCTATGTGGCGGTTCCGGACGTCCCGCTCGACCCGGGCGGCAGGCTCGAAGCGAGGCTGATCGCGAGGGGACTGCCGTTTCTGGAGCCGGTCTTCTCGACTGAGGACTGGAAGGTCTACCGCGTCGCGGACCCGCTGCCGCTGGTGTCGGACGGGCGTGTGACGGAGTTGCAGCCGCAGCGGTTCGTGCTCGATGACGTCGCCGAGCGTTCGGTACTGGTGCGCGTGCGCTGGACGCCGTACTGGGTCGTCGAGACGGGCGGATGCGCACAGCGCGCCGGCAACTGGACGCGCGTCGAGTCCTACTCGCTGGGCCGCGTCGTCGTCCGTGCGCGCTTTGCCGCTTCACGGCTCGTCGCGCCGGATCGCAACTGTTCGACAGGCACGCCGGGCGCATGACGATCCAGCGCTACGAGCTCGCTCTGCTCGCGGCGATCATGGCGTTCGCGACGCTGATTCTCGGCCGCCAGATCGGTGTCGCCAGCGCCGAGTTCGACGAGCAGGTCTACCTCGCCAGTGCGGACACACTGACGCGCGGCTTTGACCTCGGGCGCGACGTCTTCACGTCGCAGCCGCCTCTGTTCTTGACGATGCTGCAGACCGCTGACAACGCCTTCGGCGGCAGCGCGACATTGATGCGGCTGCTGCTCGTGCTGTTGACGATCGCCGGCTCGCTCGGCTCCTGGGCGCTCGTCCGCGCGCGTGCCGGCGCGGTCCCGGCACTGGTGACCGCTCTGCTCGTGGCGCTCGCACCCGGGGTTGTCGAGGCCGCGGCCGTGGTAAGCGCGGACGTCCCGTGTGTGGTCTTCGGGACGCTCGCACTGCTGGCAGCATCGTCTGCCCGTCGCCACCCCGCCTGGGCGTTAGCCGCGGGTGTGCTGATCAGCGCGGCGATCCTCACAAAGCTGCTCGCGGTGCCGTTTGCGCTCGCGATCGCTGTCGGCGCGTTCGTGCATCGCGCGCCGTGCCGTGCATATGTCTGGTTTGGGTGTGGCACCGCGCTCGCGTTCGCCGCGGTGCTGCTCGTGTACGCGGACGTGCTGGGGCCGCTGTGGCACGGCGCCGTCGCGCTGCATCTGCAGGCACGTGGCGCGCAGGTCGATCTGCCGACGCCCTCGATTCTCGTTGCGGCGATCCTGATCATCAGCGCATACGTCGGGTTGCTC
This sequence comes from Baekduia sp., assembly GCA_035554055.1. GTDB lineage: Bacteria > Actinomycetota > Thermoleophilia > Solirubrobacterales > Solirubrobacteraceae > Baekduia. Next base: position 18,934 of record DATMIZ010000189.1, on the reverse strand, counting down.
GCGGTGCTCGCTGCCGGAGTTCTCGAAGTGCGGCGTGCCGAGCTGGCGGGTTGGCTGCGCGAGCGCGCGGATCTGATCGCGCTGTTCGCGGGTGGGTTCGCGCTCTGTGCGGTGCAGCGGCCGCTGCTCAACCACCATCTCGTGATAGTCGCGTGGCCGCTGGCCCTCCTCGCGGGTAGCGCGCTGCCGGCGCGCCTGGCGTCGCGCAGGACGCTGGCGCTGGCGTGTGCCGGGGGGCTGTTGATCGCGCCGTGGGCGATCCACGGGCGTGACACGCTCGACCACGGCGAGCGCGGGTCGCTTGAGCGCGTCGCGGAAATCGTCGCGATGTCGACTCCCGGCCATGGCGTCGTCGTAAGCGATCTCCCCGCGGTGCCAGTGCTCGCCGATCGCACCAGTGCCCCCGGGACTGTCGACCCGTCCTACGTGCGCGTGCAGACGGGGGAGCTCTCGCTGGCCGATGTGACGGCGGCAGCGCGGGGAGCCGACGCCGTCGTCGTGGGGCGGGCCTTTCGCGGTCTTCCCGGCCTGCAGATCGCGCTCGGTCGCCGCTTCACACATTCGGTGACGCTCGATCGCGTGACGGTCTGGTCGGCGCCGCGCAGCAGCTAAAAGCGCAGACCCAGATCACAGTTTGGTCACGCAGATTTCGCCGGCGGTTCACAAGAAATCGTCGTTTTGCAGGGATAAATGGCCGTATGACTAACGGGCGCCGGACGGCTGTCCTGTGTGGCTTGACGCTCGTGACTGTTGCCGGCCTCGCGTGTGTGGTCGCCGCTCGTGGTGATGACATCGGTCGTGCGCTGGCGTTGTTCCCGCTGTGGGCACTCGCCGCGTGCACGCTGCTGCATCTGCTCACGCTGCTGGCGCGGTCCGAGGCGTGGCGGCTGTCGCTCGCCGCGATCGACGGCCGCGCGCTCCCGCGGTCGGTCGTGCACGGCGCGAATGCCGGTGCGTTCTGCGGCGGCGCTCTGATGTCGCACTGCGCGATGCCGGTGCGGGTCGCACTGCTCAAGCGCTTCGCAGGGGCGCGGGCGCCGAAGCTGACGCAGATCGTCGTCGCCGATGCGCCGATCTTCCTGCTCGAACTGCTCTGCGCATCCGCGCTGCTGGCGCTCGCGGGCTGGCTGTGGGCTTTGCCTGCGGCGTTCGGCGTGCTGCTTGCGGTCAAGCTGCTGGCGCGACGGCTGCCCGGCCGGCCCGCCGTCCGCGGGCTCGCGGTTCTCTGCGATCCGCGACTCGCCCGACAGCTCACGTCCTGGGTGGTCGCGATCACGCTCGCCGGCGCGCTGCGCATCTGGCTGATCCTCTCGCTGCTGCTGTTGCCGTCCGCGCCGCACGCGGTCGCCTCCACGTTCGCGTCGCTCGGCATCTTCGGCCTGCTGCCGCTCGGCCCCAGCGCACCCGCTGCCGGCACGGTCGCTGCATCAGGCGCGGACCAGCTCGCCGCCGGGCTGGCCGCCGGCCTCATGGTCGCGGCCTCGACATTGCTCGCGGTCCTGCTCTATGGACTCCTGATCGGGTCGCTTCGCTTACGATCGATCGTCGCGAATTCGGCATCGAGTTCAACAGCGAGCTACTCGACGGTCAGCAGAACCTGGGATGGGACGTGACCTTCCGGCTGTCACTGGAATTCACCCGTCCTGAGCCTGCGATTCCAGAAGATGAAGTGGGTATTCCTCTATGGGACTAGGCGGGAGATCGATGCCGAGCCGCGCTATTCGATACCCCAGGACAACCCGCGACTAGCAGGGCTTTCGTGAGGATGGAGCCAGACGGGATCGAACCGTCGACCTCCTGCTTGCAAAGCAGGCGCTCTGCCAGCTGAGCTATGGCCCCGGAGCAGGGCTCATTGTAACGAACGGCCCTCGTTCAGCTCGCGACGAGGCGGCGGTAGTCGTCGCTTCGTCGCGTTGCGAACAGCTTGATCGCAAGTAGCCCGAAGACGAACCCGCCGATGTGCGCGAAGTAGGCGACGCCGCCACTGCCGCCGGTCGGGTTGGTGATGTCGAGCGCCCCGAACACCGCCTGCTGCACGATCCAGAGCCCGAGCACGAGCAGGGCCGGGATCTCGATGATCGTGAAGAAGAACACGATCAGGATCACGGTCAGGACCCGTGCCCGCGGATAGATCAGGATGTAGCCGCCGAGCACGCCGGCGATCGCACCGGACGCACCGAGTGTCGGGACCATCGAGCCGGGCTCGATCGCCACCTGCAGCCCGAGCGCCGCGACTCCGCCGAGCAGATAGAACAGGACGAACCGCACGCGGCCCATCGAGTCCTCGACGTTGTTGCCGAAGATCCACAAGAACAGCAGGTTGCCCGCGAGGTGCAGGATCCCGCCGTGCGTGAACATCGACGTCAGGACCGTCAAACCGGTCGGGATCTGATCGTCCGCGACACCCGTGACGCCACGCTGCCCTTCGCACGCAACCTGCCCGGCGGCGACCATGTCGCAGTGATCGCCGGGGTTGGTCAGCTCGAACGGGATCGCACCGTAGTGCACGAGCTCTGACTGGTTGAGCCCGCCGCCGCGGAAGTCGAGCAGGCCGCCCTTCTGGAACACGAAATACATGACGACGTTCGCCGCGATCAGCGCGAGCGTGACGAACGGGAACCGGTCCGCCGCGATGTTGTCCTTGATCGGGAACATCGAGCGCTTCTAGCTCACTGCTGCAAGCGGGCCCACGCCGGGCCGATCCTGCTTGATGTGCTCGTCAGCGTGGTAGGAGCTGCGCACGAGCGGGCCGGCAGCCACGTGGCTGAAGCCCATCTCCTCACCGAGGCGCGAGAGCTCGTCGAACTCCTCGGGATGCCAGTAGCGCACGACGGGCAGATGGCGCTCGGTCGGGCGCAGGTACTGCCCGATCGTGATCACCTCGACGTCGTGCTCGCGCAGCTGGCCGAGTGCGTCGAGCATCTCGTCACGATCCTCGCCGAGGCCGACCATCAACCCTGATTTCGTCACGACTTCGTCGCCGGCCATGTCCTTCGCAGTGCGGAGTACGCGCAGCGAACGCTCCCAGCGGCTGCCGCGGCGCGCGATCGGATACAGGCGCGGCACGACCTCGACGTTGTGGTTGAAGACGTCCGGACGCGCGTCGATGACCTTGGCGAGCGGCATGTCCATGCCCTGGAAGTCGGGCGTCAGGACCTCGATCTTGCAGTCGGGCGCCTGGTTGCGGATCTGGCGGATCGTGCCGACCCAGACGCCGGCGCCCTTGTCGGGCATGTCGTCGCGATCGACGGAAGTGATGACCGCATGACGCAGTCCCATCATCGCGACCTGCCGCGCGACGCGGGCGGGCTCCAGCGGGTCGTTCCACGTCGGCTTGCCGGTCTTGACGTTGCAGAAGCCGCAGCGGCGTGTGCAAGTGTCGCCGAGGATCATGAAGGTCGCCGTGCCCCGCTCCCAGCACTCGCCGACGTTGGGGCAGGCCGCCTCCTGACAGACGGTGTTGAGGTTCGCCGCCTTGATCTTGGCGTTGAGCTCCTCGTAGCGCTTGCCGCCCGGGGGTGGCACCTTGAACCACGGCGGCTTGCGGCCACGGACCTCCTGGACATCGGTCCCGAGGAACTTCAGGACGTCGATGCCGCCGGGGTTGGCGCGCGAGCGGGTCTTGTGCTCGCGGTCTGGGGGTGCTGCCACGCTCCTCAGAGTAGCGCCCAGGTTGACCTCAGATCGGCCTCAGGCCGGCGCGTTCTCGGCGTACTGTGGCGCGTCGTCGCCGATCTCGTGCCAACTTGCCTTGTAGGCGACCTGCAGGTGGAAAGCGGGCTTGAGCTTGAGGTCAGACATGAGGCCTGCGGCAACGAAGTACGTACCGCCGCCGAGGTCGTCGTACAGGCTCGAACCGCAGTTGCTGCAGAAGTTGCGGGGCGCGAACTCGCTTTCGTAGCGATGGATGAGGTCCTCGCCCTTGGTGACCTTGAAGTTCTCCGCGGCCACGACCACTCCGGCCAGGCTGGAGCCGGTCCATCGCTGGCATCTTGTGCAGTGGCAATAACCCATCGAGTCTGGGTCTGTGACTTCGTATTCGACGCCACCGCAAAGGCAGGAACCGTGAGCAACTTCAGCCATTGAAAACTCCCGTTCGAGGTTTGTAACCAAAGCTACCAGCGACGGCCCAACACGATGTAAGACATCGCGGGCCCAGGGGTGACAGGTGTCGGACCTGGCCACCCGGCTGCGAGGATGTTCGCGATGACTGACGACAACGCACCTGAACGCGCGGCGACCGGTCGCGAGTATTTCGAGCTCGCGCAGGGGCCTGAGCGCGCACAGGAAATCCTCGATGCGATGGCCGAGTTGCACCCGGCGCTGCCGGATCATGTGGTCGACCATGCCTTCGACGCGATCTACACGCGTCCCGGCCTCACCCTGCAGCAGCGCCAGCTGATCACCGTGATCGCGGTCGCGACGATCCCCGACGCCGAATTCCAGCTCGCGTCACACCTGCGTGGGGCGCTCAATCTGGGCATCACGGCCGATGAGCTGCGCGAGGCACTGCTGCAGATCTCGCTCTACGTCGGGTTCCCGCGCGCGGTGAACGCGCTCACGATCCTCAAAGACGTTCTCGAAACCGACTAGGCGACTAGGTAAGGCTCCAGCGCGAGCTCGAGTTGGCTGCGCTCGATCGCGACGGGATTGCGCTCCATCTCAGCCGCGAACGCACCGCCGAAGCTGTCGGTGAAGCGCGCGATGTCCGCGTCGCCGCCTTCGCGCGCGACCGAGGTCATCTGGGCGTCCGGCAGCCCGCAGGGCACGATCCAATTGAACGGCTCGAGGTCGGTGTCGACGTTGACGGACAATCCATGCGTGGTGACCTGGCCTGAAACGTGGATGCCGATCGAGCCGATCTTCCGCTCGTTGCCGGGCTCTCCGACCCAGACGCCGGTGAAATCGCGGCCCTCGTCGGCGCGGCCGCGCGCGGTCACGCCGTGGGCTGCCAGCGCGGCGACGGCGCTGCGCTCGACGAGCCGCACGAACTTCAGCACGTCCCCGACCGACACGATCGGGTACGCAATCAGCTGTCCGGGACCGTGGTAGGTGACCTTGCCGCCGCGGCGCACGTCGACGATCTCGATGCCGCGCGCTTCGTACCAGTCGGTTCCCATCGGGAGCTCGCCGGGCTCCGAGCGGCGCCCACGCGTGTAGACGGGCGGATGCTCGAGCAGGAGCAGTGTGTCGGCGATGGCGCCCGCCTTGCGCGCCGTCCGGGCGCGCTCCTGCAACTCGAGCGCCGCTGCGTAGTCGACGGTCCCGAGACGGCAGATCAGCAGTTCATCCACGCCGACATGGTGCCAAACCCCTGCGGCATCACTCCCGGGACCGGCTGCATTTACTGGGCGTATGACCCAGTAAATGCAACGGATCGCCACGGCAGTGCCTATTGGAGGCGGCGCACCCACTCAGCAAGGAATGGCTCAGCAATCCACGAACCGCCCTTGCCACGCGTGACCAACTCCTGTCTGTCGAGCGCCTCCAGCGCTCGTTGTACCGAGGACGCGGCAGGCAGGGAGTGCTTGCGGCGGTAATCGTTGCTGAGCGGTCTTCCCGGCTCGGCTGCCAACGACTGAAGCAGCTGGCGCTGGGCGCCCGAGGCCCGCTCCCAGATCAGGCTGAAATGCGCGTTCTCGGAGGCCAGCACGCGATTGAGCGCCTGCTCCAAGCGGCCGGAGTCGGCTGCTTCGCCGGCCGGTGTCTCCTGCCAGAGGAAGTAAGCCAGCTCCTGTGTCGCGTAAGGGTGCCCGCCAGTGATCTCCAGCACCGCGTCAAGCACAGCCGCGTCGATCTTGCGTCCGGTGGACTTGAATCCGCGACGAAGGAAGGGCCTGAACTTTTCCGGCTCGATCACGCCCAGCTCGATCCGCTTGGCGCTGCGCCAAAACGGCTCCTGTTCGTCGTTGAAGATCCGTTCCATCATGTGGCGCTTGCTGCCGAGGTAGACGTGCGCCACCTCGGGCTGGACCTGGAACACAGCGCGCATGAGCCGGGGTAGGCCCGGATCGATGTCGATGATCTCCTGGAACTCGTCCAGGACCAGCGCCACCTTGCGACCGCGTTCCGCGGCGAGCCGGCCGGGCAGCTCGAACAACCGTTCCAGTGTGGCGTCCATATCCTCGGCGACGCGCGCGGCGGTGAAAGAGAAGGAGACGGTGGCGTCGTCGGGATCGACGGTGATCGTCGGGCGCACGCGCAGGCCTTGGAAGATCCGCAACCGCTCCTTGGCCTTGAACAGTGTCGTGGCCAGCTCGTCGTGGATGGTCTGGGCCAGCTTCTCGGCGAGCTTCTCCTTGGTCGGCGTGGTCATCAGGTCGACCTGTGCCACCAGGACATCGCGTGAGGTCACGAGCTGCTGTGACACACGCCACATCAGCGACGACTTGCCGTAGCGGCGCGGGGCGAATATCACGACGTCCTGGCCGTTGCCGATGTCGGCGGTCAGCTCCGCGAGTTCGTCCTCGCGGTCGGTGAAGGACTCGTCCAACGCGAGCGCCCCGTAGCGAAATGGATTTGGTGTCGACACGGCATCATGCTAGCGCATTACGCATCTTCGCGTGACGCGATTATGCGTTACGCACAGAGCGGAAATAAGGCCGCATTCAGGCGCAACGGACGCAAACCGTCTCCACCGCTCAGGGGCGATCCATCAGCGCCAGATACTGCTCAAGGGCGGCCTTGACGAATGCCTCGCGTGTCGCGTTGTTCGGGCCTGGGACAAAGCGCCGCGAGTTCACGCCCCGTGCATTGAGCGCTGCGAGCTCGCCGTCCTCGAGATTGGTCACGTGGAAGACGCCGATCAGTTTCTCGATGTCGTAGTCGACACCCTCGACCGCGTCCTCGTGCACGAACCACTGAGATACGAGCCGTGTGTTGTCCTTGTCGAGCGGCGTCAGGTCGAGCTGGACGCCGTGGTCGGCGAAGTAGACCGGCCCTGAGAAGAACGGCACGTTGACGTACCCGCAGCTGTAATTGGGAACGAAGCCAACGCCGAGCGGCTTCTTGCACACCCATTCTCCATCCAGCGAGAACGTGTTCATGCCCTCGCGCAACGGGAAGTGCACGCCGGCGATCTCGCCATTTTCGTCGTAGGTGGCTGTATAGAAGCCGGCGTAATCGCAGGTGGCCGCCAGCGACGGGTGCGCGCCTGCGCAGTGGTAACACTCGCAGTTGTTCTCCATCAGGAGCTTCCAGTTGGCCTTGATGTCGTAGATCTCCTGATGGGCGATCTTCGTTTTCTCCGGCTCGATCGCCCTGAGCATCTCGACGTCGTTGGTGCGTGCTTCGAGCGTTTCGCGCAGCGACGGCGCCTCGTCCGGATCCCCGAGCCAGACCCAGATCGAGCCGTAGAAGGTGTCGCAAAGGGCCTCGTGCAGCGACCAGTCGCTGAAGTCGAAGTCGACGCCGTCGTTCGCCCCGGGGGCACCGAGCAGGCGGCCGTCCGTCGCGTAGGTCCAGCTGTGGTACGGGCAGACAAATCGCTTGGTGCGGCCGGCCGTGCCCGTCTCGCACAGCTGCGCACCACGGTGGCGGCAGACGTTGAAGAACGCCCGCGCCGCACCCTCTTGATCGCGGGTGATGATCAGGCTCTCGGGGCCGATGAGGCGGCTGAAGAAGTCACCCGTCTCACGGATCTGGCTGACGTGCCCGGCGTAGAGCCACTGGCGCTGGAACACGCGCTCCATCTCAACGTCGTAGATCTCCTGCGAGACGTAGTAGTCACGCGGCAGGCTGGTGAAGTACCGCGGTTGCTCGATGATCGACGCCATGGCTCTCTCCTGAGTTAAAACAAATGTTCTAACTCAGAGTACCACTGCCGACGGGTGGTGGCAAGGGTGGGTGTGCATACGATGCATGAGATGTCCGATCCTCCGGTGCGCAAGATCGATCGCCGGCGCCGAGAGCGGGTGATCGAGGGCGCACTCGCAGCGCTCTATGAGCATGGAGTGGAGGGCCTGACCCACCGGCGAGTCGCCGAGGCAGCTGACGTATCGGTCGGGGCGACCACGTACTACTTCCGATCTCTCGAGGATCTGCTCGAGGCCGCGATGCGCCACGCCGCCGAGCGCGACATCGCGGCGTTGCGCAATCGCTTCGGCGACCCATCCGGCCGGACGGACGTCGCGGACGTGCTGACCTCCTATCTGTACGACGCCGCCACGGTCGACCGTCGGGAAGCGGTGATCGTGGCCGAGCTCTTCGTCGCCGCGTTACGCCGGGAGCAGCTCCGCGAGGTGGGGGAAGCGTGGAACCAAGCCTGGATCGAGCTGCTCACCCCGTCGCTCGGCGCCGCAGCCCCGGTCATAACAGTTGCGATCGGGGGGCTTGTGCAACGGGGTCTGCTGGTGCAGGGCGAGCTGAGTCGGGCAGAGCTGCGTGAGCAGATCGATCTCCTGCTCGGTACGACTCGCGACTGCTCCTAGAGCATCAGTGCAGCGGGCGCCTCAAGCAGCGTCTTGACGCGCGCGAGGAACTGCGCGGCGTCTGCGCCGTAAAGGATGCGGTGGTCGCTGGTAAGCGTCACGGCCATGATGTTGCGGATCACGATCTCGCCGTCACGCACAACGGGCGTCGGCTCCATCTTGCCGACCGCGAGGATCGCCGCCTGCGGTGAGTTGATCACCGCGGTGAACTCGGTGACGCCGAACATCCCGAGGTTCGAGACGGTGAATGTGCCACCGCTGAGCTCCGGTGGCGTGATCTCGCCGCTGCGCACGCGACCGGCAAGCGCCTTGGCGTCCTTGGCGATGACGTCGAGCGACTTCAGATCGGCGTCGAAGATCGTCGGTACGACGAGCGAGTCATCGGCCGCGACGGCGATGCCGACGTTGATCCGCGAATACAGCTCGAACTGACCGTCACGGTTGTACGAGCCGTTCGCGCGCGGGTACTCCCTCAGCGCGACCGCACAGGCTCGGACGACCATGTCGTTGTACGACGGCGTGGCATCGAGCTGCAGTTCCTTGAGCTGCGAGCGCAGTTCGACGCAACGGTCCATGTCGATGCGCGTCGTGATCGCGAACTCCGGCACCGTCGCCTTGGACTCTGCCATCCGCCGCGCGACCACGGATTGCAGCCGTGAAAGCTCCTGGAGCGTGACATCGCCCTTGGCGGTCCCCTGAGCGCCGCTCTGAGTGACCGCGGGCGCCGATGCCTCGGCGGCAGGCACTGCGGCCGGCGCGGCGGGAGCCGCCTGGCCGGGCTGCGCGCTCTCGATGTCGGCCTTTACGACGCGACCACCCGGGCCGGTGCCGCTGACGGCGTGAAGATCGACGCCCTTCTCGTTCGCGAGCCGGCGCGCGATCGGCGAAGCCTTCACGCGCTCGCCGGCGGGTGTCGGCGCAGCCGAGGGCGCCGCTCCGTTGCTGCTGTCTGCAGGCTGGGGTGCGCGGTCAGCGGCCGTGTCCGCCGCGGCCTCGACGGCTTCGCCATCTGTCTCCGCGGACGCAGTCGCGGCCGGTGCAGCGGGTGCCTCTGACGGTTCAGGCGCCTCGGCGGGCTGGCTGTCGGCGGAGGCGGTGGGCTGTGCGTCGCCGGACCCGCCGCCGATGCGCGCGATCAGTTCGCCGACGGGGAGCGTGGCGCCCTCCTCGGCGATGATCTCGAAGGTGCCGTCGGCGTCGGCCTCGTAGGCCATCGTCGCCTTGTCGGTCTCGATCTCGGCGATCTCCTCGCCGCGCTTGACCTCGTCTCCCGAGGCCTTCATCCAGCGCAGGATCGTGCCCTCTTCCATCGAGTCCGACAGGCGCGGCATGTTCACATCGCCCATGGCTACGCGTCCCTCATCGTCGCGATCGCGGCGGCCACGATCTCAGGTTCATGCGGGAACGCTATCTGCTCGAGGTTCTTGGCGTACGGCATCGGCACATCGGCTCCGGAGACTCGAATCACAGGCGCATCGAGGTAGTCAAACGCCTGCTCTTGGATCAGCGCCGCGAAGTTGGCGCCGACGCCACCGTGCGGCCAGCCCTCTTCGACGATCACGGCACGGTTGGTCTTCTTGACGGACTCGAGGATCGTGTCGAGGTCCAGGGGACGCAGCGTCACCGGATCGATCACCTCGGCCGAGATCCCGTGTTCCTTCTCCAGGACCGCGGCCGCCTTTTGCGCGGTGACAGCCATGCGCGAGACCCCGACGATCGTCACGTCGGTGCCCTCACGGCGGATCGCCGCGCGCCCGAACTCGACGACGTGCTCGCCTTCGGGCACCTCGCCCTTCTGGCCGTAGAGGTACTCGTGCTCGATGAAGACCACGGGGTTGTCGTCGCGGATCGCGGACTTCAGCAGCCCCTTCGCGTCGGCCGCCGTGGACGGCGTTGCGACGAGAAGGCCAGGAACGTGCAGGAACATCGCTTCCCAGGAGTGCGAGTGCGTCGGCCCGAGCTGGTGGCCCGCGCCCTGTGGCATGCGGACGACCATCGGCACCTTGACCTGGCCACCGAACATGTAGTGGATCGCGGCGGCGTGGTTGATGATCTGGTCCAGCGCAAGCAGGCTGAAGTTGATCGTCATCAGCTCGACCACGGGGCGGAGCCCGTTCATCGCGGCGCCGACGCCCATCCCGGTGAAGGTGTTCTCGGAGATCGGCGTGTCGCGCACGCGCTTCTCGCCGAATTCCTTCAGAAGGCCGTTCGTGACCTTGAAGGCGCCGTTGAAGACGCCGATGTCCTCGCCCATGAGGAACACGCTCTCGTCGCGCTCCATCTCCTCGCGGAGCGCTTCGTTGAGCGCCTCGCGGTAACGGATCGTCCGTACGCCGCTTGTCGTCTTGGTCTGCTCTTGAGTCGCCATCTAGTCCTCGCGCCAGTCGCGGTGGGCGGCGGCCTTCTGGGCATCCGCGGTCGGGTGTTCCTCGTTGGGCGCATCGCCCGTGTGCGTCGGCTGCTCGTACTCGCGCTCGTCCTCGCCGCGGTGCGGCTCTGGCTGGCGCTCGTCGATCGACCACCAACCGCGGACGCTCTTGTCCATGACGTAGAGGTCGTCGTAGAGGTCCTCGGGCGCGGGAGCGGGCGAAGCATCGGCGAACGCGACGGCGTCGTCGACCCGCTTGATGTTCGCCGCGTCCATCTCGCCGCGCTCGTCCTCGGTGATCACGTTCTCGGCGACGAGGCGGTCACCGAACGTGACGATGGGGTCGCGCTTACGCCATTCGGCGACCTGGTCCTTGGAGCGGTACTCCTCGGGATCGGCCATCGAGTGGCCGCGGAAGCGGTAGGTGATCGCCTCGAGCAGCACCGGCTGGCGCTCCTCGCGTGCGATGCGCAGGGCCTCGGTGCACTTCTCGTAGACGTCGATCGCGTCCATGCCGTCGCACTGCATGCCGGGGACGCCGAAGCCCTCGCCGCGCTTTGAGAGGTTGGTATTGGCCGAGTGGCGCTCAAGCGATGTGCCCATGCCGAACTGGTTGTTGGTGACCATGAAGACCACCGGCAGCTTCCAGAGCGCTGCCATGTTCAGCGTCTCGCCGAAGGTGCCCTGGTTGGAGGCGCCGTCGCCGAACTGCACCATCGTCGCGTCGTCCTCGCCCCGGTAGTCGGACGCGAGCCCGACGCCGGCGGCGATCGGCAGGTTGCCGCCGACGATGCCGTAGCCGCCAAGGAAGCGCTTCTCGGCGTCGAACATGTGCATCGAGCCGCCGCGGCCGCCGCAGAGGCCATCGACCTTGCCGAAGAGTTCCGCCATCACAGCGTTCGGGGACGAACCGCGCGCCAGGGCGTGCCCGTGCGAGCGGTAGGTGGAGATCAGGAAATCGTTGTCGCGCAGTGCACGGGTGCTGCCGGTGATCGTCGCCTCCTCGCCAATGGCAAGGTGGAGGAAGCCACCGACCTTGGCCTTGGCGTACATCTCACCGGCGCGCTCCTCGAAGCGGCGTACGAGGAACATTGTGTTTAGCCACTCTTTGGCTACATCCGGTTCAGGAAGTGGTGTCTCGGGCACTGCGACCTCACGTTACAGGGGGCTTGATTGATAGCTAAACGTACATGCAGCCGACTTCAGGCGGCTGCCGGCGATGCGGATACTTCAGACCATCTCGTCCGGCTCGATGGCAGACCATCGGGCGATGAACTCCTCTTGACCGAGCGCCACGAGGTCGTGACGGAGCGCCTCTTCCATCTTGCGCGCCTGCTTGGGTCGCACATCCCAGAAGAGCACGACTTCGCCGTCGTGGATGTCGACGATCTCGACAGACGCCGGGTTGCTGCGGGTGATCTTGATGTCGTAGCGGCGTTTGGCGATCATCGGTCAGGAGTCCAGATGCTCGGGACGGTAGCGACCCGTTCGCGCGCGAGTGTCGTCGATTCGTCGAGGCGCGCTGCGATCGGCTCGCGCTCCATCGCTTGGAGCAGCGCGCGCGGATGGATTTCGCAGGCTGCACCCGCGATCACGATGTTGTCCGGGTCGTCTAGTGGGCGGCCGCCCGCGTAGGCCTGGCGGAAGGCGGCGAGCGTGAATGCCACGACCTTGCCGATGGTCATCGCGTACGTCGCGGCCCGCAGCACAAGTTCGGACTCGAACGGAAACGGCGACGGTGCCTTGAAGGGCTGCAGATGTGTCGCCGCGATCCGCTCCGCGAAGCCGTCGAGCGTGGGGGGCGGCTGATCGAACGCGTTCGCGCGCACCGGCACCCATTCCGCCTGCACCATCTCTTCGGCGATCAGATACGCCGCCGGTGACGTGAAGTCGTAGTAGAAGACGTCCACTAGCCGTGGATCAGCCAGCCATCGGCGGCGCGTGCCGCCTCCATCACCGCTTCTGAGAAGGTCGGATGGCCGTGGATCATGCGCGCCAACTCGGGGTATCCGCCCTCGAGATCACGCACGTTGACGAGCTCCTGGATCAGCTCGGTGGCCTTCGCGCCGACGATATGCGCGCCGAGGATCTCGCCGTATCTCTTGTCGCCGACGATCTTGACGGTGCCGCCCTTGTCGCCGTAGACGATGCCCGCCCCGACGGCGCCGTACTGGACCTTTCCGATCACGATGTCGTGGCCGGCCTCCTTGGCCTGTTCCTCCGTCAGTCCGAAGCTCGCGACGTTCGGGCTGCAGAAGGTCGCGCGCGGGATGTCGACGTAGGCGATCGGATGGGTGTCGAGGCCGGCTGCATCCTCGACGGCGATTACGCCTTCGTCGGAAGCCTTGTGTGCGAGCGCCGGGCCGGGCACGAGATCGCCGATCGCGTAGACGTTCTTCACGGACGTCCGCAGGCGCCCGTCGACATCGATCAAGCCCTGCTCGGTGAGCTTGACGCCGGCCTCGTCGAGGCCGAGCCCTTCGACGTCGGGCTTGCGGCCGGCGGCGATGACCAGGTAATCCGCCTCGCCCTTGCTGTCACCGTAGGTGAACGTGACCTTGTCGTCGGCCGACTGGACGTTCTCGACGAAGATGTTGGTCTGCACGTCGATGCCCTGGGCCTTGAAGCCACGGTTGGCGACTTTGGAGATGTCGGCATCCTCGGACGGGAGCACACGCTCGAGCCCCTCGAAGAGCTGGACCTTCGTACCGAGCCGGGCGTAGGCCGATGCGATCTCCGTGCCCGAGGCGCCGGCGCCGACGACCGCCAGTGTCGCTGGGAGGTCGGTCAGCGCCCAAGCCTCCTCGGTGCCGATGACGCGACCACCGAACTGCGTGCCGGGGATCGGGCTCTTGACCGAGCCGGTCGCGAGGATGACGCACTTGCGCGCTTCGATCTCGGTGCCGTCGAAGTTGCCGCCTACCTTGACGTTGCCGTCCTCGGTGACTGAGCCATGGCCGTCGATCACGTCGATGTTGTTGCTCTTGAGCAGGCCCGCGACCCCGCCTGTGAGCGTCGACACGACCTTTTCGCGGCGTGCCATCACGGCGCCGAAGTCGACCTGTGGGTCTGACACGGTGATCCCGAACTCGCCGGCTTCGCGGATCTCGGACACGAGATCGGCGCTGCGCAGAACCGCCTTGGCGGGGATGCACGCGTAGTTGAGACAGCGGCCGCCGACCTTGTCCTTCTCGACAACCGCCGTTGTCATTCCGAGTTGCGCGGCGCGGATAGCGGCGACGTATCCGCCGGGTCCGGAACCGATGACGATGCAGTCGTAAGAGGATTCAGCCATTTGGGGCTGACCTTACAAATCTCCGTCCTGCGGGGCGGGCGGTGCATCGTCGGGGACCTGCATCCGCGCCATCGCACGCACGAGCTTCCAGAAGAGCGTGCCGGCCGCGAGCATGATCGCCAGGCACGCGAGCACGCCCCAGAGATCGTTTGCGCGCAGCGCAAAGAGTGAGAACACGATCACGATCAATGTCAGCAGCGCTTGAAAGCCGAGCACGGCCCAGTAGTTCTTGCACCACATGCCGACCGCCGCGATCGCCATGACGGCGCAGAAGGTCGCGATCGGCGTGAATTCAGGGCGCTGTCCGTCGACCTCGACTCCGGCCAGGTAGGCGCCGAGGTTCGCGAGGCACAGGACCGTGGCGACGATCACGGCGACGATCACGGCCCCGGGACGTTCGCCGCGCGCAAGGGGCTTGATGTCGGCGCGAATCAGTTCGTTACGCGCCTCGCCGCGGACGCGTGGTGGGCGTTCGGCGCGCGGGGTGCGGTTAAGCAGCGGCATTGATTGCTCCGTCTTCGATCGCCGCGCGGAGCCGTCGCGCCGCATATTCCGGATCGTCCGCGTCGGCGATCGCCCTTACGACAGCGATCCGCTGGGCGCCGGCGGCCACGACCTCGGCGACATTCGCGCTGTCGATGCCGCCGATCGCAAAGAATGGCAGCGTTGTGTGCGCGGCGGCATGGCGCACGTAATCCAGTCCCACCGCCGCGCGCCCTGGTTTGGTCGGGGTCGCATGAACCGGCCCGACCCCGGCGTAGTCGGCACCGGCGGCTGCGTCCAGTTGCGCGGGCGAATGGGTCGAGACGCCGATCAGCAGGTCGGGACCGACGGCAGCGCGCGCGGCCTCGATGGTGGTGTCTTCCTGGCCGATATGTACGCCGTCGGCGCCGCACGCAGTGGCCAGATCGGGGCGGTCATTGATGATGAACAGCGCGCCGGCCTCACGGCAGATCGCGCTGGCCACCTCAGCTTGGGCGCGGAGCTCGTCGTCGCTCAACCGCTTATCGCGCAGCTGGAACAGGTCGACACCGCCCGCTAGCGCCCGCGGCAGCAGGTCCGTGAGCTCGCGACCGCCCGGCCGGGAGTCGCAGATGAAGTAGAGCTGTGCCTTCTCGAGGCGTGACTGGCGATCCACGCCTGACAGTGTGGCAAGAGCTAACCTCAGGGTTCGGAACGGGAGCCCGTCCTGGGCTGAGAGGGAACTCACGGGAGTTCCGACCGTCAGTAGCTGATCCGGGTAATGCCGGCGAAGCGAGGAAGCAGTGGACAACTTCGAAAAATTCGATGTAGCGGTGGTCGGAGCGGGCGTGATCGGGCTCGCGGTGGCGCTGCGCGCGCGGCAGGCCGGGATGTCGGTTGTGGTCATCGATCGCGACATCCCCGGACGCGGCACCTCGTGGGCGGCGGCGGGGATGATCGCGCCGGTCTCAGAGGCCGATCCGGCCGAGCCGGAGCTTCTCGAACTGCTGCTCCGCAGCGCCGCTCTCTGGCCGGCCTTCGCGGCGGAACTCAAGCAACTGAGCGGCATCGATCCCGAGTTCCGTGACTGCGGGACGCTGCTCGTCGCCCGTGATCGCGACGGCGCCGAGGAGATCGAGCGCGAGGCGGAGATCAGGGCGCGGCTCGGCTTTGAGATCGAACGACTGCTGCCGAGCGCGGCCCGCGCGCTCGAGCCCGCCCTCGCGCCGACAGTGAGGCTCGCCGCCTCGCTGCCGGGCGACCACGGCGTGCACCCGCGCCGCGTCATCGAGGGCCTCGTGGGTGCCTGTGAGGACGCCGGTGTGCGCTTCGAGCGGGCCGACGTCGCCGATCCAGACGAGCTGCGCAGCGGCCGCGTCGTGCTTGCGCGCGGCGCCTGGTCGGGCGCACCCGTGCGGCCGGTGAAGGGCCAGGCCTTACTGCTGCGTGACCCGACCGGCTCTGGGCTTCTGGGCCGCGTCCTGCGCTTCGATGGCGGCTACATCGTTCCACGTGAAACAGGGCGCTACTACCTCGGCGCGACCGTCGAGGAAAAGGGGTTCGACCTGACGCCGACGGCGCTGGGGATCTACGAGCTGCTGCGTGACTGCGCTGAGGTATTGCCCGGCGTCCTGGAGCTGGAGATCGAGGAG
Source organism: Baekduia sp. (assembly GCA_035554055.1). Lineage (GTDB taxonomy): Bacteria > Actinomycetota > Thermoleophilia > Solirubrobacterales > Solirubrobacteraceae > Baekduia. The sequence continues at coordinate 2,728 of DATMIZ010000189.1, read as the reverse complement.
CTTGTCTGCGGGCTGCGACCCGGGACGCCGGACAACGCTCCTGTGATCGGCCCCGATCCAGCCGACCCGCGTGTCGTGTGGGCGACCGGCCACTACCGGCACGGCATCGTGCTGGCCCCCGTTACCGCCGATCTCGTCGTCGCGGTGTTGACCGGCGTCGGTCCGGAGCACGACTTCGGCCCGGCGCGCTTTGCGAAGGCGGCGGCGTGATCGTCTTGAACGGGACAGAGTCTGAGGTGCTCACGCCGGTGACGGTCGCCGAGCTCGTGCGGCTCGTCGAGGCGCCCGATCGAGGCGTCGCAGTCGCGGTCGACTCCGAGGTCGTGCCACGCGGGGAGTGGGACCTGTTCGAGGTCTCCGATGGCGCCCGCGTAGAGATTCTGACGGCGGTGCAGGGTGGCTGACTTCGCGCCAAGCACCTTCGCCATCGCTGGCCGTGAGCTCTCATCGCGCCTGATCCTCGGCACCGGCGGCTTCCCGCGGCTGGGCACGCTCGCCGATGCGATTCGGGAGTCCGGCACCGAGATCGTCACGGTGGCGCTGCGGCGCATCGATCCTCAGGCCCAGGGGTCGCTCACCGACGTGCTCGACGAGTGCGGCGTGACCGTCCTGCCGAACACCGCCGGCTGCTACACGGCGCGCGATGCCGTCACGACCGCGCAGCTGGCGCGCGCGGCGTTCGACACCGACTGGGTAAAGCTCGAGGTGATCGGCGACGAGCGCACGCTGCTCCCCGACGCCGCCGAGCTTCTGGTCGCCGCGGAGCGCCTCGTGGCCGACGGCTTCGTGGTGCTTCCCTACACGACGGACGACCCGGTGCTCGCGCGGCGTCTGGAGGACGTCGGCTGCGCCGCGATCATGCCGCTCGGGTCACCGATTGGCAGCGGGATGGGCATCAACAACGCCTACAACCTGCGCCTGATCCGGGAGCAGACCAAGCTGCCCGTGATCCTCGACGCAGGCGTCGGGACCGCGAGCGACGCGGCGCTCGCGATCGAGCTTGGCTGCGACGCGGTGCTGTGCGCCTCGGCGATCTCGCGTGCCGAGAATCCGGTCGCGATGGCGCGGGCGATCAGGCTTGCGATCGAGGCCGGACTGCTGGCTCGGGAGGCCGGCCGCATTCCACGGCGGCTGTACGCGGAGGCGTCCACGCAGGAGGCCGGGTTGGCCGAGTTTCACCATCCGAGCGACCCACAGCGCGCGATCCCGCAATGAGCTCGCAGGCCGTCGACGGCCTCATCGCCGCGGCCCTGAGTGGTGAGCACGAGGCCTTCGCCGAGTGCTGTGCGGTCGACGTCCACTACGAGGACCCGCTGAGTCAGGGTGCGCTGACCGGCCTGTACTCACTGGCGGAACACGCCGCGGCACTGCGGCGGAGCTTCGTCGACGTGCGGATCGACCGCTCGGGCCCGGAACTGGCCGACGACGGTCATGTCGCGGCCCCGCTGCGGCTCCAAGGGGTGCACGCCGAGTCGCTCGGGCAGTTTCCGGCGACCGGCAAGCCGGTCACCGTCCAGGCGATCCTGCTCGCTGAAGTGCAACCCGACGGCCGCCTGCGGCGCATCAGGGTCTTCTTCGACCTCTACGACAGTGGCCGCCAGCTGGGGCTGCTGCCAAAGCCGGGCTCAGCGGCCGAGCGCGCGATGCTGCTGGCCCGCGGCTTCGGCCTTCGCTGATTCCACGGAGCTGGCATTGGTTATTGCCGGTATGCGGGAATAGGTTCGGCCAGCTTTGGGTTTTGGTCGCGCCGGTCGCGCTTTCGTCCGTCCGGCACCGATCCCACCCGCCCGCCGATCGTGCCGGCCGGACGAACGCGCGCCCGGCGCTCTCAGCCGCATCGGGAGGCCGGACGCACATGCCCGGTCTCGGGTGGCATGGATTTGGTGCCTATATGGCGCGAAATTCAGTCACCCAGACGTTTAGAGCGACGACCGCGTCCCGGGTCAGCATCACTGTCTCTTGCTCGCTGACCCGATCCGCGAGAATCATCGCGGCCAACCGGAGCCTCGAGCACTGACTGCGAGGGAGGCCTCCATTCGCGTCCCCGCAGGCTCCCGCGAATGTCCCCTGAGCACCAACTACTCAGTTACTTCGATGCTGCCTTCCATGCCCGGATGCAGGGTGCACTCGTACTTGATGGTGCCGGCTTCCTTGGGCGAGAACGAGTACGTCCCGCCTTGGCCGAAGTTGTCGGACGTGAATTCGGCGCCGGACTCGGCGACGACGTTGTGGGTCGCGGAGTCCTCATTCGTCCAAGTGATCTTCTGCCCAACCTTGACGGTGATTTCCTTCGGGTCGAACTGGATGTCCTTCATGTTCACTGTGTTCGTCGCGACCGGCGCGGCCTTGCCCGCGGCCGGGGTATCAGAACTCTTGTCGCCGTCCCCACCACAGGCCGCGAGGAGCGCCGAAGCTGCGAGCGCGACAAACATCCAGCGAAGTTTTCTCATGTCCCTATTTGACCACCAATCGCACCTTATGTCACGAGTTCGAGTGCGACGGCTTGCTGGGAACGATCCTGCGACTATGTTCGTACGCCGTAAGCATGTTCACCAAGCGAGGACCGGATGCCACTTCCTTCAGTCACGTTCCGACCGCCGTTCGACATCACACGGTTCAGCCATGTCCGGCTGACCACGCGGGACCTTGCGGCCAGCCGCCGTTTCTATGAGGAGCTCGTCGGCCTTGTCGTGAGCGACGAGGGTGACGGCATCGTCTACCTGCGCGG
>DATMIZ010000188.1:0-3509 GCA_035554055.1 Baekduia sp. | reverse complement strand
TACCGCGGCGCCACATCCATCGCCGAGCATCGCGAGCTCATGGATCTGCTGTTGCGCGGTGCGCCGCCTACGGAGATCGAGGCCGTCGCGCGAGCCCACAAGCTCGCCACCGTCGAGGCATTCCGGGCGTGGCGTCGCGAGCAGTACCCCGACGGAGCGCCCTCGAGCGTCCCGCCACGCGGCCCGCGGTGACCGAGCACCCGACGCGTCAGCGCCGTTCGGCGAGGAAGCGCTCGAGCGTCAACGGCGCGGCCTTGCGGTCGGGCTGCTCGACGGGGGTCGCCGCGAACGACGTCGACTCCTCGAACCACGTGCGCTGAGCGGGCAGTCCCCACGGAAACGAGACGTTGCGGTCCGCCGGGTCCCAACGGATGGGCTCGACCTCGATGTCCATCACCTGATAGTGGGTGTTGAAGAGCTCGACCCGATGGCCGTCGGGATCGCGGAAGTACACGAACATGGCATGGCCCGGCCCGTGGCGGCCGGGTCCCCGCTCGACGCGGGAGCCGTACCCGAGCGCTCCGGCGACGTCGCAGGCCTTCAGCAGGGTCTGGCCGTCCTGTGCGACGAAGGCGAAGTGCTGCAGGTGGGGGCCGGCGCCTTCGAAGAAGACGATGTCGTGCGGGTTGCCCTTGCGCTGCAGGAAGACGGCGCGGAGGTGCTCCTCGTCGTCCTCGATGTACTCCGACAGGCGAAAGCCCATCTCGAGGTAGAACGCGAACGCGGTCCGCAGATGGGGCGTATGCAGCTGGTAGTGGTCCAGGCGCTGCGCGCAGCCGCCGCGGTGGCGCTCGAACCGCGTGATCTGGCGCGGGAGGACCGGCATCCGGGCGCAGAACTCCAGCGGGACCCCGACCGGATCGGTCACGTGCAGCGTGGGGCCCTGATGGGGCACGTCGACCCATTCGACCGGGCATCCGGCTTCGGTGAAGTGCCGGTGGGCTTGCTCGAGGTCGGCCTCCGTGTACATCCGCAGGCCGATTCGCTCACAGCTTGGGGCCCCGTCGCTGCGACGCAGCACGAGGCTGTGGTGGCACGCCTCCTCGATCCCGCGGAAGTACAGCGCATCGGAGTCGCCCTCGGTGAGGATCAGCCCGATCACGTCCTCGTAGAACCTCCGGCTGGCGTCCAGGTCCTTGACGGTCAGGACGACGTGGCTCGCCCTGGTGATGTTGAAGCTCGGATTGAGGTTCGAACCTGGAACACTCACGGGATGCGTCTCACTCGGTCGACCATGGGCGGGATGTACTATCCAAAACCATATACGAGCTCGTTGACCGGTGGCGCGCGCACCATTGCGGTTCGCCGCACCCGCTATGCACGATCATCGGATGGCTGTCGGAGGGATGTTGTGAGCGAAATCGCCGCGAGTGTGGGGGAGATCCAAGAGGACCAGGGGTTCCGCTGGCTGTCGATCCCCAACACCGGCGCCGCCCCCGATCCTCAGTCGGGCGTGCGCATCTTGCATCGTTCGCGCGACGGCCGATACGAGACGAGCTATCAGTGCTGGCGCGACCGTGTGACTGAGCGAGTCCCCGCGGGCCCCGAACAGGAGATGTTCTACGTCGTCGAAGGGACTGTGGCCTGCACCTACCCGTCTGGTGCGGCCACGCATTGGCGCACCGGCGACCTCGGTTATCACGCCTCCTCAGTGCCGTGCGAGATCGTTCGCAGTGACGGCCTGCGGATGGTGCGATTCCGCTGGTCGGCCCCGCCGGCGGAGCGGGCCGCCGACGGTGGGCTGCACGTCTTCGGGGACCGGGGCCCGACGACGCTGTACCACGGGTCGCCGGTCACCAACCACACCGTGCACGCGTCCGCCGACGGGCGGGTCCTCGGGTTCTACGGCGTCGCGACCGAGGGCGTTCGCTTCACGGAGGTTCCCCAGGATGTCGAGGAGAGCTTCCTCGTGGTCCAGGGAAGCATCCGGTGTACGCCGCACGGCGGGCGGCCGATCGTGTGGCGCGCCGGCGATCTCGTCTATTGGCCCTATGACCGAACGTTCGATCTCGAATACAGCACGGGGATGGGGACGGTGTGCATCTTCTGGGCCGACCAGCGGCTGCCGAACTTCACCGGTAGTCCGTAGATCCACCCGCGGCCGCCGCCATCGTCCGCCACGAGCGCGAATGACCGTTGGTCCGCTATAGCAGCCCCGGGTAGCTCCCGCCGTCGAGGCGGATGTTCATGCCGGACATGTATCCGGCGTGGTCACTGCAGACGAACGCGCACGTCGCACCGAACTCCTCCGGGCGACCCAAGCGTTTGGCGGCGATCGTGTCGACGATCCGCAGACGCGCCTGCTCCATGGTGATGCCCTCCTGGTCGACCCAGCGCTGGGCCATGAAGGTCAGACGGCCGGTGTCGAAGCGCTCGGGCAGCAGGTTGTTGATCGTGACGTTGTCCGGCGCGACCTCCGTCGACATGGCCTTGACGACGGCCGTCAGGCCGGTCCGCGCGCCGGTCGACAGGACCTGGTGCGAGCGGGGCGCGCTGACCATCGCCGACGTGATGTTGACGATCCGGCCAAAGCGGCGCTCCTGCATCCCGCGAACGGTGGCCCGGATGAGCGCCAGCGGCGAGAGCATCGTCATCTCGAGCGCCGCCAGCCACGCGTCGTGCTCGATGTCGATGAAATGACCCGGGGTCGGGCCGCTGCAGTTGGTGATCAGGATGTCCGGATCCGGGCACGCAGCGAGGAGCGTCGCGCGACCCTCGGGCGTCGTGACGTCGGCCGCGACGCCTTCCACGGTGCCTCCGCCGAGGTCACGCAGCTCCCGGATCGTCGTCTCCAGCTGATCGCGGTCGCGTCCGTTGATCACGACGTCGACGCCCTCCGAGACCAGCGCGGCCGCGCACGCACGACCCAACCCGCGGCTCGATCCGCCGATCAGCGCCCGACGACCGGCAATTCCGAGGTTCATCCGCGTTCTCCTGTTCGGCCGGGCGATGGGACGACCGATACCGGCCGGAGTCCGTCTCCATCCCCTGCGGCGGGCGTCGTCGACGGCAGTAGGTCGTGTGGTCCGCGGAGCGGACATGGCCCCGTAACACTGATCACGGACTGTATCAAATGTCGCGCGCGATCGCGCTCCCTCCCGAATGCCACCGGGCTGTCTAGCGTCCAACCGTTTGAGCACATATCGTCCTTCGTATATCTTGCGGGAATGGACATGGGTATCACTCACACCCCGTACGCGCCGTTCGATCCGAGCGTCGGTCTCTACATGGCCGGCTGGGGAGTGGCTGTCCCATGGGAGTACGCGGGCTGGAGGCCCGAGTCGATGGCGGCGAAGACCGGCTGCTATCTGCATGCCGGGCTGAATCCAACGCTCACGTACGTGATCAAGGGCCCCGATGCCTTGAGGCTGCTGTCGGACCTCTCGGTGAACAGCTTCGCGAAGTTCGACATCGGGGCTGCGAAGCACGTGATCATGGTGAGCGAGGAGGGCTTCGTCCAGATCCACGGGATGGCCCTGCGGCTGTCCGATGATGAGTTCGCGACGTAT
>DATMIZ010000187.1:0-9004 GCA_035554055.1 Baekduia sp. | reverse complement strand
GCGGGCTCAAGCCGCCTGACGGGCAGTCACGATAGCATCGACAAGTTCGATCGCCCCCTCGCGTTCATCTGTTCTACGCGAAACTTCACGTTTCGCTGATGTATAGACGGCGGTGTCCGAGACGTCCCGCAGCGCGCGCAGCTCGGCCGAGCCGAGCACGAGCGGCCCGACGGTCGCGCGGCCGCCGCGGTAGATCAGATAGTCCGCACCCAGGCGGGCCAGCTTCAGCTTCGCCTCCTGGATCGCGAACAGGTGCTCCACTGGCTCCGGGACGGGGCCGTACCGGTCCTCGAGCGCCGCGTGGAGCTCGCGCAGCTCGTCGTCCGACTCGGCCAGGGCGAGCCGCCGGTGGATGTCGATCTTGAGCGCCTCCGAGGCGACGTAGCTCGCCGGGACGTAGGCGTCGACCCGGGCATCGACCCGGACCGGCCGCGTCGCCAGGCGCCGCTCACCCTGGAGCTCCGCGACCGCCTCCGCGAGCATCTCGACATAGAGCTCGAAGCCGAGCGCCGCGACGTGTCCCGACTGCTCTGCGCCGAGCAGGTCGCCCGCGCCGCGGATCTCGAGATCGCGCATCGCGATCTGGAAGCCTGCGCCCAGCTCCGTGTAGTCCGAGAGCGCAGAGAGACGCTTCATCGCATCTTCGGTCAGCGCCGCGTGGGCGGGGTACATCAGGTAGGCGTATGCCCGTTCACGGGCACGGCCGACGCGCCCACGGATCTGGTAGAGCTGCGCGAGCCCGAACAGATCCGAGCGCTCGACGATGAGGGTGTTCGCCTGCGGGATGTCGATCCCCGACTCGATGATCGTCGTCGCGACGAGCACGTCGGCGTCGCCGCGCAAGAATGAAAGCATCCTCTCCTCGAGCGCGCTCTCGTCGAGCTGACCGTGTGCGACCTCGAAGCGGACGCCCGGGCAGAGTCCGCGCAGGCGCTCGGCGGTCTCGTCGATCGACTCGACCCGATTGTGGACGAAGAACGCCTGGCCGCCACGGTCGACCTCGCGCATGATCGCCTGCTTGACGAGCCCTTCGTCGTATTCGCCGACGAACGTCTTGACCGGCCGGCGTCCCTCGGGAGGCGTCTCGATCACCGAAATGTCGCGGACGCCGGCGAGCGACATCTGCAGCGTGCGCGGGATTGGCGTCGCGCTCATCGCGATCACATCGACCTTGAGCTTGAGCTGGCGCAGGAGCTCCTTCTGCTTGACGCCGAAGCGCTGCTCCTCGTCGACGATCATCAGGCCGATGTCCTTGCCGCGCAGGTCACGGCCAAGCAGCCGGTGCGTGCCGATCAGGATGTCGACCTTGCCTTCGTTGAAGGCCGTGATCGCGGCGCGCTGATCCTTGGCCGAGCGGAAGCGACTGACGTGGTCGACAGTGAACGGGTAGTCGCGCAGGCGCTCGGAAAATGTCCCGAAGTGCTGCTGGGCGAGGATCGTCGTCGGCGCCAGGATGAGCACCTGCTTGCCGGCTTCGGCGGCCTTGAACGCCGCCCGCAGCGCGACCTCGGTCTTCCCGTAACCGACATCGCCGCAGATCAGCCGGTCCATCGGGCGCGGCGCCTCCATATCGGCCTTGACCTGCTCGATCGCCTCGCGCTGGTCGGCGGTCTCGGTGTGCGGAAACTTGCCCTCGAACTCGATCAGCCACTCGGAGTCGTCGCCGAATGCGTGCCCCTCGCGACGGCGGCGTTCCGCGTAGAGATTGATCAGCTCGCCTGCCAGCTCCTGCGCGGCGCGGCGTGCGCGGGCCTTGAGGTTCTCCCAGCTCTTGCCGCCAAGCTTTGAGAGCGTCGGCGAGCCGGCGCCCGCGCCGATGTAGCGGCTGATCTTCGCCAACTGCTCGACCGGCATGAAGACCTTGTCATCACCGGCGAACTCAAGCTGCAGGTAGTCGCGGGTGATACCGCCGACCGTCTTGGTGTCGAAGCCGGCAAAGCGCGCGACGCCGTGATCCTCATGCACCACGTGATCGCCGGTCTTCAGTCCCGAGAACGAACGCAGCGCGCCGCGCCGCCGCGTTGGCCGGTCCTTGTCCGAGGTCGCCTTACGCCGCCGCAGCAGGCGATGCGACGGGATCACGGCGATCCGCGAGCCGCCAGCGATGAAGCCGTCGCGGAGGTTCGCTGTGGCGAAGCGCAATTCTTCGGGCTGGCCCGATTCGCCGAGCCAATGCGCCTTCAGACGCGCCAGGTTGTAGGCGAGGCGCTCGCCGTCGCCGCGATGCGGCCAGGTGACGACCGTGCGATAGCCCGAGCGCACGAGCTTCTCCAGCTGCGGCTCGGCCTCCGTCAGCGAACGTGCCGCGAACTCGGCGGCTTGCGCGCGGAACTCGAATGGCTGGTCGTCGTGCAGCGAGCTGAGCCGCACATGCGCGCGCTTATCGAGCGTCGCCTCGATGTCCTGCGGGTTTACGTAGAGATGCTTGGCGTCGGCGTCGTGGAACGCGGCGGCGACGTCATCCCAGTGGTCGCGCAGCGCCGGGACGAGCTCCTCCTCTGCCGCGATCAATACGCCCGCGTCAGCCGGCACGAGCTCGAAGAACGCTTTGAACTGGTCGACCGGCAACAGCTCTGCGATGTCGGGGCGTGCCTCGCCCTCGTCCACTCCCAGAGCCGCGGCCTGCGCCCGCTCGCGATGCTCGGGTGCCAGCTCGGCAGCAGGAGTGATCGTCAGCGCGTTCGTCTCGCCAAGGGAGCGCTGCGTAAAGGTCGAGAACTCCCGCAACGTCTCGATCTCGATGTCGAAGAGATCGACGCGAACGGCGTTGTCCGCGGTCGCCGGATAGACGTCCAACAACCCCCCACGGATCGCGAACTGGCCGCGATCGGAGACCTGGTCGACGCGCTCATACCCGCAGGCGACGAGGTCGTCGCCGATCTCGTCGAGATCGACCAGGTCGCCGACGGTGAGCGTGAAGGAGTCGGGGCGCAGGTCCGGATCAGGGACCTTCTCGCTGAGCGCGACCGCCGACACCACGACGACCGGAGCCTCGGGCCCGTCAGCCGCCAGCAGGGCGTCGAGCGCGGCGATGCGCAGGCCAACAAGATGCGGCGGCGGCGTGAGATGCGATTCGTACGCGACGCCGCGGCTCGGGTAGAAATGGACAGGCCGGGGCGCGAGCCAGGCGCTGAGATCCGAAGCGAGGTCGCGGGCCTGGCGATCGTCGCCCGCAACCACGATCGCGGGGCCATCCGGCAGCGTTCCGCCCAGATCACCGACGTCCAGCAGCGCGGCCGTCGCGTACGGGCGCATCGACGCCGAGACGAACGCACGGCCGCCGCCGCGAGCGAGGGCGGTCGCGCCGGGTTCGTCGGCGAAGAGATGGAGAAGTGACCTGAGGGACATGTGGTTCGGCAGCACAAACGACCGCGAAATACGCTGCGCGGCCGTGCGTTGACCACATTAGTGCGGGTCCGTTTTCCGCCGGCGCGCGTGTGCTTGTTTCGTCCGGCGGGCGTCGGTGACGCATTCCTCCGCCCGGCACCGATCCCACCCACCCGCCGAGCGTGCCGGTCGGAGGAATGCGCCCCCGACGCCCTGCGTCGCATCGGGTCGCTTGAGCTCTTGACGCCGGAGGCCGTAGACGGCGAAGCATGTGGACCCGCAACAGACGTCAGGTGGCGGAAACGCGCTTGTCCGGCCGGCACGATCGGAGGGTGGGTGGGATCGGTGCCGGACGGGCGAGAGCGATTCCGTCACCGGCAGGGCCGACCATCGGCTAACTCAAGAGGCGTCGAAGGCCAGGTACTGACTGATGTTCTGCGTCTCGATACTGCCGCCGTCCAGCGTGTAGAAGAGCCGCGTGCCATCGGCGGCGACCGCGGCAAGTGCGATTGCGCTGCCATCGCTCCAGTACCCGATCTGACCGCGGGGCGGCACTGCATCGCGGGTGGGCAGCGCCACGATCAACGGCTTGAGCCGGGATACGGCCACATCGGTCAGCGGCGGCTTGCCGGTGGCGCTCGACTCCCCGTAGATCATGGCCAGGGCGGCGGCGATCTCAAGGGCGCGCAGGTTGTAATCGACGTACGTACGCCCATGGTCGGTGAGCGAGACGAATGCGAAGGCGCCCTGTCGCAGGCTGTACACCATGCAGAAGTCGTAGCGCGCAAGGGCCTTGAACCGGAGCTTGAGCCTGGAACCGTGCGGCTTTTTCACCCGCCGGGTGGAGGTGAGCGGCGGGTCGGCGAGGAGGTTGGTGGACGGGACAACCGAGCAGCGCACGTAGATCTGCTTGCCCTTCACGAACCGCAGGAGCCTGCGCGAACGCCCCGTGAACGTCAGCGCGAGACGGCCGCCTGACCCTGGCTTGGCCTTCAGACTCAGGTCCGGCGTGAGCGCCGGCGACTGCTGGCCGGCCTGCGCATGCGCAGCGGCGGGCAGCGCCACAAGCACCCCAAGTACAGCCCCAATCACGATCCCGCGCCTCATCACCCCACAGGAAGCTAGCGCGTGTCGGGATCGGCGTCCATCAGGCCCTGGACAGATCGGACTGCGCCGCCAACCAGCGCCGCGACTTCGGCGTCGCTGTTGCGCCAACGGCCCAGCACGTAGGCCGACACGTCCTGTGGGTCGGTCGAGTTTGGGCGCCCGACGCCTACACGTACGCGCGCGAAGTCGGGACTGCCGAGTTCTGACTTCAGCGACTTCAGCCCGTTGTGACCCGCGAGCCCGCCGCCAAGGCGAGCTCTGACCTCGCCGAACGGCAGGTCGATCTCGTCGTGCACCGCTATGACCTGCGCCAGCGGCACCTTCAGCGCCCCGCGCGCGGGCCCGGCGCTCTTGCCGGACTCGTTCATGTAGGTCTGGGGCATCAGTACCGCGACACGCGGCCCGCCCGGCGCGGTGCGACCTTCGGCGAGCAGCCCGGAGAACTTCTTCTTCGGACCGTCGAGCTGCCAGAGCTCGATCAGCTGCCTTGCGACCTCGAAACCCACGTTGTGAGGCGTGCCTTCATACCGCGAGCCCGGATTGCCGAGGCCCACGATCAGCCAGTCCGCGGGCACGGACCGGAACAACGCCATCGCTACTCGTCGGCTGAGTCGCCGGAGTCTGCGTCGCCCTCGGCCCCGGGCTCCACAGCGTCGGCTTCGCCCACTACCTCCGTCTCGCCCTCGATGTCCTCGTCCACTTCGGCCTGCAGGCGCGGCGGCGATACGGACGCAACGAGCTCGTCGGCGTCGGAGACCAGCGAGACGCCTTCCGGCAGGACGATCTCCGAAGCGGTGAGGTGACCGTGGATCTCAAGCCCGGAGACGACGGCCTCCAGGAATTCGGGGATCGATGTCGGCAGCGCTTCGACCGTGACTTCACGGACGGGGTGCTCAAGCACGCCGCCCTCACGCACACCGGGGCTGTCCTCGAGGCCGACGATGTGGACCGGAACCTGCGCCTCGATCGGGCGGTTGAGGTTCACGCGGATCAGGTCGACATGCATGATGTCGCCGCGGACGGGGTGACGCTGGGTCTCCTTGAGGACCGCGGGCTCGCCCGATCCTTCAAGGTCGAGTTCGAGCACGGCACCGTGCGCGTGCAGCGCGTGGCGCAGCTCACGCTCGTCGACGTCGAACGCGATCGATTCACGCCCGAGTCCGTAGAGCACGCCGGGCACGCGGCCGCTGCGACGCAGGCGGCGGGTTTCACGCGAGTTACTCGACTCGCGGCGGCGGACGTCGAGCTTGGTCTGATCTGAAGCCATAAGCCTCGGCAGGGTAGCGACTTCGGTTGCGATCGCGTCCCACGCCTGCCTCGCCGCGGCTTACGGAGCGCCCACCTGCTTGGTCGCCTTGAACAGATTGGACAACGTGTAATAGCCCGGCTTGGGGTTGCCGTTGAAGTCGATCACGCCCTTTTCGTGCAACGGCGGGTTGGGCCGCGGGTTGCCGCCCTCCCAGTTCGGCCGCACACGGAACTCCTGCAGCGCCCAGTAAAGCGCGCCCGAGAGCCACGGCTTGGAGTTGAAGACGTTCAGGTGGTAGCTGATGAAGTCCTGCTGGAACTGGTAGGAGCCCTTCTCCTCCGGCGGCCCGTTGCGGTTGGCTTCGGCGCCGAACTCGGTCACGAACATCGCCTTTCCGGGGTAGCACTGACGCATCTGATCGAGGTATTCGCTCAGCAGCGACTGGTCCGCGATCTGGCCGTCGGGACCCACGTACCAGCCGAAGTACTCGTTGAGGCCGATGACCTGCAGCGGTCCGTACTCCTCGCGGCAGCCGGCGCCGGGGTAACCGTTGATCGCGAGCGCGACCGGTCGTGACGGATCGATCTTGCGCGCAGCCGCCGTCGCCTCACGGATATACGCGCCCACGTACGGCCCGACGCTCGAGTTGAGCTCATTGCCGATCGAGTAGATGATCAGCGACGGGTGGTTCTGCTTCTCACGGACCAGCGTCTGGACCTCCGCCACGGCACGCCGGCGCACCGAGACCTTCGCGAGCTCCTTCGTCTTCACCGAATAGACAGGGACCTCGCCCCAGATCAGCATTCCGAGCTCGTCGGCGCGCTCGTAGTAGTACGGGTGCAGGGGATAGTGAGCGCGCAGCATCAATGCGCCGCTGTTGCGGGCGAGCTGGATCTGGTTCTCACGGACGTCGTTGCCGATCGCGAAGCCCTTTGTCGGCGAGTCTTCGTGCATTCCGTAGCCGCGGATGTTGAGGTTCTGGCCGTTGAGTTTCAGCCGTCCGCCCTTGACCGTGATCGAGCGCAGACCGCTGCGCAGCCGGTAGGTCTGGACGGTGCGGCCGCCCGCGCGCAGCGTGAACGCCGTGTTGTAAAGGGTGGGCTTCGCCGGAGACCACAGCTTCGGCTTGGCGACCGTGATGCGCCGGGTGACGGTCACCGTGCCTTTCGGCTTGATCGTCCTCGTGCCGAGGGCGACGCTCTGTGCCCCAAGCCGCGATCGGACGTCGACCTTCAGGCTCTTGGCGCTGTAGTTCTTGACCGTCGCCTCGTAGGTCACGGTCGCCTTACAGGTCGCGCACTTGACCGCCGGACGCACGACGACGTTCTGCAGATCCACGCGATTGACCTTGCGCAGATAGACCTCGCGCAGGATCCCGCCGTAGTTCCACCAACCCCCGGTCGCGTTGCCGACCGCCGAGATCCCGAAGGGCGGGAAGTCGTCGGCCTGGCGCCGGGAGTCGACGCGCACCTCGAGTCGGTTGAGCCCGCGCTTGAGTCCCTTACGCGGCAGCTCAACTTCGAACGGCTGATATGCGCCGTCATGACGCGCGATCTCCTTGCCGTTGAGGTAGATCCTCGCGTGGTAATTGACGGATTCAAAGCGCACGATCCAGGTGGCGCTGCGGCTTCCCGGGAGGTGGAAATCCTTGCGATAGAAGCCGACGCCGCCGCGGTAGGAGGCATCGCTGTTGTCGCCCGCGTTCCACGCGTGCGGCACCTGGACCGGCAGGTACGGACCGGCCTTCGCGCGCGAAAAGCCCCAGTTGCCTTCGATCATGTAGCGGCTGGAGGGACCCTCCTTGTAACGCGCGTTGGTCGTGAGCCCGTCCTGCGCCACGGCGGGTGCGGCAGGCACGCACAGGGCGATGGCGAGGACGAAAAACGGCAACAGACGGCGCATCAGCAGGATCCTTCGTTGTCGGAAAGGGGCGGTCTCAGGCTCAGCAACTTGACAGCACGAGCGGTCAGCGGCCCGCCGTGGCGCCGCACACGCACGCACTGGACGACCGGCTCCGCCTTCGCCGTCGGCGCCCATACGACGCGCGTCCAGCCCTCGTCGGTGCCGATCGAGTACGCGGTCGCGGAGTCGAGTCGGATGATCTTCACGGGTCCGTGGGTGCGCTGCTTGAGCAAGGAGGCGATCGCGTCGCGCTCCTGCCCTTCCACGGATAGAAACCGGGCCAGCAGTACCGCTACCGCAATGAACACGATGACAGCGGCGACGAGCAGCGGAAAGCGGCGTTGCACCTCGTCAGGGTAATGAGTGCGCCTGGCGGCACGGAACCCGACCCCCCGAACGGGGTGTTTGCGGATCTATGTCCGCGTGGGAAACTCGAGGCGTGAAACTGCTCTACAAGCCGTTCGGGATCATCGTTGGTCTCCTCGCCGGCTTTCTGTCCAAGAAGCTCTTTGACCTCATCTGGGGTCTCTTCGACAAGGAGGAGCCGCCGAAGGCGACGACAGCCGAGACGACGTGGACAAAGCTGATCGCGGCGACCGCGCTGCAGGCCGTGACTTTCAAGGTCACGCGCGCCGCCGTCAACCGCGCCGGCGCGAAGGGCTTCGAGCGCCTGACCGGCACCTGGCCGGGAGAGAGCGCGCCGGACAAGTCGCAAGCAGCTTCGCTCAGAGATTCGTGAGCTCCACCGCCGCGCACCTGTTGCAGACGCGGCTCGGGCTCTCCGACGAAGAGCTGCTGCGAGTCCTCGATGAGGACCCGCTCGCGGTGATCACCGGCGATCTCGACCACAAGCCCGAGCTGCCGATCCTGCTGACGCTGACCGAAGGCATCGACGAGTCGGTGCTCCAGCGCTGGCTGCGGCGCGGCAACATCGAACGCCTGTTGGCCCGCGACTTCGGCGCATTCGAGGACGCCGTGACCGAGTTGCGCGAGCGCGGAATGATCATCCGCAAGCGCTCGAGCTGACGCACTATTTTCGAGTGCACTGAATTCTTGACTTGAGATTTGAGCGTGCGCGGTTATGCTGCTGCGCTGCGGAAGCACGGATGGAACCGTGCTCGAAGACAGGGGATCGAGATGAAGCTCAGTTCACGCGCGCGGCTTGCGGGATGCATCGCGGCGCTCAGTTGCCTATTCGTCGTGCCGGCTGCGGCCGGCGCCGCCACGAACGTCAGCGCAGCTGACGACAACGGCGATTACATCGTGACCCTCGAGGGCGACGACGGCGTTCAGAACATCACTGCGACGCAGACGTCCAACAGCATTGTTTTCACCGGCGGCGCCATCACCAGCGGAACGGGCTGTACCGGTTCGGGACCTGTGACCTGCACGGTCTCCGACTGGAGCATCACCTATGTC
>DATMIZ010000186.1:0-2642 GCA_035554055.1 Baekduia sp. | reverse complement strand
CTCTCCGGCGGCGTAGAGGCCTCCGATTGAGGTGGCGCCGTCAATGTCTGTCTTGACGCCGCCCATGATGTAGTGCTGGCCGGGGCGAATGAGGATTGGCTCCTCAGTGATGTCTACACCCGCGAAGTCGCGCCCGATGTGAACAATCTCACGCAAGGACTCGAGCGTGCGCTTCTTGGGGACGACGGTGATGTCGAGGTAGATGCCGACGCCGCCGGGGCCGACGCCGCGGCCCTCGTTGATCTCGGTCTGCTCGGCGCGGGAGACGACGTCGCGTGAGGCGAGCTCCATCTTGTTGGGCGCGTACTTCTCCATGAAGCGCTCACCCTTGGAGTTCAACAGGTGGGCACCCTCGCCACGCGCGCCTTCCGTGATCAAGAAACCGTTCTCGACCAGGCAGGTCGGGTGGTACTGGATCATCTCCATGTCCATGAGCGGAGCGCCGGCGCGATAAGCCTGGGAGATGCCGTCGGCGGTGCAGATCAGTCCGTTGGTCGTCGGCTTGAAGCACTGACCGGCTCCGCCAGAGGCCAGGATCACGTTCTTCGCGGTGAAGACTTCGAGGCGTCCACTGCGGATCTCACGCGCGATGCAGCCGGTGCAGTTGCCTTCGTCGTCAATCAGCAGGGAGGTCGTGAACCACTCCTCGTAGCGGTCGACTGTCTCGTGGTACTTCATCAGCTGCTCGTAGAGCACGTGCAGGATCGCCTGACCGGTGATGTCGGCGACGTAGGCGGTGCGCTTCATGGAGGCGCCGCCGAAGGCGCGGAGGTCGAGCGCGCCCTCTTCATTGCGGTGGAACGTCACGCCGATGTGCTCGAGGTGCAAGATCTCGGCCGGAGCCTCCGAGCACATCACCTCGATCGCATCCTGATCGCCGAGGTAGTCAGAGCCCTTGACGGTGTCGAAGGCGTGCGAGCGCCAGTCGTCGGCCGGGTTGATCGCGGCGTTGATCCCGCCCGCGGCCGCCACGGAATGTGACCTGACCGGGTGGACCTTGCTCATGATCGCGACCGTGGCCCCGGAGTCCGCAGCGGCCAGCGCGGCACGCTGACCGGCGAGCCCGGCACCGATGATCAGTACGTCGTGTGAAGGCATGCGGTGGCGAATCTTACTGTCGCGCGGACTTCCAAGACCCCACGTCTAATCGGTCAGCGGCCGAGCGACGAAGCAGTCAACGCTCTACGGACGTGATCGGTGGTCACCACTCCGAGCAGCCGCTTCTCGGCGTCGACGACCGCCAGCGCACCGGCATGGACAAGCGCCGGCGAGCCGATCAGTTCTTCGAGCGGCGTCTGCGCATCGATCTGCAGCTCATCGGCGTTGGGGTCGATCAGCTCGGCGACGGACAGGGCCGGCTGGCCGGCGGTCACGGCGCCGGACGCGCGCACCGCCTCGAGGATCCCCTTGAAGATGCCGCCGTCGACCACCGGCAGCCAGTTCGTGCGGTAACGCGCGAAGTAATCATCGGTCGCCTGCAGCGCGGTCGCGCCGCTGGGGATCGTCACCGGGTCTGAGTCCATGATGTCGGCAGCGATCACGGCGCCGATCCGTGCGGAGAACTCGCTTGAGACGACAGCCGCGCGCGCGCCCTGATTGATGAACCAGGCCAGCAGACAGAGCCAGATGCCGTTGAACGGGTCATACGTGAGCGCGATCGCGATGCCGACGGCGGCGAGTAGCCACGAGAAGCCGACCCCCATGCGCCCGGAGATGCGCGTGCCGCGAGTTTTATCGCCGGTGATCTTCCAGGCGGCGGCGCGCGCTATCCGGCCTCCATCCAGCGGGAACGCCGGGATCAGGTTGAAGACGAGCAGTGCGCCGTTGATGAGCCCCAGCCACGCCGTCAGCGCGAGCACCGGTGTGGTCCTGTCGGCGCCGAGCAGCGCGGCGTCCATGAAGTCGCCCGTGCGGTTCATCAGCGCCGTGGCGACGAGGCAGAGCGCCATGATCGCGAGCGTCACGGCGGGGCCGGCGGCGGCGATCTTGAATTCCTCGCCCGGTGTGCGCGAATCGCGGTCGAGCTTCGCGAGCCCGCCGAAGAGCCAGAGGTCGATCCCGGTCGTGCCGATTCCCGCGCGTCGCGCGGCCAGAGCATGGCCGAGTTCGTGCAGGATCAGCGAGATGAAGAACAGCGCCGCACCGGCGACGGCGACGGCGAACGTGACGGTGTCGGACTCGTCGGCGAGCACGTCACTGAAGTAGCCGGCCAGGAAATAGATCATCAGGCCGAGGACGAGGAACCAGCTTGGTCCCGCGCCGATCCTGATCCCGAAGATCCGGCCGAGCTGGATCGAATTGCGGCTACCGAACATTTGTCACATGGTGACGCAATCGGGGGTGGCCCGCGCACGGAGACTGGCAACCAGCGCCCTCCCCTAGATCGGCTGCATTAGGTGGGCCACCGGCCATGTAAGTGCAGCGGATCGTCGGAGCTCGCAACCTGCGTCTGCCTGATGCGCCGCGGTCGGCGCAACCAAACCCAAGTTTCATAGAGTCGCCCGCAATGGCGAAGATCAAAGTGCAGACACCCGTCGTCGAGCTCGACGGCGATGAGATGACCCGCATCATCTGGCAGTTCATCAAGGAACAGCTGATCGTTCCGTATCTGGACGTCGAGCTGAAGTACTACGACCTCAGCA
>DATMIZ010000185.1:0-13407 GCA_035554055.1 Baekduia sp. | reverse complement strand
TACCGCAGCGAAGAGTCAGACCCGGCGAAGATGACCTGGGAACGCCTTATCGAGGAGAACTGGCTGATCGCAGGCTCACCGGAGACGGTGCGTGCCCGGATCGAAGAACTCACCGACGCTCTCGGCGCCGGGCGGATCGTGCTCGACACTTCGAGCCTGCCGCTGTGGCAGAAGGAGAAGTCGCTGACGTTGCTCGCCGAGGAGGTGATCCCGGCGTTCAGGCCGCCCGACGGGCTCCCTGTCTGGGCGCGCACCCGACCTGTCGGCCACACCTCGATCACCGAGGCCGTCGCCGCCGAGGGTGCGCCGCTCGGCCGCCCGACAGTGGACGTGATCGGGCGCGGCACGATCGATGCGCTGCGCGGTGCCAGCGGGGACTTCCCCGCATGAGCGCGCGCGTCGCGCTTGTCGGGATCGGGCTGCACGGCGGCCGGATCGCCCACGAGCTGCTGTCGGCTGGACATCAGCTCATCGGCGCAGCCGACCCCGCGCATGCCGGACGCCCGATCTCGGACCTGATCGACCATGAGCTCGCCCCTGCAACACCGGTCGCGGCCGATGCGACAGCACTGCTCGACTGCGAGAAGCCAGACCTGGCGATCGTCACCGCGCCGGTCGACCTGGAGGGGCTTGGAGCGATCGCGACGAAGCTCCTGGATGCGGGCATCGACGTGCTGACGATTCATCCCGACGCGTTCGATCCGCCGCCGGCGTGGGCCGAGCTGATCGACGAGCATGCCCGCACCGGTGGGGCGAGCTTCCTCTCCACCGGGGTACAGGACGTCTGGTGGGTCCACGTGCCTGCCGTAGCCGCAGCCGCGACGTCCCGGCTGCGCCGCGTCGAGATTGAACACGCGGCCGACATGGGGGCGCTGTCGATCGGCCTCGGGAATGGGTTTGGCTTCGACCGGCCTGAAGAGGAGTTCACGCGCGTGCGCGACGAGGTGCTGCTGACCGAAGAATCCGTGCTCGGGGGCCCGATGCGTGTCCTCGCGCGACGCCTGGGGCTCACACCGGAAGAACTCAACCGTGAGTACACGCCGCTGATCGCCACCGAGCCGGTCGCCTGGCCCAGCGCCGACACGGTTGTCGAGCCGGGACGCCTGATCGGCTTCACAGAGATCGTCACGTTCACAGCCGACGCGGTGCAGTTCAGCGGCAGGCTCCGGACGGCGCTACTCACGCCGGGGATGCTCCCCTCGGATCGCGTCACGCTCCACGGCGATCCCGTAATCACGCTCGAGCACAAGCCGTTCCCGGGCGATCGCATCACCGATCTAGTCCCTGTCGCTCGCATCGATGACATCCGCGCTGCGCCGCCCGGCCTGCACACGGCCGCCTCGATGCCGCCGGCCAGCTATCGCCACCGCCCGACACCGGATCTCGCGCGATGAGCCGGACCTGGGACCACTACACCGAGCCTGAGACCGTCGTGGTCCGCGAGCTCCCGGTCGCGTATCGGCGTCAGGGACGCGGCGCGCCGTTGCTGTATCTACACGGCGCCAATCTAACGCGGCGGTGGCTGCCGCTCTACGAAGAGTTGGCGCAGAGCTTCGACACGATCGTGCCCGAGCATCCAGGCTTCGGCGATACGCCGCGGCCGCCCTGGCTATCGGAGTTCTCAGATGTCGTCCTGCACTACGCCGATCTGCTGAACACCCTCGATGTCGGGCCCGTACATCTGGTGGGACACGGCCTCGGAGGTTGGATAGCGGCCGAGTTCGCCGCGTTCTATCCGGAGCGCCTGGCGTCGCTGACATTGATCTGCCCGTTCGGCCTGAGGCCGGAGTCCGACGAGAAGGTCGTCGACCTGTTCCGCCTGGTGGACGAGGATCTCCAAGAGGCGCTGCTCGGTGACGACGCGGCCCGCTGGGCGTCGGTGCTCGACGAGGGCGACGTCATCGAGGCAAAGGTGCAGGAGTACCTGGAGTCGGTCACGGTCGCACTGCTGAGCTGGAACCCGCGCTACGACCTCAAGCTCGAACGGCGGCTCGGCCGCGTCGAGGGCGTCCGCTCGCAGGTGCTGATTCCGGAGGAGGAGCGCATCGTGCCGCTCTCGGTGGGGCGCCATTACAGCGAACTGCTGCCTGACTCGCGGCTGCTGACCGTCCCCGGTTCGAGCGCGCGCACACAGCACCTCATGACCCTTCAAGAACCGGAGGCGATCGCCAACCTGATCGTCGACCTCGCCAACAAAGGAACACACGCATGAAGCGCAGTACTGATCGCATCCTGACAAGTCATGTCGGGAGCCTGCCGCGGCCGGACTCACTACTTGAGCTCTACCGGAGCAATGCATCCCAGGATCAGCTTCAAGCTGGCCTGAGGGACGCGGTCGCAGACGTAGTCAGCAAACAGCTCGACGCCGGAATCGATGTCGTCAACGACGGCGAGTACGGCAAGCCGATGACCGAAGAGGTCGACTACGCGGCATGGGCCTCCTACACGCACGGGCGACTCGGCGGCTTCGAGGCTCAGCTCGTCGATTTCGGAGACACCAGCGCCAACAAGGACCTCGTGGACTTCCCCGGGTTCTACGCGACAGACGATGCCGGGGAGGCTCTCGGCAGCGCGGGGCCAGCCGAAATGCCGGTCTGCGTTGGCGCGGTCACCTATGAGGGTCAGGAGTTGGTGCAGCGCGACATCGCGAACCTCAAGGCGGCGACTGCTGGCGCCGCTGTCACCGAGTCCTTCATCAGCTCATTGTCTTCAGGCGGAATGATCTACCAGCCTGGCAGCCACTACGCGACAGGTGAGGAAGAGGCCGTCGCGACGGCCGAGGCGATGCGCGAGGAGTACAAGGCGATTGCGGACGCGGGCCTGATCGTGCAGCTGGATAACCCGCATCTGGTCGACATGTACACCTTCGCCTACTCGGCGTCCGGCGACATGAAGGCGTTTCGTGAGTGGGCGGAACACCACATCGAGCTCGTCAATCACTCGCTTCGTGGAATTCCGGAGGAGCAGGTCCGGTACCACATCTGCTGGGGCAGCTGGAAGGGACCGCATGCGAGCGACCTCCCGCTCAAGGACGTGATCGACCTCGTCCTGAAGGTCAACGCGGGTCTCTATTCGGTCGAGGCCGCGAACCCGCGCCACGAGCACGAGTGGAAGGTCTGGAACGACGTCAAGTTGCCCGAGGGCCGGATCGTCATGCCTGGTGTCGTGACACATAAGACCAATGTGCTTGAACACCCTGAGCTCGTCGCGGACCGCGTGGTCAACTACGCGAACGCCGTCGGCAAAGAAAACGTCGTCGCCGGCACCGACTGCGGAATGGGCGGCCGGATCCACCCCGAAATCGCCTGGGCAAAGCTGAAAGTCCTCGCCGAGGGCGCAGAGCTGGCGACCAAACGACTCTGGAAATGAGCATCGACGCTCGAGGAGCATCACTATGAAGCGCAGTACCGACCGGATCCTGACGAGTCACGTCGGGAGTCTGCCGCGGCCCGCCGAGCTGATCGCGCTGTATCGCAGCGAGGCGTCCGGCGATGAGCTCGAGACCGGCCTTCGCGCCGCGGTACGTGACGTCGTGGCCAAGCAGCTCGACGCCGGCATCGACATCGTCAACGACGGCGAGTACGGCAAACCGACAACCGACGAGGTCGACTACGGAGCCTGGTCTGACTACATGAGCGGTCGGCTGGGCGGCTATGAGACCCAAATGGTGATGGCTTCGACGCTCGCCGGGAACCGGGATCAGGTCGACTTCCCCGGCTTCTACGCGTCACCGGAGGGGGCAGAAGGGGCCGTCACCGATGCAGTCCCCATGGGAGTCAACGTCGGTCCGATCACGTACGAGGGCCAGACGCTCGTGGCGCGTGACATCGCCAATCTCCAGGCAGCCGCCGAGGAGCTTCAGCCCGCCGACGCGTTCATCAGCGCGGTGTCGGCCGGTGCCATGATTTGGGAGCCCGGGACGTACTACGACAGCGTCGACGATGAGGCGCTCGCGACGGCCGAGGCGATGCGCGAGGAGTACAAGGCGATCACGGACGCAGGCATGGTGGTACAGCTCGACAACCCGCATCTGGTCGACATGTACACGTTCCAGTATTCAGCGTCGCGGGACGTCAGGGCGTTCCGCAAGTGGGCCGAGCACCACGTCGAGCTCGTCAATCACTCGCTGCGCGGAATCCCCGAGGAGCAGGTCCGGTACCACATCTGCTGGGGCAGCTGGAAGGGTCCGCACTCAAGCGATCTGCCGCTCAAGGACGTGATCGATCTCGTCCTGAAGGTCAATGCCGGGCTGTACTCGGTCGAAGCAGCGAACCCGCGCCACGAGCATGAATGGAAGGTCTGGAACGACGTCACGCTGCCCGAAGGCCGCTCGGTGATGCCAGGCGTCGTGACTCACAAGACGAACGTCCTCGAGCACCCTGAGCTCGTCGCGGATCGAATCGTCCGGTACGCGAACGCTGTCGGCAGGGAGAACGTCGTCGCCGGTACCGACTGCGGCATGGGCGGCAGGATCCACCCCGAAGTCGCCTGGGCCAAGCTGAAGGTCCTCGCCGAGGGCGCAGAGCTGGCGACCAAGGAACTGTGGCGGTGACACGCCTGAGCGCTTGATTCCTCAGCTGGGTACAACCCTCCGCATGGCCCAGCGCTTCTTCGTCGACAAGCTCCAGATCTCATCGACCGCCTTCGGTCCGGGCGAGCGGATACCGGATAGACACACGGGCAATGGCGAGGACATCTCGCCGCCACTGACGTGGTCGGGCGCGCCGGAGGGGACGCGGTCGTTCGCGATCGTGGTCCACGACCCCGATGCCCCGCTTGTGGACGGGTGGGCGCATTGGGTCGTGTACAACCTCGGACCAGGCGTAACCGGTCTCAGCGAAGGTGAACATGCCCCGACCGAGGGCGAGAATGGCGCTGGCAACACCGGCTACAACGGGCCGGCGCCGCCGCCCGGGCACGGCACGCATCGCTACTACTTCTGGGTCTACGCGCTCGCGAGCGAGCCGGACCTCGCACCGGGGCTGACGCGCGCCGAACTGCTCGCCGAGATCGAAGAAGACGTCCTCGAGCAGGCGCGCTACGTCGGCACGTACGACAACGCGGGTTAGCGACGAGGTGAGCCCTGCAGGGCCAGGCGCCGCGGGTGGTCCCCAAGCGGTGTGGGCTGAGTTGAAGGGGATAAACACCCACAAGTCGGCCCACACCGCGGGAATTGCCGATGGCGCCTCGCAAGAACGTCACATCCGGAGGGATGAAAACGACGTATCAAGGAGTAGGAACTGCGATCCGGGCGTCGAACCTTCGTCTACGACGACTGCCCGGCACGACGACTGGGAAGGCTCCGTAACTCCGACACTCTGTGCCCGTTGTAGGCATAGAACCCCTTTACGAATGCACCAGACCACAGCCATGTACGCCACCGACGTTCGCAACCGCTTGATGCTCCTCTCGGAGGAGCGCTTTCTCGCGCACGAGCACGGGCTCGACGACGATCGCGCCTACATGGCCGATCTCAATCACGAGATCGAGACCTGCCGCGAGGCCTACATCGGGGCTGCCGTCACCGAGATCGCGCTCCTGCGCTCTGAACTCGACGGCGCAAACCTCGGCTGACGATCAGCCGCGGCGCAGGAGGCGGCCGACGGAGTTCATCAGCTCGTCGGTCATCTCGGCCTTCTTAGCGCCCTTTGCGCCCGCGACGCAGTGGTGGACGTGATCGTCGAGCAGGCCGAGGGCGACCTTGTCGAGCGCGGCCTGGATCGCCCCGATCTGCGTCAGGATGTCGATGCAGTACCGATCATCCTCGACCATCCCCTGGATGCCACGGACCTGCCCTTCGACGCGTCGCAGCCGCGTCTGCAACTGATCTTTTGTCGCGCTGTACCCGCGCGTTGTCGTGGATGCCATGAGCCGACGTTACCACACCCCCTAGGGGTATCAACCGGCTGCTCGCACCGCTAGCTGCAGCTCGAAGCGCGCATCCGGATCGTCGAGCCGCTCACCGAACAGCTCGCGCAGCTGCCCGACGCGGTAGCGGACGGTCTGTGGGTGCACGTCAAGCGTCTCGGCGATACGCCGGATCTGGCCGGGGCTGTCGAGCCATACGCGCAGCGTCTCGGTGAGCCGCTCACGCGGGCCCTGCTTGAGCTCGCTGAGCGGCGCCAGCGCTCGTGCCGTCAGTTCGGCCGCGAGCGCCGCATCGCCGGTCAGCATCAGCGTGACGAGATGCTCCTCCGCGGCAACGATCGCGTCTTCGCCCGCGATCGTGCCGTTCTGGATCAGGTCGTGAGCGGCGCGAGCCCGCGCGAGCGAGCGATGCGCGAACTCGGGCGCCACGGTCGGCCCGATTGCAGACTGCTCGGCCTCGACGGCAGCTTCGATCTGGCCGCGCCGGCCAGGCCCGTCCGGATCCGGCACGAAGGCGAAGATCAGCCCGCCCTCCGACATCGCGACGGTGTCCGCCCCCAGACGCCCGGCCAGCCGATCGGAGTCCTCGCCCGCTGTCACTAGCGCGGCAATCTCTCTCGGCAGGCGCCAGAGCGCCTCCTTGGCGACCACGCGCAGCTCGTCCTCGCTCTGAGCACCGTGGGCCAACAGCCTCGCGACCGCCGCACGCCGCCGCGATCGATGAGCATCGGCGATCGACTGCTCGGCGACGTAGCCCTCAACCGATTCGGACGAGATCCGGTCGATGTAGGAGAAGATCTCTGCGGCGAGACTGAAGAGGACCTCCGGCGGATATGCGGCGGCGGCCTTGACGAAGTGCTCCCACGCGACACGCGCCCCGATCCGGTAGGCGCTCTGCAGCGCGTCGATCGAACGGCCGGTCTGGAACTCGAGCCTCCCAAGACCGAGGTACGTCTCGCGGACGTCGCCCGCGTCGGCCGCAGCCGGATTCTCGATCGAATCGATGAAGCGCGCGAGTGCGCTGGTCACGCCAAGGCGCAGCGCCCGGCCGAACGGCCCGCGCAGCGGGCGACGGTAGTCCGGGACCTCGCGCCCGATGACCGCGATGATCTCCTCAGCTACGTGAGGCAGCGCCGGCCGTAGATCGGCGGCGAGGCTTGACGGAAGGTCCACTTGTCACGAGGCTACAAGATCTGGAGGCCGCGTCGCCGCAGTCGGCGCCTCGATGTCCCGAATCTGTGCCTCTCTGCCAAGACCGGATGACACCAGCGACCACGAGATCGCGTTCCAGAGCAGTGCGACCACGATCACGTGGACCCAGACGAGATCCTCCGGATAGGCAAAGACGTGGTACTGGAGGTGCCCGATCAGGCCGGCAGCACCCGTGAGCGCCGACGTCGCGGCCAGAGGCAGCAGCAGATCCCAAGCCTGGCGGCGGACCCACGCGAAAGCGAACACGGCGATCGTCAAGATCCCGAACAGGGTGGCGATTCGCGCGTGGCTCGTGATCAGCGTGCGGAACGTGTCGCTCCCGAAGATCGACAGTCTGTCCACGTCATCACCGGTGCCCTCGCCGCCGGAATGCGGCCCCGAGGCGGTCACCAGCGTGCCCGCGAAGACAGTCACCGCGCCCACAGCGGCAAGCAGCCGCACCGCGAGTACAACCTGCGGATCGCGCGGCGGGCGCTGCGGCCTGCCAGAACGGTCGCGTCGTACGCGCCACACGAGCACTACTGCCACGGTCATCGTGATCATCGACAGGATGAAATGCGCGCTGACGACCGGCGCGTTCAGATGTGTGAGCACCGTGATCCCGCCGAGGATCGCCTGCGCGAACACCGCGGCGACCAGGAACCCGGCGAGGCGCACGAAGTCGCGCCGGTACTCGGTCCGCAACAGCGCGAACACCAGCGCTAGCCCGCAGAACAGCACGGTCGGCGTCGTGATCATGCGGTTGCCCCACTCGATGTACGCGTGACTGTTGGTCGGCAGCGGCGACTCGCCCGAGCATCGGGGCCAATCCGAGCAGCCGAGCCCCGAGCCGGTAAGGCGCACGCCCGCACCGGTCATCACGATCAGCGTGAGCACGGTCAGCGCGCACCAGCAGGCGATCTCGTGTGCACGACCTGAGACTGTGCGCCGCTTGCGCAGACCTGCGATGAAGTCAGGCATCAGGCTTCGATCGTAGAGCGCGGCGCCGCCAGCCGACGAGCGACGCCCTATGGCGTGCACCAGCGCCCTATTCTCTGGCCTGAATGGTCGCCCCGCCCGCCACCCCCGCCGTGCTCGTCGACGGGGTATCCAAGAGCTTCATGATTCCCCACGAAGCGATGCACACGTTCAAGGAACGCGCCGTGCATCCGTTTCGCCGCACCACGCACGAGCAGATGAACGCGTTGCAGGATGTGAGCTTCGCCGTGCCGCAGGGATCCTTTTTCGGAATCGTCGGGCGCAACGGTTCGGGCAAGTCGACGATGCTCAAGTGCCTCGCCGGCATCTACCGCACCGACCGCGGGCGGATCTTCGTCAACGGGCGGATGTCGACGTTCATCGAACTCGGCGTCGGCTTCAACATGGATCTCGCCGCGCGCGACAACGTGCTTTTGAACGCGGCGATGATGGGGCTCTCGACCAAGGAAGCAAAACACCGCTTCGACTCGATCATCGATTTCGCCGAGCTCCACGAGTTCGTCGACCTGAAGATCAAGAACTACTCATCCGGCATGCTCGTGCGACTGGCGTTCAGCGTGATGATCCAGGTCGACGCCGACATCCTGCTGATCGATGAGGTGCTTGCGGTCGGCGACGCCGCCTTCCAGGAGAAGTGTCAAGACGAGTTCCGCCGGATCAAGTCCCAGAACGCGACGGTGCTGTTCGTCACCCATGCGATGGACGCGGTCAATGAGTTCTGTGACGAGGCGATCCTCGTCGAGCGTGGGCAGATCGTCGAGGCCGGCGATGTCGGCAAGGTCTCGGCTCGCTACACGGAGCTGAACTTCTCACCCGAGGCGCGCGCGCAGATCGCCACTGACCGTGCCATTGCCGACGCCGCGCAGGTGTTCTGAAGATGGCAAGCATCGTCACGCCAGAACTCGAAGCGGCACTCGGACAACCGATCAAGGGACCCTCGGCGCTCGGTAGCGACCCGCGGCGCCTGTTTCGGCTGATCTGGACCCTCGCCGTAACCGACTTCAAGCTGAAGTTCTTTGGGTCTGTGCTCGGCTACCTCTGGCAGATCATGCAGCCGCTGATGCTCTTCGGCGTCCTCTACGTCGTCTTCAGCCTCGTACTGAACTTCACGGGCACCGAGGAGTACTACCCGGTGGCGATCCTGCTCGGGATCGTGATGTTCGGCTCGATCTCGGAGATGACTCAAGGGTCGATTCGCTCCGTCGGGGCCCGTGAGCCGCTGGTCCGCAAGATCGAGTTCCCGCGCTTTGCGATCCCTGCCGCGCAGGTGCTGCAGTCGATGTTCAACTTCGGTCTGAACATCATCCCCGTCTTCGTGTTCCTGATCCTGGCGGGCGGCTCGCCGCGCTGGACATGGCTCGAGCTTCCTGTGATCGCAGCACTTTTTGCGGCGCTCGGCCTCGGCCTCGCGATGCTGTTGTCGGCGCTGTGGGTGCGCTACCGCGACGTCGAGCCTATCTGGACGGTCGTGCTGCAGGGCTCGTTCTACATCTCGCCGATCATCTTCACCATCAGCCTGGTGCAGGAGAAAGGTGGCACGCGCGCAGGCGAGTTGATGATGCTCAATCCATTCGCCGCATTGCTGCAGCAGGCGCGCCACGCGATCATCGACCCCAGCCATCAGAGTGCCGCTGCGGCCGCCGGCGGCACGTGGAAGCTGATCTTCCCGTTGGCGATATTGGCCGCGATCGTGGCGCTCGGCAGCTGGATCTTCACGCGCATGGCGCCCGTGATCGCCGAAGAGCTGTAGGTCAGCCCATGCCGCGCCGCGATCGTGCAGCCCTGCTGCCCTGGGTGGGCGTGGGAGTGTCGGTGCTTTGTGTGGGCGCCGTGATCTGGTGGGCTGCGCGCCAGCCGGCGCCGCGGCTGCCGACGAAGCCCGCGGAGATCGGGTGGCTCGTGCTGTCGATCTCGCTTTATGCCCTTGCAACCCTGATCCGGGGTGAACGCTGGCGCCTGCTGATCGCAGACCAGGGTGGCTCGATGTCCCGCGCCGATTCGGTCGGGCTGATGGTCGTCGGCTACATGGGCAACAACGTGCTGCCGGCGCGCGGCGGGGATCTGTTCCGCGTGATCCTCGGCGCGCCACGGGCAGCCGTCGGGCGGCGCTCGATCCTCGGGACGCTGTTGGCCGAGCGCTTACTCGACATCGTCGTGCTCGCGGTCATCTTCGTCGTGCTCGCGATTACCATCGCCGGAGGCGCCGGGCTCCCTAGTGGCGACAGCCTGCGCTGGTTGCTGATCGCGGCGGCAGCCGCGCTGACCGCTCTCGCCCTGACATTCGTGGTGCTTGCACGCCGCGGGCTCATCCGGCGCGCGCGCAAGTTCTTGGCGCCGATGTTCGCGTCCACCTTTGCTTTGCGCGGGGCACACGGCGCCGTGATGCTCGCGCTGACGCTCGCGGTCTGGCTGATCGAGGCCGGCGTCTGGGGTACCGCCGGCGCCGCGGCCGGCTTTGAGATGAACGGGCCCGAGGCGATGTACATGGTCGCGCTGGCCAGCATGTTCGCGCTGATCCCGTCCGGGCCCGGATATGCCGGCACCCAGGATGCCGCCGCGGTGATCGGCGCGAAGGCGATCGGCGCGACCTCACAGACCGCGGTCTCCTACCTGGTGCTCGTGCGCTTCGTGCTCTTGGTCCCCATCACACTCGCCGGCCTGCTCCTCGTCGCCGTACGCTACGGCGGGCTACGACGCGTCTTTCGCCGAGGCTGAACAGCGCTGACCCGATCACATGAACCAGCCATTCAGTGCAGTCAGCCACGCGACCACGGCCAGCGTCGGGATACAAGCCGAAATGACACCGGTCGAGACCGCGCGAACGTGCTCACCGAACGCCAACACAGCGCTGGCGAGAAGCACAGACAGCGCGACCAGCGCCGGAAAGATGTAGCGGCCCTGTTCCCCGGGCTCCGTCCTCAGCTCGAGAGTGCTGTAGGCGTAGCCGACGAAGACCAAAACGGAGAGCACGGCGGCGACGAGGATCGCGCCAGCGGGCAGCCAATCGCGCCACCGGCGGCGACGCTGCAGCGCGGCCACCACCGCAAATGCCCAGCCAGCGAGGAGCATCATCAGGATGGTACGGGTGACACCCGCCCCGAGTTCGACGCTTTTCCAGCCGTAGAGCCCGTAGCCACGATCGATGTAGATCTTGAATGCCGGCCAGCGATCCAGACGTTTGGACTCCGGCAGCTGCCAATGCTTTGCCCCGATCTGCGGGTGGGGGAAAAATGTCTGAATGACGTATTCGGCGCGATCTCGCAGCGTGATCCCCGGTGCGGTCGGCGGCGCCTCTCCTTGCGGCGAAGGGGCGGCCGGCGGTGAGATCGCAGTGACCGGGGGCGGGTGGACGTTGTGCAGCGATCCGCGTTCCCCGACGAGGATCGGAGACAGCAGAAAAATCCACAGAACCGCAGTCGCAACCGCACCTGCACCCGCAGCTGACGCCCAGCAGGCCGTCCGCCGGATGCCATGACTGAACAGGAGCGCGAGCGCGGCTACGCCGATCGCCGGTAGTAGAGCGAAGCCGGTGATCTTCGCGACGGGCAGCACTATCGCCAGCGCCCCCGTAGCGGCGCCAAGCCGCCACGTCGGTCCGCGAACCCATGCCCGCAGCAGCACATAGAGAAGACCGGCCGCGGCGACATTGACTGCCGTGTCATTGTTGACGGCGCCGGCGACCGAACCGAATACAGGCTGAAGCCCGGCGAGGATCCCAGCGGTCCACGCGGCGGTCCGATTACCGCGGAACAGAAGCGCCGCGGCAAGCACCGCCAGCACCGCGACCATCGCCGCAATGGCCGCATTGAACAGTCGCATCGCGAGCAACACCGAGGGAAGATCCGTCGCTCCCGCGAGGACCCGATACGGAATTCCCACGATCGAGTAGTAGAACGGCGAATGCCCGCTCGCGCTCTCCGTGAAACCGCCGCCGTCGCGTCGCGACGTGCCCGGGCGCGCAGCTTCGTAGCGCCGCTCCCAGTAGTTGTCCCAGGCTGGCCGCGACGAGGAGTTCAGGATCGTCGAGTTGTGGTGCAGTGCAGCCATGAGGTTGAACTGCTGCGACGAATATGGCGGCCGTTCAGGGTGTTGCCCAAGCGCTGCCGAGGGGCGGCTGTTCGTCTCGGCGAGATACTGGGTGTACGCGAAATGCTCGCTCTCGTCGGCTCCGTGGAACGGCGGCATGAGCACCGCCCAGGCAGCGCCGTGTACAAACGCCGCGACGGCTGCCAGCACTGCGAGACGCCGGATGGTGTGTGCATCGGCCGTCGCGGCGACGCGCACCACGAAGTAGGCGAGCACGAGCAGTCCAGGCAGTGCCACCCAGATCAGCACGTCGCCAAGGCCCGCTTCGAAGACCCCGGCTCGTTCAATCGAAGTCCGTAGAGAGCTAGATACCGTCGGCCGCTCATCGGCTGGCGTGAGATACCTCACGCCGATATCGCCTTGACCCAGCGCTCGACCTTCGATCGTGCTGACGGGAGCCCCCGGAAGACGCTGGACGAAAGAGCCGCCGAAACCGAGTCCCGTTCCGCTGCCCCGAATGCAGACGGTCGCGCGCGTGAGTTGGCTCGAGACCGTCTTGGGCAACGTCATGGGTAGGAACTCCAACCAGGTGCGTGGCGAACGCTCCACACGCAACGAAGTACGACTACCTCCGGTGATCAGCCACGCCCGCGCCCGCGGCATCGGCCCCGGGGACTCAGCAAACAGCGAAACTGCGATGCGACCGGTACCGCGTGGGATCGCCAGATCGCGAATGCACGTGAGCTCGTTTGGCTTGCTCGACCCGATCACCGTCGCGACATCGACCGAGTTGGTGCCCGTCAGAGAGCTGGTCGGAGAATCCAGAAACCGAAACGCGAAAACGACGGCCACAACCAACACAACCAGCGCGCCGATCCAGACGCCGCGCATCCCCGGAAATACGATTGCCATAAGGCGTCTCAGAAGCCGCCCCCGGGGGTCATTCATCAGGTATGCCTAGCACGCGTCTCGGCGGGCGCCCCGCTAGGACGCCGCCCAGTGGTCGGCGTTGTGCTCGTAGATCTCTGTGAGCACATCATCAATCTCATGCGTCAGACACCACGCCGGATACTCGCGCTGAAAGTCCGAGAAATCGGATATGTACCACTGGTGATCGCCGATCCGGGCGTCGCTCGCGAGTGAAAACTGCAGTTCACGCCCCGCGATCCGCTGGCACTTCTCGATTGCCTCGAGCATCGACACGTTCGACGCCCGTCCGCCACCGAGGTTGTAAACGGCCGCACTCCTCGGACGGCGGTGGAACTCGTGAAAGGCGCTCACCACATCGACGGCGTGGATGTTGTCGCGCACCTGCTTGCCGCC
>DATMIZ010000184.1:0-9094 GCA_035554055.1 Baekduia sp. | reverse complement strand
GCGGCCCTTCAGCGAGGCATTCGATGCCGCTATGTAGCGCTCGTGCATGTGCAGCGGGTCACCGCCCAGTGCCTCGATCTTCCGGCGCTCATTCGGATCGTTGACGTAGGCGAGACTTACGTCGTCAAGCTGTATGTGGCGGCAGCCCAGCCCGTAGATGGCACTCAGCTCGGCGCCGTAGGCCGCGGCCAGATCGATCCAGAACTCCTCCAGGTCGGGATACGCGGCTGCGTCGATCGCCGGGTCTCCACTGCGCAGGTGGATCATCGACGGCGCCGGGATCGTGAGCTTGGGAGTCTGGCCATCGGCGGCGTTGTCGCGGACGAACGCAAAATCGTCAGCGAAGATCGGCTTTTTGAGGTGAACGGCGCCGGTTACGCGCGCCGTCGGCGGTGCGAACTCATAGGTCCGCTCGTTGTTGCGGAAGTGGGAGTGCTGCGTTTCGCGGTCGTCCTGCTCGACGCCCCCGAGTTGGTAGATGAAGTCCATGTGCCACGAAGTGCGCCGCAACTCCCCGTCCGTGACGGACTTCAGACCCAGCTCATTCTGGAGCGCGATCGCATTGCGGATCGACTCGTCCTCGACCTGGCGCAGATCCTCCGCGTCGATCGAGCCCGCCTTGAAATCAGCCCGTGCCCGCTTCAGCTGCGGCGAGCGCAGCAGGCTGCCGACATGATCGGCGCGAAAGGGCGGTGTGTCGCGAGAGCTCGCGGCCATCTCCGTTCAGGCGGCCTGCTCGAGCGCCCGCGTAATCCTCGATACGGCATCGTCGACCTCGTCACTGGAAACGATCAGCGGCGGCAGCAACCGCAGCGTCGCCGGCCCGGTCGCATTTGCGACGAGCCGCTGCTCGGTCAGAAGGCGTTTCACGAGCTCTGGAGCCGACACGCCGGCGAAATCGGCGGCGACCATCAGGCCGCGGCCACGAACTTCGACAACGCCAGGGAGCTCTGCAAGCGCCTCGCGCAGTCGCTCACCGTTTGCGGTCACCTGCTCCAAGAAGGCAGCATCACTGACGTGGTCGAGCACGGCGTGCGCTGCGGCGCACTGCACGGGACCGCCGGCGAAGGTCGAACCGTGATCGCCGGGGGCAAACACGTCCGCCATCTCAGGGCCGCAGACCAGCGCGCCGAGCGGCAGTCCCCCGCCCAGCGCCTTGGAGAGCGTCATTGCGTCGGGGACCACGCCGGAGTGCTCGTAGGCCCACAGCCTTCCGGTGCGTCCGAGGCCGCATTGGACCTCGTCGTAGATCAGCGCTGCACCGTGCTCGTCGCAGGCCGCGCGCGCCGCCCTCAGCAGCTCGTCATCGAGGACCCAGACACCCGACTCGCCCTGTACCGGCTCGAGGATCACGGCGGCCGTCTGCCCGTCCACAACGGCTGCGACCGCCTCAGGCGTCGGCTCGACAGCCACAAATCCGGGCACCAGCGGTGCGAACGGCGCCTGCTTGTCCTCTTGCGGCGTCGCGCTCAGCGCGCCGTACGTGCGGCCATGAAACCCGCGCTGCAGTGAAACGATCTTGCCGCCACGCCTGCGCTTGCGCGCGCATTTGATCGCCGCCTCGACGGCTTCGGTCCCAGAGTTGGTGAAGAAGACTCGTTCACCGAAGGACAGCTCGCACAGACGGCGCGCGAGGTCCACCATCGGCTCGGTGTAGAAGAGATTGCCGGCATGGATGATGCGCCCCGCCTGCTCGGTGATAGCGGCGACGATCGCCGGGTGAGAGTGTCCGAGCGCGTTCACGGCAAGCCCGGTCTGGAAATCCAGATACTCGGTGTCGTCGGCGTCAAATAGCCGCGTGCCGCGTCCCCGCACCCACTCGACGGCGTAGCGCGCGTAGTTTGCGGTCAGAAACTCGTCGGAGATCGTCACGTTGCCGCGCTGACGAGCGTGCCGATGCCGTCGTCGGTGAAGAGTTCGAGCAGGATCGAGTGCTTGACGCGCCCGTCAACGATCACGGCGCTGCCGGCACCGCCATAGATGGCGTCGATCGCGGCCTGCAGCTTCGGTCGCATGCCGCCTTGGATCTGCGGCAGCGCGCTGACGACCTGATCCGCGGTCGTCGAATGGACGAGCGTTGACGGGTCGGCGGGATCCTGGAGCCAGCCGGCGACATCGGTCATGAAGACAAGCTTGTAGGCGCGTAGGGCGCGCGCCACTGCGCCAGCCGCCTCGTCGGCGTTGACGTTGTGCGAGCGGCCGTTGCGATCGGCTCCCATCGAAGCGATCACCGGGATGTAGTCCTCAGCGACGTGGTTGATCACGTCGACATCGACGCGCGTGATCGTGCCCACGTAGCCGATGTCCTCGCCGCCGGGCCCCGCCTTCGTCTCGACGGTGAACAGCCTGCCGTCATCGCCGCAGATGCCGACCGCCGGTGCCCCGTGGGCATTGATGTTGAGCACGATCTCCTTGTTGACCTTGCCTACGAGCACCATCTTCGCGATCTCGACCGTCTTCTCGTCCGACACGCGCAGGCCGCCGACGAAGCGAACCTCCATGCCGAGGCGCTCCATGTAGGCGGTGATCTCCGGTCCGCCGCCGTGGACGATCACCGGGTGCATGCCTACGTACTTGAGCAACACGACGTCGCGGGCAAACGACTCACGCAGCGCCGGATCCTCCATCGCCGCGCCGCCGTACTTGATCACGACGGTCTGGCCATGGAACTCACGGATGTACGGCAGCGCCTGGAGCAGCGTCGAGACGCTGGCGTTAAATTCTGCTGAGATCGGGGCTGCGGTCATGTTGTGTACTCGGCGTTGATCGTGACGTATTCGTGGCTGAGATCTGAAAAGAACACTTCAGATTCGTGCCCGTCGCCGGGCAGCGAGATGACGTATTCGACTTCGTCGCCTGAAACCCGCTCCGCCAGCCCGGCCTCGTCGTAATCGACCGCGTCACCTGCGACGCAGACCTGCACGCCTTCGATCGCGATGTCGACCGCCAGCGGCGCAGCATCGATCACGGCCATCCCGACGGCCTGGTTGATCCGGCCCCAGTTCGGGTCCCCGCCGTGCAGCGCGGTCTTCACGAGCGGGCTGTTGGCCACCGTTCGCGCGACGCGCTCGACCGCATTGGGCTCGCCGCCATGGACGACGACGCGTGCGATCCGTTTGGAGCCCTCGCCGTCGCGCACGATCTCCAGCGCGAGCTGGCGCAACAGCGCATCGAGCGCCTTGCCGAAGATCGCCTCGTCCTCTGACTCAGGCGCGACCTCGACGCCGCTCGCGCCGCTGCAGATCAGGATCGCCGTGTCGTTGGTCGACAGCTGCCCGTCCACGGAGATGCGATCAAAGGACCGCTTCACACACACACCGAAGAGCAGGTCCGCGGTCTCTGCGGAGAGCTTGGCGTCGGTCTGCACGAAGCAGAGCATCGTGGCGAAGGCCGGCTGGATCATGCCCGCGCCCTTGGCCTGAGCGGCGAGCTTGACCGTGCCGCCGCTGAGCTGAACCGTGAGCGACGCTGACTTTTCGAACTTGTCGGTGGTCATGATCGCCGCCTGGAAATCCCCGGCGCCGTCCGCGGACAACTCGCCCGCGCACTGAAGCAGGCCGCGCATGATCTGGTCTCCCGGGAGGTGCACGCCGATGACGCCTGTCGAGCAGACCGCGACCTGATCCTCCGGGACCCCGGCGGCGATGGCGCCGCCGCCCTGCATGCGCGCTGCCTCGTCGAGACCGCGGCGCCAGGTCGCCGCATTGGCGATGCCGGAGTTGACCGCGACGGCCCGCAGGCTGTCGAGCCGGCAGCGGTCACGCGTCACCAGCACCGGCGGCGCCGCCGTCCCACTGCGCGTGAAGCGCGCAGCGCTGGTGGCATCGGGCTCGTCGCAGACGATCAGGCCGACGTCGCGCTTGCCCGACTTCTTGATCCCCGCGGCTACCCCAGCGGCCCGGAAACCCTGCGGAAGCCCCGTCGACTCGGTCACTTGCTCGGGCTTGTCGACCCAGCGCGATTTGAAGAAGCTCAAAGCAGCCCCTCCGTCTCGGGCCGGCCGAACATGAGGTTCAGGTTCTGGACGGCCTGCGATGACGAGCCCTTCCAGATGTTGTCGATCGCGCCGAACGCGATCACCTTGCGGCTATGCGTGTCGTAGCGGACGTTGATGCGGCAGAAGTTCGTGTCGCGTACCTCGCGAACGCCAGGCGCGTGGGTGACGACCTCGACGAACGGCTCAGCGGCGTAGAAGTTCTCGTAGAGCTCGTGGACGTTCTCCGGCGCGGCGGCGACTGTCGCGTAGCACGACACGAGTTCACCCTGATCGAGCGGCAAGAGATGCGGCGTGAAGAGAATTCCGTCCAAGCCGAGCTCCTGCTCGATCTCTGGGCTGTGGCGGTGAGATGCGACCTTGTACGGCGTGATGTTCTCGTCGACCGTCACGAAGTGCGTGGCGGCGGTCGCTGCGCGGCCCGCCCCGGACACTCCCGACTTGGCGTCGACTACGAGATCCTGGATGCCGACCAGCGGCGCGAGCGCGAGGATTGTCGCCGTCGGGTAGCAACCGGGGTTGGCGACGAGCCGGGCGGCGGCGATCGCGTCGCGGTTAAGCTCGGTCAGTCCGTAAACGGCCTCTGAGATCAGCTCGGGATGCGGGTGTGGGACGTACCAGTCCTCATAGACGTCGACGTCCTTCAGGCGAAAGTCAGCGGACAGATCGACGACCTTTATCCCGCGCTCCAGCAGCTCGAAGACGAGTCCAGCGGCAGCGCCGTGCGGGTATGCCACGATCGCGGCAGCGACCCCTTCGGTCATCCGATCCAGCTCGAGCTGCTCGAGCACACCCGGGACGCGGTACTGCGGATACAGCGACGAGAGCGGCACGCCGGCATCCGAGCGCGAGGTCATCGCGCCGAGCGTGAAGTACGGATGCTCGTGGATCAGCCGTGCCGCCAGCGCGCCTGTGTAGCCAGATGCACCTGCGATGAGGACCTTCGATTCAGACACGTTGCTGCGCTCCCAGTCGGTCGCTTGCCTGCTTGACGATCTTTGCGATCGCGGGGTCGACGTCGGCGTCGGCGAGCGTACGGTCGAGTGCCTGGAAGACGAGCCGCAGCGCGATCGACTTCTTGCCCTCCCCCACCTGCGCGCCTTCGTAGACGTCGAAGACGCCGGCATCCGCCAGCAGCGCGCCACCGCTCGCGCGCACCACTTCCACCAGGTCACCGGCGGTGACGGACCGATCGACGGTCAGCGCGAGGTCACGCCGCACCGGTGGGAACACGCTGACATCGGCGTAGTGCGGGACAGCCACGGCGGACGCCACTGCCCGGTCGAGATCGATCTCGAAGGCCGCTGCGGCGCCGAGGTCCCACTCTGCGCAGACAAGTGGGTGCAGTTCGCCGACCCAGCCGATGACGTCATCGCCGACGAGCACCTCGGCGGCCCGACCGGGGTGAAGAAACGGCTCGTCGGTGCGTCTGACCGACCATTCGATCCGCAGTGTGTCCAGCACGGCGCCGAGTAGCGCCTTGGCGGTGAAGAAATCGGCTGTCGTGGGCTCAGCGATCGTCCACGTCGGCTGGTGCAAGTGACCGTGCGCGAGCGCGCCGAGGGCACGGTGTTCGTGCGGGAGCTCAGCATCGCCGCGTTGGTAGACCGCGCCCTGCTCGCACAGGACCAGATCGGACGTGCCACGCGCCGCATTGAGCCTCGCGACGTCCAGCAGCGATCCGAGCAGGGTCGAGCGCAGCTCGGAATGCTCTTCGGACATCGGATTTGCCAACACGACCGTGTCGCGCCGCGGGTCGTCCTGAGCGAGGCGCAGGCGATCTCCGAGGGCCGCATCGGTGAATGACCAGCCGACGGCCTCGTACGCACCTCTACCGACCAGCACGTCGACTGCTCTGCGCCGCAGCTGCTGCGCGGTCGACAGCCGGCCTCCGGCTCCACGCCGCTTCGGGAGCGTTGCCGGCAGGCCATCGAGCTCGAAGCGCGCGACCTCTTCGATCAGGTCCGCCTCGCGGGTCACGTCGTTGCGCCGGAATCCAGGCACCGTGACTGCGAGCCCGGCATCGGACTGCTCGACCGTGAAGCCGAGCGCCTGCAGCAGCGCACGCTGCCGTTCGGTTGGGATCTCCATCCCGAGGATCGCACTGACGCGCTGCTCCCGCAACACGATGGTCTGCTCGGGCCACGGTTGCACCGCGAACGGACCCGCGTCAAGGGTGCCGGGAGCAACCCGCGCGCCGGTTAGCTCGACCAACAGCTTCGTCGCCACGGCCTGCGCCCACAGTGCCTGCTCGGGCGCGAGGCCCTTCTCGAAGCGGCCCGAAGCTTCGCTGCGCAGCGCCAGCCGATTGGAGGTCCGCTTGATGTTGTGACCGATCCAAGTCGCTACCTCGAGCGCCACCCGCGTCGTCGCCGGGGAGATTTCTGAGCGAGCGCCGCCCATGATCCCGGCGATCGAAGTCGGGCCGTCGGCGTCCTCAATCACGACCATCTCACCGTCGAGAGTGCGCGTCTCGCCGTCAAGCGTTTCGATCCGTTCACCATCGCGCGCGTTTCGCACGACCAGTCGGCCGCCCGCGACCTTGTCGAGATCGAAGGCGTGCAGCGGCTGCCCGGTGAGCAGCATCACGTAGTTGGTGATGTCGACGACGTTGTTGATCGGTCGCAGCCCGGCGGCCATCAGGCGGGCTTTCAGCCATCGCGGAGAGGCAGCGATCGTCACGTCCTCGAACACACGCGCCGTGAAACGCGGGCAGAGATCCGGGCTCTGCACGTCGACCTCGAGGCCGGCGAGCTTTCCACCCGTCCCTGGATCTTCGGCCCACGGCTCTGGCCTGAGCTCGGCCCCGGTGGCTGCATGAAGCTCGCGTGCGATCCCGTAGATGCCAAGGCAGTCAGGCCGGTTCGGGGTGATCTCGAACTCGATCACGTCCGTCGAGATCGGGATGACTGCCGCGAGCGGAGACCCATTGGGAGCCTCCGTCTCGAGCTCCATGATCCCAGCGTGGTCCTGGCCGATCCCGACCTCGTCCTCGGCAAGGATCATCCCGTTGGACTCGACACCGCGCAGCTTTGCCTTCTTGAGCTTGGTGCCGTCGGGCATCACGGCCCCCGGCCGTGCGACCCCTACGGTCTGCCCGGCCGCGACATTCGGTGCCCCGCAGACGATTTGGGACGGCTCGTCCCCGCCCACATCGACGGTGCAAACCCTGAGGCGGTCGGCGTCAGGGTGCTGCTCACACGTGAGCACGCGGCCGACAACGAAGCTCTCAAGGCCCGTGACGCCGTGGTGGTGGATCGCTTCGACCTTCGTGCCGGAGATCGTGAGCAGCTGCTCGACCTCCGCCAACGTGATGTCGGGCGCGCAGTACTCCCGCAGCCATTCGTAGGGAACCCTCATCCGAACTGCCTCAGGAAGCGCACGTCGTTGTCGAAGAACAGGCGCAGATCCGCGACGCCGTGCTTGAGGAAGGCGATCCGCTCAACGCCCATGCCCCACGCGAAGCCCTGCACCTTCTCGGCGTCGTAGCGATCGTCTTCGACGTAGTCGTAGATGTTCGGATCGACCTCGCCGGCGCCGAGGATCTCGATCCAACCCTCGCCTCTGCAGAGATGGCAGCGCGAGCCGTCCCGCAGATGACCGTCCTTGCAGTTGAAACATGACACGTCAACCTCGACCGACGGCTCTGTGAACGGGAAGAAATGCCCACGCAGGCGCACATCGCGCTCGCCGCCGAAGATCGCCTGAGCAAAACGCAGCAGCGTCCCTTTCAGATCGGCCAGCGTGATGTCCGCGTCGACGGCCAGCCCTTCGACCTGGTGAAACTGTGGGGTGTGCGTCGCGTCGGAGTCACGCCGGTACACGCGGCCGGGAATGACGACGTAGAGCGGCGGCGGATTCTCGTTCATCGCGCGAATCTGCATCGGTGAGGTGTGCGTCCGCAGCACCAGGTCGCGTGGCGAGGAGCCGTCCGGCTGCTGGCCGTCGCCTTTGCGCGCCACGTAGAACGTGTCGCTCCCGTCACGCGCGGGGTGGGTCGGATCGTGGTTGAGCGCGTCGAAGTTGTAGTGCACGAGCTCGACCTCGTTGCCCTCCATCACGGTGAATCCCAAACCGACGAAGACATCTTCGAGCTCGCGGATCGTCTGCGTGATCAGGTGCCGCCGGCCCGCAAGTTGCGGCGGATCGCCGGGCAGCGTGACATCGACCGTGTCGGTCGCAAGGCGCTGTTCGAGCTCGGCGGTGCTCAGCGCGGTCTTTGCCGCGTCGATCGCGTGCTCGAGCGCGCCGCGGGCCTGGTTGGCGCGCTTGCCGACCGCGCCACGCTCTTCGGGCGCCAGCTCGGCCACGCCGCGAAGCAGGTTCGGCAGCTCAGCCTTACGCCCGAGCAGCGCAATCCGCAGCTCCTCGAGGGCATCGGAGGTGGTCGCCGCGGAGATGGCTGTGAGCCCGTCGGACTCGATCTTTTCGATCTTTTCGATCACTGGCCAGCCACCCTATTTGGATCGCTCGCGGTGAGGTCAGCTGTCCCTCGAGTCAGCTCGTAGAGCGCCACCGATCCGGCGACGGCGGCGTTCAGCGACTCGTTGGCGATCGGGATGTGCGCCACGCCGTCGCAAGCGGCGAGCGCCGCGTCGGCGATGCCGTTGCGTTCAGGACCGATCACGATCGTCATCTCTTCGCTGGCAGGTCCGATAAGCCTGTCGCCAGAGCCGGCCACCAGGGCGATCTTCTTGCCTGGCAATTCCTCGATCGATGCGACGCGACACACCGGAACCCGGAAGATCGCGCCCATCGAGGCCCGTACGGCTTTGGGCGAGAACGGATCAGCCGTCCCAGGGCCCAGCGCAACGCTCGACGCACCAAAAGCCAGCGCGCTGCGGAGCACGGTGCCGACGTTGCCCGGATCCTTGACTCCCCAAAGCGCCACGCACAGCGGACCGGCGGGCGCGGCGAAGCGTTCCTCGTACACCGCGATCACGCGTGATCCCGATGCCAGCCCGGAAACCTTTGCGAGCGCGTCGGCGGACACCTCCCGATCAGCCCGCAGCAGCTGTAGCGGCTCCCACCCTGCCGCGGTCGCCTCGTCCACGAGGTCCTCGCCCTCGGCCGCGAACAGGCCCAGCTTGTCGCGCCAGC
>DATMIZ010000183.1:0-6723 GCA_035554055.1 Baekduia sp. | reverse complement strand
GCAGCTGCCAGAAGCGCGGCGAATGATCGAGCACCTGCAGGTGGCAGGCCTCGTGCCAGATGACGTACTGAAAGACCGATTCCGGCGCGAGCAGCAGCCGCCAGTTGAAGCTCAGTACGCCGCGGGCCGAGCAGGAACCCCAGCGAGTCCGCTGGCCGGCGATCCGCAGCGCTGAGTACTCGGCGCCGAGGGCCGACAGAACCGGGTCGAGCCGGCCGAGGACCTCCGTGCGCGCCATGCGGCGGTAGTAACGCTCGAGCGCCGGCTGCGGCTCGTCAGCCGGCACGAGCAGGTCGTCGCCGACGCGGTGCACGCGCGTGCGCCCGGGCTCTGAGATCAGCGTTAGCGTCTCCCCCAGGTAGGGAACGGTGTCGCCACGGGCCGCGACCGCCGCGCGCCGCGCGCCTGCTTCGAGGACGCGCGCATCGATCCACGACCGCAGCTCAGAGACGGCCGCGGCGGCAACACGCTCTGCGGCGCGCTGCGGGAGAACCACCTCGACCGCGCCGCTGATCGGGTCGACCAGCACGCGCGCGCTGCGCGCACGCTTCGAACGCCGGATCTCGTATGTGGGCAGCTCGCTCACGCGCCATGACCCTAGAGCGTCATGATGTCGGCGATGTCGCGCACGATCGTCAAGCTGCCGCCGTCGGTGAAGCCGCCATTTGAAGTGTTCATCTCGGGCGTTCCGCAGCGGGAAGGCAGCGACTACCTCGTCGAAGGCAACGTGCTGGTCTTTCCCGAGCGCGAGCTGCGCAAGGACAAGATCAGCGGCTGGCGCTGGCTGCTCGGGGCCTGGGGCGTCGGCACCTACCGCCAGAACGACTCGATCGACATCCGCTACGAGTTCGGTGGGCGCGCGCGCGTCGCCGAGGGGCTCGAACCAGAGATCGAGGGCGACTGATGGGACGCCGCGCACGTCGCAAGGGTCTTGGCGCCCATGAGGAGGCGCCAGGAGCGCCGTACATCTCAGAGGAGCACGGCACGCTGATCCTGCGCGGCGCGCTGAGCCCCAAGAGCCGGCGCGAGTACGCCAAGGTCCGCGACCCATCGACGGCCCGCGCGGCCGCGACGACCGAGGACGTGTGGGCGCGCGCGAGCGAATTTTTGTTCGAGCGACTCGCGGTGAGCTGGACCGTGCAGGACGTGCTCTGGGAGGGGCCGGCCGATCTGCTGGCGCGCTACCGCGTCGCGACGCCGGACGAGCGCCGCTGGCTGCGCGACCAGATCCGGCTGCACCTCGCGGAGCACTTCCCGGAGATGCAGGCGCCATGACGCTCGATCCCGACGCGTTCGCGAAGCTGCTGGTCGACTACTGCTTGGAGGTCGAGGCAGGCGACGAGGTGCTCGTGCGCTCGACGACGCTCGCGACCCCGCTGATGCTGGCGCTGCAGCGCGCGATCATGCAGCGCGACGCGTGGGCGCTGCTGCGGCCCGAGCTCGAGGGCGAGCAGCGCGGCTTCCTTGAGAACGCCTCAGACCGCCATCTCGATCTGTTCCCGAAGCTCGCCTACGAAGAGTCCCGGCGCTTTGACAAGTCGATCGGGATCCAGGCGCCGTTTGCCTTCGGCGAGCTCGACGGCATCGACCCCGACTCGCTCGGGCGCCTCGCACGCGCGCGCCAGGATCTGCGCGACAACGCAAGCAACAAACGCTGGTGTTTGACGCTGTGGCCGACGCCGGCACTGGCGCAGCGGGCAGGACTGGACCTTGATGAGTACGGCGCGTTCGTGCAGCGCGCGCTGTTCCTCGACCAAGAAGACCCGGTTGCGGCATGGCGCGGGCTCGGGGCATTTCAGGACACACTCGTCGCGAGCGTGTCCAAGGCGCGTGAGATCAGGATCGAGGCGCAGGGCACCGACCTGACGATGAGCGTGCACAAGCGTCAGTGGGTCAACTCCGAGGGCAAGCGCAACATGCCCAGCGGCGAGATCTTCACCGGACCCGTCGAGGAGAGCGTCAACGGCGTGATCGAGTTCGACATCCCCTCCTCGCCGCCCGGTGTCGCGGTCAGCGGAGTGCGGCTCGTCTTCAAGGACGGCGAGGTGGTCGAGAGCAGCGCCGCCGAAGGCGAGGACTACCTGCGCAAGGCGCTGGCGACCGACGAGGGCGCGCGGCGTGTGGGCGAGCTCGGGATCGGCTCGAACTTCGGGATCTCGCAGCCGACGGGCATGATCCTTCTCGACGAGAAGATCGGCGGCACGGTGCACATCGCGCTCGGTCGTGCGTATCCCGAGACCGGGTCGAAGAACCGCTCGGCGATCCACTGGGACATGATCTGCGACCTGCGCAACGGCGGCCGCCTGAGCGTCGACGGAGAGGCGCTCCAGATCGACGGCAAGTTCGTCATCTGAGGCTTTTCTGTCACTGCTGCGTGTCGATCCGGAACGCGTGAGTACATTGCGTGCGTTGCCACGTAGAACCAAGATCGTCGCCACAATCGGCCCGGCGTCCCGCGATCCCGAGATCCTCGTCCGCATGGTCGAGGCCGGGATGGACGTCGCGCGGCTGAACTTCAGCCACGGCAGCCACGAGGAGCACGCCGAGACGGCGCAGCTGGTGCGCGACGCCGCCGGCCGCGCCGGGCGCCCTGTCGCGCTGCTGCAGGATCTGCCGGGACCGAAGCTGCGGATCGGGCCGCTGGCGGGCGGCCACGCCGAGCTGCGCGCCGGCGATCACGTGACGATCATCTGCGGCGACGGCACGGAGCTCGGCGACGCGAAGCGGATGAGCATCACGTGGGCGGGGCTCGCCGACTCGATCACCGAAGGCGAGTCGCTCTATCTCGCCGATGGCGCCGTCAGGTTGCAGGCTTCGAACGTGCGCCCGGGCGACCGTGAGGTCGACACGATCGTCGAGGTCGGCGGCACGGTCGCGTCGCGGCAGGGCCTGAACATCCCCGGGCCGACGGACATGCTGCCGTCGGTGCCGGACGAGGATCTGCGCCATCTGGAGGCGGGCGAGCTGATCGGCGTCGATGCGGTCGCGCTCAGCTTCGTGCGCACGCCGGAGGATGTGTCGCACGTGCGCGAGCACACCCGGAGCCCGCTGGTCGCGAAGATCGAGAAGCCCCAGGCGGTGGACCGGGCCGTCGACATCATCCGCATGGCGGATGGCGTGATGGTTGCGCGTGGCGACCTCGGCGTGGAGCTACCGCTCGAAGAGGTGCCGATGGTGCAGAAGCGCCTGCTGGAGATCGCAGGCGAGCTCGCACGCCCCTCGATCACCGCGACGCAGATGCTCGATTCGATGGTGACTTCGGCGCGCCCGACACGTGCTGAGGTGGCTGACGTCGCCAACGCGATCCTCGACGGATCCGATGCGGTGATGCTGTCCCAGGAGACCGCGGTCGGCGCCTATCCGGTGGGCGCGATCACGATCATGGCGCGCGTCGCAGAGCACACCGAGAAGTTCGCGCCGTACAAGCGCTGGCTCGAAACGCGCGTGCTGCGCGACGAGCGCGACCCGTCCTACACGATCGCGCACGCGGCCTGTAACGCCGCGATGGAGCTCGGGCTCGATGCGCTGGTCGTGCCGACGCTTTCGGGTCGCAGCGCGCGGCTCGTCTCCGCGCACAGGCCGAACGTCCCGATCTATGCGCTGTCGCCCGGCAAGGAGACCGTGCGGCGCTGCGGGTTCATGTGGGGCGTGCAGGCCGCGTCGATCCGCCACCACGCGGTCAGCGAGGAACTCCTGATCGACGCTGGGCGCCGGGTGCTGGAGCTCGGCTGGTGTAAGCCAGGCGATCGTGTCGGGATCACCGCCGGGCTACCGAGCGGAGTACCCGGTTCGACGAGCCTGTTCCAGGTGTCGGTGCTCGGCGACGAGCCGCCGCACGCACGCAAGCTGCACACGCAGATTTAGGGTTCGTCGTCGAGGGCTGTCTAACCGCACATAGTGT
Organism: Baekduia sp.; assembly: GCA_035554055.1. GTDB lineage: Bacteria > Actinomycetota > Thermoleophilia > Solirubrobacterales > Solirubrobacteraceae > Baekduia. The sequence continues at coordinate 2,822 of DATMIZ010000183.1, read as the reverse complement.
GCGGAAATACAGCCCTCGATGAAGAAAAGCGGGCGCTACTGCTCGATTTTCGAGCCCGGGACGATGTCGTCGCGACCGTCGGGCCAGCGGATCCAGGCCTTGTGGCCGCCGTCGTAGTCGTCGCCGAGGAGCACGAGCGTCGCGGGCTCGCCGAGCGCCAGGCACTCAGAGTCGCCCTCCGGATCAAGGCCGCGCCAGACGCGGATGAAGGCGTTGTTCTCCCACTCCTGCGCGACCGAGGTCGGATCGGTGTGCCCCGGGCGGATCACCGTCTCCGGCGGGAGTGCCATCAGCGTGTCCATCACCGATGATTTGAGGTCGGCGTAGGAGGTGCTGCCGGGTGCGCGGACGCCGCCGACGGAGTTCTTGAAGAGGGTGTCGCCGGTGAAGACGTTGCCCTCGACGAGCAGGCTCAGCATCCCGGCGGTGTGGCCGGGGGTGTGGATCGGCGTAACGTTGAGCGTGCCCGGGTGGACGTCCTCGTCGGCGGTCAGCGAGCCGGTCACCTGAGCCGCGAGTTCGGGTTCCAGCGCCTGCTTCTCGCGATCGTCGATGAGCACCTCGATGTCCGGCCAGCGGGCGGTGATCTTGCCGAGGTCCCACACGTGGTCGGCGTGGTGATGGGTCAGCAGGACGTGCGTCGGGTCGATCGCGTGCTTCTCAGCCGCGGCGATCAACGGTTCGACCGGGCCGCCGGCGTCGACGAAGAAGCCGCCGCCAGCTTCGTCTCCGACGAGATACGTGTTCGACAGGGCACCGTCGTGCATCGAGCGTTCGATGATCATGGTCCGACTGTATCGAGCGGGTTCTGTGGGGGTCGCAGGCCCGCCTCGCGCCCCGGTCCGCCGGGCTGGCATTAGTTATTCCGGATAGCGGACGTAAGTACCGCCAGCTATTGATTTCGCCCCCGGTCCCCGGGGCTGGCATTAGTTATGCGCGGATAGCGGACGTAAGTACTGCCAGCTTGGTGAGCGGAGCTATTCGCAGCCGGTGCCGTCGCCGTCGGCGTCCAGGTCGTAGTGGTCAGACCCGACCACCGTGACCGTGCCGGTGTACTTCGGTCCGTTACCCGAACCGCCTGAACAGTCGTAATCGCTGGCGTTGGGATCGAGGCAGGCCCCGGAGTAGTTCGGGTCGCAGTTGGATGACGGCGGAGCGGGCTTGTTGTCCTCTGCCGGCGCGGACACGTGATGACGATGCACGGCGGTCTTCCAGTTCCACGGATCGGCGGTGTCATCAGCTGCCAGCCAGACAGTGACGGAGCCTTTGTAGGAGTAGCCCTTCGCGTTCCAGGAGACAGCGCAACGGAAGCGAGCACTGGATCTACGTGTGCATGTGCTGCGATAGCCCGAACGCGCTTTGTACCTCGAGCCGAACTCGTCTGATAGCGCCTCTCGAACGATCTTGCCCGCCTCGGCCTTCGAGAGCGGCGGTGCCGCCGCAGCGCCTGTGCCGACCGGGTAGGCAGCCAGCGCACACAAGACAAGCGTGCCGAGCACGACACTTCGTAGCCCCCGCATTGGGCGAAACTTACTCGCCCGTTGCGCGGTCTGCGCAGAATCTGCGCAGATATACGACGCCGATGCCGGGTTCTACCCAGTCCGAGCTAGAAGGCGTGCGGCCCGAAACGCTCGATGGCGATGAACAGCGCGAGCGCGGCGACGACGATGTTGACCGGCAACTTCTGCGCCTCGCCCCGTCGCACGTGCGTCACACCCGCGCCGACCATCAGGAGCACGACACCGCTGGCTGCCACCGCCACGAGCACGGGGACGACATCGATCAGCGCAGGCACGATCAGCCCGATCGCAGCCGTCACCTCAAGCGTCCCGATCCCCTTGATCTGCTGGGGCGAAAAGTCCTCGGTCCAGGCCGTGCTGTCGGAACCGACGAGTTGTTCCTTGGTCCTGGTGAGCTTCGCGAGGCCCGCCGCGAGCATGAAGGCGGCGAGCAGGGCTTGAGCGATCCAGATGATTGTGTTCATCGACGACAGTCCTTGTCGGGAAGCGGGTGAAGAGTGGAAGCGTAGTGGCGTACCGGTCGCCCGTTCGGCGACGTCTCTCCTGGCTCAGCCGAGGGGTTAGGACAGCAGCGCGGCGAGTTGCGCCCTGCCGTCGCCGACGACCGGCCCGCCGTGAGTCGTCAGCACACTGTCGAAATCGAGCGCGAGCAGTGCTTTGAGATCGGCCTTGATCACGTCCTGGACCGTTTGGCCATCGTCACCGAGGTATTCGGTCGATATGAGACCCAGCTCGCCGTCGATCACCGACAGCGCGTCGCCCGCGATCAGGGCACCGCCGCCGTCTGTCGTGTGGATAACGGCCTCGTGGTAGTCGCCCATGCCGACGTGATGGATCGTGACACCGTCGGCGAGCGCTGCGCCCGACTGGACCGTTTCGAACTTGACGCCCGGAGCCTTGCCCTCAAGCGTCGTGACGAGCTCGGGGATCGTGACGACCTGGGCGCCGGATGCCGCCGCGAGCGCTGCGACGCTGCGGACGTGCCAAGCCGACGTGATCACGATCTGGTTGGCAGGTCCGGGGAGACCCGCGGGCTCGTCTGCGGACAGCTGCGGATCGATGGCGATCCCGGACCCCGCCAGGTAGTAACTGCTCACCTCGTAGTCGGACGCGTCGAGATTGGCGATCCACTGAAAGACGCCGGGAATCACTTCTGTCGTTTGAACGCTCACGGGCGCCACGCTACCGGCACGGCACACGGCGGACGACGCCGGATCGTCGTCCCCCTACGCCTTGCTGGCTACGGGGACCTGCGGGTAGCCTCCGCCTCATGGCCAGCGAACTGATCCACACCTGCTACCG
>DATMIZ010000182.1:0-18332 GCA_035554055.1 Baekduia sp. | reverse complement strand
AATGTTCCGCGCATGGGTGCGAACCGTCTCCACACCGATTTCGAGAGCCAGAGCGATCTCAGCGTTGGACCGGCCGTCTCGCAAGAGCAGGAGCACTTCGCCCTCGCGCGTGGTCATCAGTCGGTCGTGCGTGTTGTCCACGTCGGGGCGACTGGTCCTCCACGGCATTACGCGAATCCCTCTGGAGGCCAGGTGCAGGGCCGTGCGGATGTCCCGCGCCTGAGCGTCCTTGGCTAGACACGCGCTCGCTCCGAACGCAAGCATCTGGGCTGACTCCGCCCCCGTTGACCAGTGCCCGAGCAGCACGAAGCTCGTGTCTGGGTGAGCAATGGTCAACTCGCGCACCTGTGCCGCGTCCCGGAGTGCGTCGAAATCGAGAATCGCAACGCGCGGACGATGACCCGTGAGCACTACCGAGATCCGTTCGCTGTCGATGCCGCGCGCGACGACTTCGACAGTCGGATCGGCGTCCAACACCGTCTGCAGACCGAGTGCCAGCAGATCTTCGAAATGGCCGATTGCAACGGTGATTGGTGAGGAGATGTCCACAAGGACGAGCCAAGGCCCGTATGACAGGCATCGGCATCGATCGCGGAAAGGGTGAATCGGACGTCACCCGATGTGCACCCAGCCCCTCCCCCCGATTCACCCGCTCCAGAGGACGAATTTGCTGTCGCGCAGGTTCAACATCTAAAGGATCAAACGCCTGAGCCTCCTCACGATCGTCCTTCTTGCTGTCCTGTCGGTGCCGACCGTCGCGATCGCCGCAGCCAAACCCGCGCGGAGCATCGAGCGGCCCGTTGCGACCGCGACGGCGATCGCACGCGCCTATTGGGGCACCATGCCCTGCGGAGGCAAGGTCCGGGTGCTCGCTCGGCGAAGCCTCCCCGCCGGACTGTCCCGTCCGTCGAGCGCTTGGGCGACGTTTGCGACGCCCCTCGGCTCGAACAACCTCGCGGCATCACCGGCCACGTACACCGATTGCGCGATCTCCCTGGCGAGCTGGCGCTGGCCCGACGCACGCACGATGCGGGCCGACTGGGACGTCCTTTGCATGACGGTGGTACACGAGATGGGACACCTTCTGGGGCACGCCCACGACTCGACCGCTGGAAGCGTCATGGCCCCCGTGTTCGCCGACATGTCCGCGGAGCCACAGCTGTGTCGGGCGGCTCGAGCGCGCAGCTCGCAGTAGACGCAATCCCTGCCTGTCAGCGGAAAGGTGTCTACGAGTCGCTGCGCTGGTCGCGTCTAGACGGATCTGCGCCGATATCAACGGTAACCAGAGCAGACTCCTCGACAAGGGCACCCGCCGCGAGACGGGTCCGCACGCGACGTGATTCCCAGCGAGTCACCGCCGTCACCGTTGGAGGCCACACCCGCTCCCCATTGAGCGGCCTCAGAAGCTGGGGATCGGTACAGGCCTGCTCGCCTAGATACGGAAGGACATCCATGTCCCGTTTCATCCGCTTCAAGCATTCCTGCCTCGGTGTGCTCATCGCCGGCATCTTCGTAGCCGCACCGAGCGCCGCGAGCGCCGCCGCAGTAGACCTCGGAACCGCAGGTCCGTTCGTGGTGCTGGGTGGCGCCAGCGTGACGAACACCGGACCATCTGTTCTCAACGGCGAGCTCGGGGTGTCACCAGGTACCTCTCTGACCGGCTTCGGCCTACCCGCGGTCGTGAACGGCGCGACGCACCAGACCGACTCCGTGGCCAATATCGCCCAGGGCTCGCTGACCACCGCCTACAACGTCGCAGCCGCCGAGCCTGTCCTGGTCGGCAACGACCTCACCGGTCAGGACCTCGGCGGCCTCACGCTCACCCCCGGCACCTACGGTTTCAGTTCATCGGCGGGGCTCACGGGCGCACTCACGCTCGACGCTCTCGGTGACCCCAACGCGCAGTTCGTTTTCAAGATCGGGTCGACCCTCACGACCGCTTCCGCGAGCTCGGTACTTCTGGTCAACGGCGCCTCCCCCTGCAATGTCTACTGGCAGGTCGGGAGCTCGGCGACGCTCGGGTCCACCACCGCGTTTCAGGGCAACCTGATGACGCTCGCGGACATCACGCTCAACAACGGCGCATCGGTGCTCGGGCGAGTGCTCGCTCGAACTGCCGGCGCGATCACGCTCGACAACAACGTGCTGACCAACCCTGGCTGTGCGACGGGCTCGAGTGGCGGCAGCGGAGGTACAGGCGGCACGGGCGGGACGGCCGGTGCGGGTAACTCCACGCCCCCAGCCAGCACCTCCCTGGTGCTGACTCGCCTCGGCACGGCGACGCTGCGTCAGACCCCCGGCACGGGCTCGTCAAGACAGCGTTGCACCGAGGGCTTCAGCGCCACGGTGCGCGGTCGGCAGATCAAGCGGGTGGTGTTCAGCCTCGACGGGAGGCGCATCGCCGTCCGCACCAGTTCGCCCGCCACAGTTCGGATACGGGCCCTCGCCGGGCGCCACACCGTGAGCGCCCGCATCACGTTCCTCGACGCGACGAGCGCGGTCACCCGAAGGCTCCGCTACAGGGCCTGCGCCGCCGCAGTGCTCAGTCCACGTCCCGGCAGCGGTGGGTTCACCGGATGACCGATGGCTCATCGACCCGACCGCTGGGCAGGAGCCTGGCGGTCGTGGCCGCGGCCATCCTTGCGGCAATTGCGGCTGGCACCGCGACGACGCAGGCCCAGGCCGCTCCGGCGAGTCAGGAGCTCGTTGTTCTGCTGGCTGGCAAGGCCGCCTACGCGGCGCCGGCATCCGGCGCTCGCGTGGTCGCATCGGTTCCGGGCCGGCGTCCACTGACCCGCATTCGCACGGTGTTGCCTGTAGTCGGACGCGCGACGGCGGCCAACGGGGCTGCGTGGCTGCGGGTCAGGCTTTCGGGCCGACCATCCCAGCCGCTGGGTTGGATCCGCGCGACCCGGACAAGGTCAACGCAAACGCCGTGGCGGCTACGCTTGACGATCTCCTCACGCCGCCTGACGGTCTACCACTACGGCCGGGCCGTCAGGAGATTCGCGGCGATCGTGGGCGCGCCGTCGACGCCTACGCCTATCGGCGAGTTCTTCGTCGAAGAGGCGCTGCGCCTCTCGGGCGGAGCGGTAGGAGGCCCATTTGCGTTGGCCACCAGCGCAAGATCGACGGTCCTTCAGGAATTCGCGGGCGGCCCTGGCCAGATCGCGATTCACGGGATGGGCAATCTCTCGGGTCAGATGGGAACGGCCGTCTCGCACGGCTGCATCCGGCTCAGCTATGCCTCCATCACGTGGCTGGCCGGACAGGTCGGGCGCGGCGTGCCGTTGACGATCGTGCGCTGAGCGGCGATCAGCCACCGGCGGGGTTCGGCCCCCGCGTGACCGGGGGATCGGGCACATGCTCGGGTGGGGCCGTGCCCTCCTTCTCGGCGAGGCGTTCCTCGAGCACCCGGATCCGGCCGGAAAGCCGCGTGATCGCGTCGGCGACGGGGTCAGGCAGATGGATCCAGTCGGCGTCCGGTCCCTCGACCCGCTGGCCCTCCACGCGGACAACGTGCCCAGGGTTGCCAACGACCGTCGAGTTGGGCGGGACGTCTGTGATCACAACGGTGTTGGCGCCGATCTTCGCGCCGTGGCCGATCGTGATCGGCCCGAGCAGCTTCGCTCCCGAGCCGATCGTCACGTTGTCCTGCACCGTCGGATGGCGCTTGCCGGTCGCAAACCCCGTCCCGCCGAGCGTGACGCCTTGGTACAGCGTCACGTTGTCCCCGATCACGGCCGTCTCCCCGATCACGACGCCGGTCCCATGGTCGATGAAGAATGACTCGCCGATCTGCGCCCCTGGATGTATCTCGACGTTCGTCAGCGAGCGGCTCACATAGGCCAGCGCGCGCGGCACGATCGGCACCCTGTTCTTCAGCAGCGCATGTGCGATCCGATGCAGCAGCAGCGCGTGCACGCCTGGCCAGGACGTAAGGATCTCAAGCGACGAGACGCTGCGGGCAGCCGGGTCGCGTTGCTTCGCGGCCGCGATGTCGCGGCGTACCTCGCTACGCAGGTTCGAGGTGTCGAGCATGCATTCTGAACGGTAGCTGTCGCGGCGCCGACCGGCGGCTAGGGCGCAAAGAACGGAGCGGAGATGTAACGCTCGCCGGAGTCCGGCAGGATCGCGACGATTCGCTTGCCCTTGTGCTCGGGGCGCTTGCCGACCTCGATCGCGGCCCACACCGCGGCGCCGCAGGACATCCCGCCGAGAATGCCCTCACGTTGTGACAACCGGTGCGCCGTGGAGATGGCGTCCTCGTCGGAGACGGTCAGCATCTCATCGACAACTTCGAGGTTGAGCACCTCGGGGACGAAGCCGGCGCCGATGCCCTGGATCCGGTGCGGTCCAGGCCGGCGCCCGGAGAGCACTGCCGACGACGCCGGTTCGACGCCGATCACGAGGGCGTCGGGATTACGGGTCTTGAGCACCTCACCGACGCCCGTGATCGTCCCACCCGTGCCGATCCCCGCGACGAAGATGTCGACCTCGCCGTCGAGATCGTCCAGGATCTCGGGCGCGGTCGTGGTGCGATGGGCATGCGGATTTGCCGGGTTTGAGAATTGGTCAGGCCAGAAGGCGTTGGCGTCCGCGGCAAGTCGCTTGGCGGCGTCGACCGCCTCGTTCATGCCCCCGAGCGATTCCACGACCTCGACACGCGCGCCGAACAGCTTCAGCAGCGCCTCGCGCTCGCGACTCATCCCCTGTGGCAGGAAGATCGCGAGGTCGTAGCCCTTGGCGGCGCAGACGAACGCGAGCGCGATCCCGGTATTCCCACTGGTGGCCTCGACAATCGTCGTGCGGCCGGGCTCGATCTCCCCAGAAGCCTCGGCGGCCTCGATCATGGCGACACCGATGCGGTCCTTGACCGACCCGCCTGGGTTGAACATCTCGAGCTTGCCGTACAACTCGGCCCCGGGCGGTTCCAGGTGCCCCAAGCGCACGAGCGGGGTCCCACCGACGAGTTCAGAGACGTTGGCCGCGACTTTTGCCACGGTCCTCGGTATACCGTAATCCCGATCAGACTGTCGGTATTAGAGTCGTTGAGAAAGGCCCCCGACGGCAACTGAAACTGCTGTTCTCCCTCCAGGACCAGCAAGAAATTCACCCGCCGGCGCTGACGCCGGAGTACGGTCGGGCGACCGCCAACACAGGAGAACTCGTATGAGCATCCTCGTTCGATTTGCACCCGATGGACTGACCGCGGAGCGCTACGACTCCGTTTCGGCCGGCATGCAGGAATCAGGCGATTGGCCCCCTGAAGGGCTGCTGACTCACGTCTGCTTCGGAGAGTCCGGCAGCCTGAGAGTCAGCGAGATCTGGGACTCGCTTGAACAGATGCAGGCGTTCGGCGAAAAGCTCGGACCGGTGCTCGCAGAAGCAGGCATCGAGATGAGCAGCGAACCGGAGGTCTTCCCGATCCACAACATCGAGCAGTACTGACCGGCGAGCCGGCAAGGACGCCGGCCGCAGCAGCAGGTTGGACCGATCTCTAGATGTAGTACATGCTCGATCCCGCATCGCGCGACTCCTGCTCGACGATGTCGGTGATCGTGGTGCGTGCGAGGACAGCACGCGCTGCCGCTGCCGCGTCCTCGAAGACGCCCTGTGCGTCGGTGCCGAGGGCCCCGTCGAGGAGTTCGACGATCTCGAGCACCGTGATCTCTCCCGGCGGGCGACCGAAGGTGTAGCCACCTTTGACGCCGCGCTGGGACTTCAGGATGCCCGCTCGTCGCAGCACTGCGAAGAGCTGCTCGAGGAACTGGACCGGGATCTCGCGCCGGCGCGCCAACTCGCCGATCGGGACCGGCGCTTCGCCCCCGTGCACCGCGAGCTCGACGAGCGCGCTCACGGCATATGGCGACTTGGACGTGATCGACAGCATCCCGCGACCACTCTACGAGTCCCCCACCACGGATCGGCTGTGTTTGCTGGGCGAGTGGCCCAGTAACTGCAGCGGATCGCAGAAAGGCGTGGTTAGAGCCAGCCGCGTTCGGTTGCCATCAACACGGCCTGTGCCCTGTCGACGGCGCCGAGCTTGCCGTAGATGTTGTGGAGGTGCGTGCGCACCGTCGAAGTCGACAACGACAGCTCGAGCGCGATCTGCTTGTAGACCTTGCCCTCGGCGAGCCGCTTGAGCACCTCTGTCTCGCGACCGCTCAGCGGGCACGGATCGACCTGGCGCGTACGCCCAGTCGTCGGGTAGGGAAGGTCGTACATCACGGTCCGCAGCTCTGCCGGACCGAGCCCGATCGCCCGCGCCGACTTCAAAAGTTCGTTCGGTGAGACAGGCGAGCCCTGCGCGTAGTGCGCGAGCATATCCGCCAGCCGCACAAACGCAGCTTCGCCCTGGACGTCCTCGGTGTGATGGCGCTCGATGACCGATGCGACGGTCTTCGGCAACCCCCAGCGGCGGGCGAGCACTCCGCCGACAAGTGCATGGTCGACGCCTAGCTCACGGCGTTCGCGGTGGATCCGTTCCTCGGGCGTGCGGGCGTTGCCGTGGACCTGCCCGGGATAGCCGGGATAGGCGTACATCAGCACGAGCTTGCCGATGTCGTGCAGTAGCGCCGTGACCATCAGCCGGTCACGATGCTCGTAACCGGATTCGGTCGCCAGTCGGTCGGCGGCGCGCTGAGTAGCGACACCATGGAGGCGGAAGCGTTCGGGAGCGGCGTCCCAGATCGACGAGCGCTCGAAGAAGTCAAAGGTCCGAGTGCGGTTGGCGAGCGCCTGCACGGCTTCCGACGAGAGGATGTCGACCGCCTTGACGACGGAATCGATACGGCCCTGATGCTTGCCCTCTACCTGATTTGCGAGCCGCAGCACCGCGATGACGAGCGCCACGTCGGATTCCACGGCGGCTACGACCTCACCGTTGGAGATTCGCTCCTGGCCTACGACCTTGAGCAGTCGATCGCGGGATTCCGCGAGCGCCGGGAACGCTTCGAGCGCTTCGAAGGCCGCGGTGAGACGACGGCCGTGGCCCTCGCTCTGGGGCCTCGCGGGCGGCGCGTTGCCTACGGCGGCTGCTTCGGTATCGGCTGCAGTGTTCATAGAGAGTGGGCGTCCTGCTTCGCAGAATGCTTCGACGACTTCCTGCCGTCCGCCCTGTTATCGACCGTTCGTCCAGAGTGTTGAGCGCGATTGCGCCCGCTGTTTCCCTAACTGAGGATGCGGTCGATGCGCAGCAGGGACTCGTCGCGGCCCAACACCGCGAGCGTCTCGAAGATTCCCGGCGAAACCGTGGTCCCAGCCAGGGCCACACGAATCGGCTGGAAGACGTCTTTTGCCTTCACGTTGTTGTCCTCGATGACCGGCCGCAACGCCGCTTCGATCGACTCGACGCTCCACGTCTTATCCGCCTCCAGCGCAGCTCGCGCCAGCTTCAACAGCGCGATGTGGGCTCCGTCGAGCCACTTCTCGCGGGCCTTCTCGTCGCCGCTTGCCGGCCCGTCGAAGATGAAGCCCGCGAGCGGCCAAAAATCGACCAGCGTCTGGATCTTCTCGCGCGAGATCGCGACAGCAGGGCCCAGCCCGGTACGCCCGGTGAAGCTCTCGAGGCGCGCCGTCAGCTCATCGTCGGACAATTCACGGATGTAGCGGCCGTTCATCCACCGCAGCTTCTGCTCGTCGAACTGCGCCGGATTGCGCGAAACCCGCGCAATGTCGAAGCGCTGGACGAGGTCGTCCGTTGAGATCAGCGTCTCGTCGTCCGTCGACCCCCAGCCGAGCAGCGCGATGTAGTTACGGATCGCTTCCGGCAGATAGCCGGCGTCGCGCAGCTCCTGCACGGACGCGGCACCATGGCGCTTTGAGAGCTTCTTTCCATCGGGGCCGTGCAAAAGCGGCAGATGGGCGAACTGCGGCGGTTCCTGACCGAGCGCCTCGTAGACGAGCAGCTGCTTGGGCGTGTTGGAGAGGTGATCCTCGCCGCGCACGACGTGGGTTATCTCAGCGTCCAGATCGTCGACGGCGACCGCGAAGTTGTAGAGGACGCTGCCGTCCGCGCGGGCGATGACCGGATCGTCCAGATGTTCATGCTGAAAGGTCGTGTCGCCACGGATCAAGTCGTGAACGACGGTCGCCCCGTCGTCGGGGACACGAAGGCGGATCGCGCCCTCTTCCTCGGCCTCCCCGCGGAAGCCCCTGTCGGCCCCGTGAAGCTCCTTGTACGCCCTCACGTCCTCCGCGGTGGCGGTACTCCGGTATGCCTTGCCCTCGTCGAGTAGCCGCGTGAGCAGCTCGGAGTGGCGCTCAGCACGCGCGAACTGCGAGATCGGGCCCTCGTCGTAGTCCAGACCGAGCCACTGCAGGGCGTCGAGTATCTGCTCGACGTTCTCCGGCGTCGAACGCTCGCGATCGGTGTCCTCGATCCGCAACACGAGCGTGCCGCCCGCGCGACGCGCCATCAACCAGTTGTAGAGCGCCGTCCTGGCGCCTCCGATGTGCAGCGCCCCAGTGGGCGACGGTGCGAAGCGAACCCTCATCGATCCATCATGCCTCAAGCGGACTCGCGGACACCGGCGGCTGCATCCCACGCATTCGACTGAGCGCGAATACGAGCAGCACGCCCAGCGCACACGCGCCCGCCAGCGTGTAGAGGCCCGCGTCAAAGGAACCCGTGCCGTCGCGGACCGCGCCAAGCGTGAAGATGAACGTGAAACCGCCGGCGTTGGCAAAGAAATTGCCGATCCCGCTCGTGAGTCCTGCTGTGCGCGCCCCGAGCATCGTGATCGGCACCGAGAACAGCGAGCCGAAGTAGAACTGTGTGAAGACGGATATCAGCCCGACGACGAGCAGAATCGGCACGAGCCCGCGCACGTGCACCAGGGCCACGGCGCAGACCATCAGGATCGACAGGGACCCTGCGATCACGGCCAGCGGTCGACGCAGCCGGTCCGAGACGTAGCCGCCCAGCAGGTTCGCGGGCGCCCCCGCGATCGCGCCGAAGGCCACGATGACGCCGGCTGTCTGCAGCGAGTAGCCCTTCGAATCCACGAGTAGCGTCGGCAGCCATGTCGCGATCCCGAACAGCACCGCCAGGCGCACGAACTGGATCGCGCCGAGCGTCAGCATCACCGGGTGTCTGAATACGCGGAAGCCCTCGAGGACGCTGGGCGGAGCGTGATCGGGTCGTCGCGCGTCCGGCTCTGAGCGGCGCCAGAAGACCGCGAGCGCGACCATGCCCAGCAGACCGAAGATGATGAAGACCGCGCCCCACCCGAGGGGCTCGACCAGCAGCGGGCCGAGCAGGTTCAGCAGCACGTTCGAGGACAGCCCACCGGTGACATAGAGCCCCAGTGCGGTAGCACGTCGAGCCTCGGGGAACAGCGCCGTCATCAGCAGCAGACCCGGTGCGAAGACGAGCGCGCGGAAGAACCCCGAGAGCGCCTGGTTTGCGAGCAGCAGCCAGTAAACGTTGACGAGCGCGAACGTGATCGCGAGCGTCGTCGTGCCCGCGAGACCGATGATGAACAGCCGCCGTGGGCCGAGCCGGTCGGCCAGAAATCCCGACGGGATCTGCATGAAGGCATAGATCAGCGTTGAGGTCGCAGCGAGCGTCCCCGCCTGCGTGAAGGTCAGGCCAAGGTCTTCCCGGATCAGCGGGAGGAACAGGGCGATTCCGCCGAGGAGGACCGACTGCGAGCTCTGGCAGAGCATCAGGACGATCGCCTGATCCCAACGGGGGCGCTGTGGCTGAGCGACTGAGGCTGCGATCCGCGCACCCTGCCACAGGTGTGCGCGACGCGTCCTGCTCACGCTTTGCAGTTAGATGAATCGATGCTCATCGGCGCCCATGTGTCCCCCGCCGGAGGTCCGGCCAACGCGATCCGCCGCGCCGAGGAGAAGGGCGCGACCGCGATGCAGATCTTCAACCAGTCGCCGCGGATGTGGAAGCCCTACTCCTACAGCGAGGAACAGGTCGCCGCGTACCATGAGCAGTTCTCTGGTTCACCGGTCGACGCACTGCTGATCCACGCCGTGTATCTGCTGAACGCCGCCAGCGACGACCCCGAGATACGCGAGAAGACGCTCGCGTCGCTCGTCGTCTCGCTCCAGGTCGGAGCTGCGCTGGGAGCTGCGGGCGTCGTGCTGCATCCCGGCTCGGCAAAGACCGGCGATGTCGGCGAGGCGATCGCCCGCGCCGGCGAGCTGATCGCCGAGGCAATGAAGGAGACAGAGGGCTGCGATCTCCACCTCGAGAACACTGCGGGCGCAGGCGGCACACTCGGCCGGTCCTTCGAAGAACTCGCGCGCCTGATCGAAGCGTCAGGCGCGAATCCGCGGATCGGCACCTGCCTGGACTCCTGTCACCTTTACGCCTCGGGCTACGACATCCGCAGCTTCGAAGGCCTGGCAGACACCCTCGACGAGTACGACCGGATCGTCGGCATCGACACATTGCGCTCGCTGCACCTCAACGATTCGCAGATGGGCCTCGGCTCCAATCGCGACCGCCACGCGAATGTCGGCGAAGGCGAGATCGGCGAGGAGGGCTGCACGGCGTTCTTGTCCGAACCGCGCTTCCAGGACCTGCCCGTCGTACTCGAAACACCGGGCGAGAACCGGTCAGGACCGACTGCGGACGAGATCGCCCGGTGCTTCGCACTGCGGGCTAAGGGCCAGGAGCGCCGCGCCTAGGCTCCTCCTAAGCACCGCGATCCTCAGGCCTGTCGATCACGCGCCGCCAGCCGCCGTCCGCGCCCTTGCGCACAACCTGCACGCGCGTGCCGGTGTTGTCCTTCGAAGGTGTCGACGTGAGCGCGATGTCCCCGCTGTAGAGAGTCGGGTTGGAGGGCTCGAGCTCGAACTGCGGCGAGTCGGCGAGCATCTGCTCGAAGAGGCTTCTGATCGCCGCGTGGCCCTTGGTCTCCTGGCCGGGAGGGAACGCCATCACGGCGTCCTCCTCATAGAGATCGACGAGACCGTCGATGTCCTGCACATTGGCGCGCTCCACGAACAGGCGCGTGATGTCCTCGGGTGTCTTTGCGATGGAGAGAGAATCGGTCATAGGCTTCTCCTACCCAACCGGGATCGCGTCTGTCGCCATTGATTCCGGGCCGAGAAGATTCGCCAGTTCCGCCCGCAGCGACGGTCCCTCGTTGACCTTGAAATCAGGGCCAAGCTGCAGGTTCTTGAGCCCGACGGTCGTTTCAAGTCTCAGGACGACGTCCGACTGCCCTGCGTGGTTGCCGAATACGTGTTTGAGCTCGGCGATGATCGTCGGCGCGAGCTTGGTCGCGTCTCCGAGATGCAGGATGAACGGCGTCGTCTCACGCACCGCCTGCTGCTCAGCCGCCGCTCGCGCCCGCTCGACCTCTTTCTCGGACGGCGCGAAGGGATCGATCGAGTTGACGACAAGCGACGTGCCCCTGTCCCCCTTGTCGATGCGCCCGCGCACGATCACGATCTGATCCACGGCGAGCGTGTCGCCGGCCTTCGTGATCGTGTCGGCAAAGATCACCATCTCGAGCGAACCCTCCAGATCGTCAAGCGTCGCGAACATCATCGGATCGCCCTTACGCGTCCGCAGCCGCCGGATCTGAGTGATGATTCCGCCGAGAGTCACCCATTCGCCGTCCTTGCGATCGATCTCCTCAGGATCTCCGAGCGAGAAATCGACCTTCTTGACGAGCGCCGGACGGATCTCCTTGAGCGGATGCGTCGAGAGAAACAGTCCGAGCGCCTCCTTCTCGACAGCGAGCAGCTCGGTCTGGTCGTACTCCTCCGAGGGAATCGGCGGGTGTGAAGGGCCGGCGAACGCCGCCGCGGCACCGTTGGCCGGAGCGTTGGGTGCCTCGCCGACGAGATCGAAGATCGATCCCTGCCCGAGCTCGGCGTCCTGCTGAGCCTTTTGACCCGCCCCCTGCGCCTGCTCCAGCACGCTCAGCATGCCCTGGCGCGAGTGGCCGGTGGACGTGAAGGCGCCCGACTTGATCAGTGCCTCCATCGCGCGCTTGTTGACCGAGCGCGCATCTACGCGCGCGCAGAAGTCGAAGATGTCGGTGAACGGGCCGGACTCCTCGCGTGCCGCTTTGATCGCCTCGACAGCCGCGTATCCCACGCCCTTGACGGCATCGAGGCCGAAGCGGATCTTGCCCTCGTCGACGACGAACTCGTGATCGGAGATGTTCACGTCAGGCGGAAGGATCTCGATGCCCATCTCGTCGCAACGGGCGACGAAGAAGGGGACCTTGTCCTTGGTGTCCATCACGGAGCTGATCAGCGCCGCCATGTATTCCGCGCAGTAGTTGGCCTTCAGCCACGCCGTGCGGTAGGCGATCAGCGCGTAGCAGGCGGCGTGTGACTTGTTGAACGAATAGTCGGCCGACTTCGTGTTGGTCTCCCAGAGCCAGTCGATGACCTTCTGCTCCACCGCGTTGGCCGCGGCGCCCTGGCGGAACTCGGGTTCGAGCTTGGCCATCGCCTCGCGGTTCTTCTTGCCGATCGCCTTGCGCAGGTCGTCCGCCTTGGCGCCCGAGAAGCCGGCGAGCTCCTTTGAGATCAGCATCGCCTGCTCCTGGAACAGGATCACGCCGTGTGTCGGGCCGATGATCGGCTCCAGGCGCGGATCGGGGATCGCGATCGTCGCCGGGTCGCGTTTGCCGCGTGCGTAGTTCGGAATCTGGTCCATCGCGCCCGGCCGGTAGAGCGCCACGAGCGCGACGAGATCGTCGAACTCCGTCGGCCGCACCTTCTTGAGCGCCTCGCGCATGCCTTCGGATTCGAACTGGAAAACGCCGATCGAATCGCCCTTGGCGAGCATCTCGTACGTCTTTGCGTCGTCGAGCGGAAGCTCCGCCATATCGGGACGCGCGCCGGTCGAGCGTTCGATGATGTCGAGCGCGTCCTCGATCACATCGAGGTTGCGAAGCCCCAGAAAGTCCATCTTCAACAGGCCGAGCTTCTCAACCGGGCTCATCGAGAACTGCGTGACGCGCTTGTATTCGCGATTGCCGTCTTCGTCGGTCGTGCCCGCGTCGGCGAGCTGCAGCGGAACGATGTCGGTCAGCGGCATTCCCGCGATGACGACCGCCGCCGCGTGGATCGACGAGTTGCGGACGATCCCCTCGAGACCTTGCGCGAGCTCGATGATCCGCTTCGCATCGGGCTCTTCGTCATACGCCTTGCGCAGATCCTGGCCGTCGCGCAGGCACTCCTCGAACGACGGCGCACGCCCCATCACCGGATCTGGGATCAGTTTCGCGAGGCGATCGCCGGTGGCGTGCGGGAACTCCATGACACGGGCCGCGTCGCGGGTCGCCTGACGCGGGAACATCTTGCCGAACGTCACGATCTGAGCCACCGAGTCGACGCCGTATTTGCTCGTGACGTAGCGCATGACCTGCTCGCGGCCACGGACCGAGAAGTCGATGTCGATATCGGGCATCGACACGCGCTCGGGGTTTAGGAACCGCTCAAACAGGAGGTCGTGCTCGAGCGGATCGATGTCGGTGATCTGCAGGCAGAAAGCGACGATCGACCCGGCCGCGGAGCCACGCCCTGGCCCGACCGCGATGCCGTTGTCCTTGGCCCACTTGACGAAGTCCCAGACGATCAGGAAGTAGGCATCGAAGCCCATCCTGTTGATGACCTCGAGCTCGAAGTTCGCGCGCTGGGCGGCCTCCGCCGGGATCGGATCGCCGTAACGGGCACGCAGGCCCTCGCCGACGCGCTTGCGTAGATATGCCTGCTCGTCCTCACCGTCTGGCAAAAAGCGCGGGATCAGCTGCTGGTCGAGCTCGATATCCACGTTGCAGCGTTCGGCGATCTCCACCGTCGACGCCAACGCCTGCGGCCAGGCGGCGAAAGCGTCGGCCATCTCCTGGTTGTTGCGCAGAAAGAACTCGTTCGTGTCGAAGCTCATCTTCGGCGCCGCGAGCGTGGACTTCGTCTGCACGCACAAAAGCGCCGTGTGGTGGTGGTAGTCCTCGCGCTTGAGGTAATGCACGTCCCCCGTGCCGACGAGCGGAGCGCCGAACTCGCCCGCCAGCTTGACGATGCCCTCATTTGCCTTGTCCTGCGCGGGGATCTTGTTGTTCTGGATCTCGAAATAGACGTTCTCGGATCCGAGGGCCTGAATCAGGTCGTCCGCGTGGGCGCGGGCCGCGTCGGGGTCGTCATCGATCAAGCGCTGGCAGAAACGCGAGGCCAGACAGCCCGTGAGCGCGATCAGGCCGCTCGAATACCGCTCGATCTGCCCCATGTCGACCGTCGGCTTACCGCGGTTGAGCCCGTCGAGGAAACCCGCGGAGCAGAGCTTGACGAGGTTCTTGTAGCCGAGATCGGTCGACGCGAGCAGCGTCAGGTGGTTGCGCTCCGCCTTCTCACGGTTGGTGTGATCGTCGACGAAATAGATCTCGCAACCGACGATCGGCTTTACGCCATGTTTGCGCGCCGCCTGGTACATCTCGATCGCGCCGTTCATCACGCCGTGGTCGGTCAGCCCGATCGCCGGTTGGTCGAACGCGGCGGCGCGTTCGGCGAGCGCTTCGATCTTGCACGCGCCATCGAGCAGCGAGTACTCAGAATGGACGTGGAGATGGCAGCAGGCCGGAGCGGTCACGGGCAGTCGACTGTACGGACCGGGCCAGACGATATGAGGCGTTGTTCCCGCATCTTGCGGGACTGTCATGGAACGCGGACGCCGCCAGAATCAGCGTCTCAGCGGAGCTCCGGAGCGCCCGCCAGATATTCCTCGTACTCCGCCTCGACCTCTAGATCCATCGCCTGGATCGCGCGCGCCAGGCCTTGATACAGCGCGCCGATCAGGACCATCTCGATCGTCTCTGAGTCGCCGAGCAGATCGCGGAGCCGCTGGAACAGCTCTGCGCTGGTGTCCATCGCGCCCATCCCCTCGGCGAGTTCGATCACAGCCCGTTCACGGTCATCGAAGAGCTCGCTGTCACGCCACTCCGCGAGCGCGTCGATCTGCGCCGGCGTCACGCCTGCGTTCAGGGCCATCATGCGGTGCTGTGCCCACTCATAGCGCGAGCCGGTGAGCTGTGCCGTACGGAGAATCAGCAGCTCCCGGAGCCCGCGATCGCTGGTGGCGTCGTAGCGAAGGCCTTGGGCCAGGCCCGCGTATGCGCGAAGCATCTCCGGGTTGTTGGCGAAGGCTCGGTAGAGATGAATCGGCGGACGACCCTCGGCCGCGAAGACCTCGAAGATCTTGGCCGCGATCGGTTCGGTCGTATCGGCCGGCGCCAGCGGGATGCGAGACATTAGCCAAGCCTATTCGCCGCTCTGGGCGGCGCGCCCTAGGCCGTGCGCTGCACGCGGTCCAACCAGCCGAGCACCAGATTCGCGGCCTCTGGATCGCCCGTGACCATCGGCACCGCGGACGCCGGCGGGGCTGCCCCCGTGAACAGTGCGATGACACCTTCAGCCGCCACCGTGATCACAGCGTCAGGGCTTTCGTACCCGTCGGTCACCGTGGGTCGCTCCCCCGCCCTGGCCGTGACCGACCAAGCGCCCACGCCGGGCGACTCGAATCCGACCACGACATTGTGTCCGGCAGTCCACTCTGGCTCGATGCCGGCTGCCAGCAATCCCAGCATCCCACCCAGCCCAGGTACGGCGCGTGCTGTTTGAAGCTCGGCAAGCGACACCGGTTCGCGTCGCGCCCGCAACAGTGCTTTGAGTACCCGGCGCTTGCCCGTGGACTCCACGCCGGCCGGCTTGCGGCGCGGCGCCCCGCCGATCGCAAACGGCGCGAGCGCAAGAGCCGAGCCTGCAATCGCGGCATCGGCCTTCGGGGCCATTCCAGCTCGCCACGGCAGGACCGAGCCGCTCTTCATATGCGCGACCAACCGGAACGCGCCGACTTCGTCGATGGCGAAGTCGATGAACCCGTCACGACCGAGTTCGGCGCCAAGCGCCGGCAGCAGGTCGAGGATGACGCGGCCGGCCATCACGGGATCTTCGGCGTTCAGCGCCGCAAAGGCGCGTGGCATCCACGCGACAGGTTCCTCCGCCGGCAGTGCGCGCCGGGGTAGCTCGATGGGCGCGGGTGAACTCGCCTGTGGTGACGACGCGGCGAGATCAGAGGGCGTGGCCGGAGCAACCGCCACCGCCGGTTCGGGCTCCGCGATCACCCGCGCGAGCTCGGCCGCATGATCGCGAGGCTCAGCTTCCACCGCTGACTCAGAGCCGACCGGTGCTTCACTGACATCGTCTAACTCCGGGGCCGGCAGCGGGCCCCGGATCGCGGCAAGCTCGCGTAGGCGAGCGGCCGCGGCCGCCAGGCCGGCGTGCAGGTCGCCTGCCTGGGGTGTCGCCGGCGATGTCGCCGGCTGTGTCGCCTCTAGAGCCGCCCGCGCTTGGTGTGCCTCACGCTCGGCCTGCTCGCGCCGGGCGATCTCTTGCGCGAGTTCCTCCTCCATAGCGCCGCGCGCAGTCACCAGCTGCTCGTTGAGCGCCGCGATCGCGCGCTCCACCGATCCCGCATGGTCGTCGAAGGCCTCTCGATGACGCTCGATCTCTGTGCGCAGGCGCCGGTCGGCCTCCTCTATCTGGCGGGCGAACGCCTTGCGCTCGTTTTCGAGGTCGGCCTCCACTCGCAGGCGTGCGAGCCGCTCCTGCTGAGCGGTGGCCTGTTCGGCCGCCTTCGCCTCTCGGGCCAGCTCCAGCGCAGTCCAGGCGCCTTCCAGATCCTTGCGTAGAAGCGTCAGCTGCTCGTCCGATGACGCCGCTTCGGCCCGCAGGCGTGACAGTTCGCCGTTGCGCTCGGTCAGCTGATTGTTGGA
Source organism: Baekduia sp. (assembly GCA_035554055.1). GTDB lineage: Bacteria > Actinomycetota > Thermoleophilia > Solirubrobacterales > Solirubrobacteraceae > Baekduia. The sequence goes on along the minus strand of DATMIZ010000182.1, from coordinate 1,572 downwards.
CTCGATCAGTGCCGCAGAAAGCTCGTCACGCTCGCGCTCGAAGCGCTTGGCACGTCGTGCGACCTCGCGCAGCCCGCCTTCGATCTCCGCGATCCGTGTCTCCGACGCGCCGTGGTCGTCGGCCACCACCCCCGACTCGAGCACACGTACGAGCTCGCCACGCAGCTCCCCGAGCTGTGCCTGGACGTCGTCCACACGTGCCGTCCGGCGCTCAAGCTCCTCCGTGATGAGGATGAGCTGGGTCTCACGAATGGACTGCTCGGTGGCCAGCGCCTGCTCGGCGCGGCGGCGAGCCGCCTGCTCCTCGCGAAGGCGACCCCCGAGTTCGACCAGCGCCGCGTCGACCTCGCGAAGCCTCGCCCCCAAGCGTGTCCGTTGCGCCTCGAGCGTCTCGCGCAACGCATGGGCCTCGACTTCGGCCACGCGCACCGCCTCCAGGCGGCTCGCGATCTCCGCCTCGGCCTCGCGCAGGCGCGCCTCACGCTCAGAATCCCCGCGTCGCGTTACGTCGACCCGCGCGCGCTCGACCGCCAGCTGCTGCTCGGCCTCGAGGACGTCGCCGCGGGCGCGCGCGAGATCGGTCTGTAGCTCCGCCACGCGATCGTCGGCGCGCACCAGGCGCGTCGAAAGTGCGTGAATCTCGTCCTGCGAGCGCGGGCCGGCGGCATTGCGGTCAGCCGCAAGCGGCGACGCCTGGGACTCACGCAGGCTCACCTCTCGCGCGCGCAGCTCGGCGGCGAGGCTGTCGCGCTGGCTCGCGGTCGCGTTGAGCTCGCGTTCGATCTCCTGGAGCCGGCTCTCGAGCGAGACTACGGCGCGTTCAGCAGCGCTGGCGCGTGCGAGCAACCCTTCGGCGCCGGCGTCGGCGATGCGGCGCACCGCGAAGACATCTTGATCGACGACATTGTCGCGATCGGACTCTGAAGGACCGGGCAGCACACAACGACCATAAGGACGGGCTCGGACGCTCAGAAGTCGCCTCGCGGCGCCGGATCACACCCGGCGTCCGCGAGCCGCTTCGGACCCGTTACAGCGGGCTGCTACCGCCGTCCGGCATGTCGGTGAACTCAATCTGCGCGGGCTCGGTCACGAACGCAGCGAATTCGAGGAACTTCGGCATGTTCGGAATGTCGTCAGCAGCCGCCTGCGCTGCCTCCTTGGACTCGTAGATCCATACCTCGAACCACGTGCCGTCCTCGCGCTTGGTGATGACCGGCACGTCGATCAGGCCGGGGTGGCGCTCCTTGACCTGATGGATCGCCGCCTCGCGGACGGGGAGGAACTCCTCGGGTGAAGCATCGACCTTGATCGTTACCAGCTCTGCGCACAATGGCATGGGATTGCTCCTGTTCGTTGTTGTCAGGCGTTTGTTCTTTTTATCGTGCCGGGACCGCGCGTGCGTAAATCCTTGCCTCGTGAGGCTCGCGATGTTCCATCTCGAGCACAGACGCGACGTGAATAAATCGAGATAGCGGCACCGCGGGTTGCCAAACGTCAATAAGCTTGCCGCCATGAACGAAGCCTTTGACAAGAAAGTCCGCGAACTTGGAGATGAGTTCACCGAAAATGCCG
>DATMIZ010000181.1:0-13255 GCA_035554055.1 Baekduia sp. | reverse complement strand
AGGCTGCGTCATTGCGCGCCGCGAAGAATCCGGGGCGCGCGATCGTGCCGAGCAGAGCCTCGTCGCGCGACAGCTCCTCAGCGCCGGCAGTACGCGTGGTCTCACCCTGAGCATCGGCGAAGCCGTCGATATCGAGGTCCTTGAGCGGCGTGAACTCCCAACCGGGAACGCCCTTGAAAGAGGGAAGGTCGATCGTCTCTGTCGCAGTCATGTCAGCCAATCGAACCTTCCATCTGCAACTCAATGAGGCGATTCATCTCTACGGCATATTCCATCGGTAGTTCCTTGACGATCGGCTCGATGAAGCCGTTGACGATCAGCTTGCCGGCCTCCTCCTCGGTGAGTCCGTGGCTCATCAGGTAGAAGAGCTGCTCGTCACCGACCTTGGAGACGGTCGCCTCGTGACCTACGTCGACGTCGTCGTCGCCGATGCGGATCGTCGGATAGGTGTCTGAGCGCGACTCGGGGTCCAGCAGCAGCGCGTCGCAGACGACCTTGGACTTCGAGCCGTGCGCGCCCTTGGCGATCTCGAGCAGCCCGCGGTACGACGACCGGCCGCCGTCCTTGGAGATCGACTTCGCGAAGATGTTCGACGTCGTGTTCGGCGCCGCGTGGATGATCTTGCCGCCCGCGTCCTGGTGCTGGCCCGCGCCGGCGAAAGCGATCGACAGGATCTCGCCGTGCGCGCGCTCGCCGGTCAGGTACACGGCCGGGTACTTCATGGTCAGCTTGGAGCCGAGGTTGCAGTCGACCCATTCGACGGTCGCGTCACGCTCGGCGACACCACGCTTGGTGACGAGGTTGTAGACGTTCTGCGACCAGTTCTGCACGGTCGTGTAACGAATACGCGCGCCGGGCTTGGCGATCAGCTCGACGACGGCTGAGTGCAGTGAATCACCGGAGTAGGTCGGGGCCGTGCAGCCTTCGACGTAGTGAACGTAAGAGCCCTCGTCCGCGATGATGATCGTCCGCTCGAACTGGCCCATGTTCTCGGTGTTGATGCGGAAGTACGCCTGCAGCGGCATGTCGACGTGGACGCCCGGCGGGACGTAGACGAACGAGCCGCCTGACCAGACAGCACTGTTGAGTGCGGCGAGCTTGTTGTCGTTGGGCGGGATGACCGTCCCGAGGTACTGCTTGACGAGATCCTCGTGCTCGCGCAGCGCGGTGTCCATGTCCATGAAGATCACGCCCTGCTTCTCGAGCGCCTCGTTGACCTGGTGGTAGACGACCTCGGACTCATACTGGGCGCCGACGCCGGAGAGGAACTTGCGCTCAGCTTCCGGGATGCCGAGGCGATCGAAGGTCTTCTTGACGTCCTCGGGGACGTCATCCCAGGAACGCTCGGCGCGATCGGAGGCGCGCACGAAGTAGTGGATGTCGTCGTAGTCGACATCGGCCAGCATCGGCGAGCCCCAGGTGGGCTGCGGGCGCGCTTCGAAGTAGTCGAGTGCCTTGAGGCGGAACTCGCGCATCCACTGCGGCTCTGACTTGAGCTCGGAGATCTTCTCGACGACCTCGCGGTTCAGTCCCTTCGGCGCCTTGTACAGGTAGTTCTCGGCGTCATGGAAGCCGTAACGCTCCGTGTAATCGGAACCGAGGTTGCGAAGCGATGCTTCCTCGTCGGTGAGTTCCTTGGTTGAAACGGGTGCGGGTGCGATGTCGGTCATTCCATGTCCACTTTCACTTTGCCGTCTTCGATCCGTGTGCCGAATGTCTCGACGGGCTCGTATGCGGGCAGTGTTTTGGGCTTTCCGGTCCGGAGATCGAACAGAGATCCGTGTCGGGGACACTCGATTGTGCAGTCCTCCTCGTTGAGGATGCCTTCCGCGAGTGGCCCGTCGTCGTGCGAACAGCGATCTTCGATCGCGAACAGTTCGCCTTTGCAGTTTATGACGGCAACCTCGAAATCGTCATATTCGATGACCCGGATCTCGCCTGGAGGCAGGTCTCCGATCATGCCGATGTCGATGGTGTCGCCCAATCCGATCTTCCTGGAAGGAATTGTACCGCCGTGATGAGCGAGCATTGTTCGAGCACTCGCGCGCGAACAATGCATAACGGAGCGTGGCGACGGCGATCGCTACCCTCCCGCGCCGCATGGCAACTCGCTCAGAACTTCGCAACGTCGCGATCATCGCCCACGTCGACCACGGCAAGACGACGCTGGTCGACGCGCTCCTCTGGCAGTCCGGGGCGTTCCGCAAGGGCTCCGACGTCAACGAGCGCGTCATGGACTCGATGGACCTGGAGCGTGAAAAGGGCATCACGATCCTCGCCAAGAACACCGCAATCCGATATTCGGGGCTCGCGGGACATTCGCCGGGAGCCTCCGGCCCGGCGAATGGAAGCCCGGTCGCCGACGACTTCAAGCTGAACATCGTCGACACCCCGGGCCACTCGGACTTCGGCGGCGAAGTCGAGCGGGCGCTGACAATGGTCGATGGCGTGCTGCTGCTCGTCGACGCTTCGGAGGGTCCGCTGCCGCAGACACGCTTCGTGCTGCGCAAGACGCTCGAGCTCGGGCTGCCGGTGGTGCTCGTCGTCAACAAGATCGACCGCCCGGACGCGCGCGTCGACGAGGTTGTGCACGAGGTCGAGGAGCTGTTCCTCGAGCTCGACGCGCACGAGGACGCACTGGACTTCCCGATCGTGCTGACCAACGCGAAGGCCGGCACCGCCGGTCTGCGCGGCGACGAACAGGCAGCCGATCTGCGGCCGCTGGTCGACGTTCTGCTGGAGACGATTCCAGCGCCTTCATATGACGAGGATGCGCCGCTGCAGGCGCACGTCACGAACCTGGACGCGTCGCCGTACGTGGGGCGCCTGGCGCTCTGCCGCGTGCACAACGGCACGATCCGCAAGGGCCAGACCGTCGCGTGGATGAAGACCGACGGCACGATCGAGAACTCCACGATCGGCGAGCTCTACGTGACGGAGGCGCTCGAGCGCGTCGCCGCCGAAGAGGCTGGGCCCGGCGAGCTGATCGCCGTTTCCGGGATGGCCGACGTGACGATCGGCGAGACGCTCGGCGATCCCTCCGATCCGCGGCCGCTTCCGCTCATCCACGTCGACGAGCCGTCACTGAGCGTCACCATCGGGATCAACACCTCGCCGATGGCGGGCCTCGACGGTGACAAGGTCACGGCACGGCAGCTGAAGGGCCGGCTCGAACAGGAACTGGTCGGCAACGTCTCGCTGCGCGTCAAGGACACCGGCCGTCCCGACGCCTGGGAGGTTCAGGGTCGCGGTGAACTTGCGCTCGCCGTGCTCGTCGAGATGATGCGCCGCGAGGGCTTCGAGCTGACGGTCGGCAAGCCGCATGTCGTCACGCGCGAGATCGACGGCAAGGTCCACGAGCCGATGGAACGGTTGACGATCGATGTTCCCGAAGAGCATGTCGGTGCTGTCACGCAGCTGATGGGCGATCGCCGCGGGCAGATGCAGCACATGGCGAACCACGGCTCTGGCTGGGTGCGGGTCGACTTCTCGATCCCTGCGCGCGGACTGATCGGGCTGCGCACCGAGTTCCTGACGGTGACACGCGGCACGGGCATCCTCAACCACGTCTTCGACGGCTGGGAGCCCTGGCAGGGCGAGATCCGTCAGCGTGCGTCGGGCTCGCTCGTCGCCGATCGCCGTGGCGCCGTGACCGCCTTCGCGCTGATGGCTCTGCAGGACCGCGGGACGATGTTCGTCGCGCCGGGCGACGAGGTGTACGAGGGAATGGTCGTCGGTGAGCACGTCCGTGGAGAGGACCTCGACATCAACATCGTTCGTGAAAAGCAGCTGAACAACATCCGGTCCTCGACAGCTGAGGAACTCGTCCGCCTGTCACCGCCCAAGCCGGTCACTTTGGACGCGGCGTTGGAGTTCCTGCAGGAGGACGAGGCCGTCGAGGTCACGCCGAGCCACGTGCGTCTGCGCAAAGCCGACCTGCTGCAGGTCGAGCGCGTCAAGGCGGCACGCCAGAAGCGCGCTGCAGCGAAGTCTTAGGTCTACGGCCGGCTCAGGAGCCTATGAGCGCCGCGGCCTCGTCGGCGGCGCGTTCCCCTGAGAGCAGAGCACCCTCCAACCAGTCCGGGAACGGCAGGCCCGTCTCGGTGCCGGCCCAGACGATCCTGCCAACGCGCTCTCGCAGCGCATCGCCGGCATTCGTCAGGAGCCCGGGGGGAAGCCCCGCGCCACATCCTGTGGACCATGGATCGCCGAACCAAGTGAAGTGGTGAAACTCCGACGGGGCGGGGGCGTCGTCGCCAAAGTAGGCCGCTATCGCGTCGTCGAACAAGGCCCTCGCCGCAGCGTCGTCAGTTAGTGCGTCAGCGCGGTCACTGGGCAGGAGATATTGGGGGTCGGGAAAGGCCATAAGAGTGGCGTCAGCATCATCAGGAGCGGTCACATCCATGACGACCATCATCCCGGGGAAGCCAAGGCCCGTACCCGCGAACCCGCGGTCTCGCCACCAGGGCTCGGGGTAACGCCCAAACAGCTTGCTCCCATGCCCGCCGAGATAGCGGCTTTGGAGGCGATCGCGCTTCGCCGGCAGGACCGGCTCCCAGTTGATGCGCCCGCACAGCCCCGGCGCGATTGCCGCGACGACAGCCTTTGCCTGGATCTCTCCCGCATCGGTGACGACAGTTACCGATGCGTCGTCGTGACGCACGGTTCGCACCGGAGCATTGAGGAATATCCGCTCGCGACCGACCTGTTCGACGAGGCCATCGACCAGGTCGGAGGATCCGCCTTTGAGGCGCTGGCTGGTCGTGACATGGATTCCCTCGCTGCCACCACGCGCGCTCAAGAACCAGAGCACGTAAAGCAGCGAGACCTCGGACGCCAGGCCGCCGCAGTACAGAAAGTCAGACGCCATGATCTTTGCGGCCGCCGGATCAGCCACGTTCTGATCGATCCATGTCTGCGCCGTGCACGCGTCAAGCTCGCGCGCGCCCGGCGCCGTCCAGGGCGCGTCAACGGGCACCGTTTTCGCGAGCTCGTCGAGCGCAGCTGTTGCGGCGGCGTGCGCCTCGCCGAGCTCGGGGGCGAGCTCATACGGATACGTCTCTACAACACGCTCCCCGTCCGCGATCCGCACGATCTTTCCTTCGAACGGGAGATCCATGCGCTCAAGCCCAAACTCGTCGGCGAGCGCGATCAGCCGATCCATCCCCGGGCCCACGAGCTCACCGCCGCCCTCAAGCGAGCGACCGTTCGCGGCTGGTCTGCGCCACACCCGTCCACCGATGCGATCCCGCGCCTCAACGATCACGACCCGTTCCACGCCCTGATCGAGAAGGCGCCGCGCGGTCATCAGACCGGACAGGCCCGCACCGATGATCACTACATCCGCCTCTGTGGGCAACTGACTAGCCATGAGGGCTGCTCCCCTTTTCGGTTTCGATCGACCGCACTGACGCTCGGCCTGCACGCGCCTTCGCACACTAACCCAGGCCAAGCGAATGGAGTCGGCTCGTTTGCATTTGCAGGCCCAGCCCCACCCCTGGGCGACGTTTGTCGTTGTCTGGGCGACTAATGTCGCCCAGGTGTGGAAAGGAGCGTGCGAAGGCTGCGTACGAGATCGGCCGAGTCGCGGGTCACTCGAAGCCAGGTCACACGAACCACGTGGATTCCCTCGGTGAGGAATAGCTCATCACGGCGGCGATCGGATTCGAATTTGGTCCGCGTGCCGTGCACAGCGAAGCCATCGAGTTCGACAACCAGCCGGTGCTCCGGCCACCAGGCATCGACCTCAAAGATCTCACCTCGGATCTCCACCACGCTGTTTCTCCTCGGCGCATGGATACCTTTGCCGGCGATGAGCTGATGAAATCGACGCTCAAGTTCGTGCTTCGACGGAGCAGCGTTGGTCGCGAGCACGCGCTTCAGGCGCCGAGCCCCACGGGCGGCCGGCGTGAGCATCAACCGTTCGTACACGTCCACGCGATCGGTGAGACGGGCGACCTCAGCTTCGTGCAGCATCCGCCGGAGCTCTTGGATGGGACACAGAGGCGCAAGATCCATGATGGTACGCGCGACTGTCGTGACCGCGATTCCATTTCGCTGCGCGATGTCTTCGACCAACCGGTGCGGCCGATGTACGACCACGGTCGACGGGTTCCAGCGCCGATTGCGAGGCACAGAAATCTCGATCTGTCCCCGTGGCTCTGCGATGCCCCAAAGCGCGGCAGCGGCAAAGTGACTGATCGCGGAGCCACTGCCACCCGCGAAGATTGCCGCGACCAATCTGCCCTCAAAACCAACCGCAGAATGACCGACTGCATAAACGCCCCGATGAATCGCAATGAGTTCCCGACGCGCTATCGCCGCGTTGACTTGGTGTGTGGTCCAACCCAGCGCGATGAGTTGGGAACGACGGACAATCCCATGCTGCCGCGTCGCAAGATCCGCCACACTTGGGCGACGTTTGTCGCCTATATGACGACTAATGTCGCCCACGCTGGACATGGGCGCATGGTTGTAGAGAAACCGCGGGGGAACTACACGCGTTTGCGGAGAAACACGCGCGGCGCGTGCTCCTAGCGGCGCCGCGCGGCCGGCGTCACGCTTAGATCGCGTCGGGCGCAGCCGGACGAACGGCCGCAGGCGTCTCCGGCTCCCACTCGACCTCGTGACCCAGGCCGGCGGACTTCAACACCTTCAAAGACAGCAGCGCGCACTTCATTCGCGTGGCGGAGATCTCGATCCCGAGCAGATCGAGGATGAACGACTTATCGAGCTTCAGCAGCTCCTCGACCTTCATGCCCTTGACCTCATCCGAGGCCATCGACGCCGATGCCTGTGAGATCGCGCAGCCGTGCCCGTCGAAGCGCAGATCCTCGATGACGCCATCGTCGGAGACCTTCAGCATCACCTTCAGCTCATCGCCGCACAACGGGTTGTAGTCCTCGGCTTCGAGGTCGGCGTCCTCCATCGGCCCCCAGTTGTGGGGACGCTTGTAGTGCTGCAGGATCTCCTCGCGGTAGAGGTCGTCCATCACGCAAACACCTTCCTTACCGCCTCGATGCCTTCAACCAGCCGGTCGACCTCATCGAGCGACGAGTGGACCGCAAACGATGCGCGCGTCGTCGCGGGCACCCCGAGCACATCCATCAACACCTGCGCGCAGTGATGGCCGGCCCGCACGCAGACACCGCGCGTGCCGAGGATCTCCGAGACGTCATGCGGGTGGGCGAAGTCAACCGCGAACGACACGACCGCGCCGCGATCCTCAGCCGATGGCGGTCCGTGCAGCGTCAGACCTTCGACGGCGCCGAGCCGCTCCAGGGCGTACGCGGTGATCTCGAGCTCGTGCGCCCGGATGTTGTCGATCCCGACAGTCCCGATCCAGTCCACGGCGGCGCCGAGTCCGATCGCCTCCGCGATCGGAGACGTGCCGGCCTCGAACTTCATCGGGACCTCGCCCCACTTCGACCGCTCGCGCGTGACCCGCGCGATCATGTGCCCGCCGCCGAGCAGCGGCTCGAGCTCGACGAGCGCCTGATGGCGGCCGTGCAGCACGCCGACTCCGGTCGGCCCGTAGGCCTTGTGACCGGTCCAGGCGTAGAAGTCTGCATCTACAGCTCCGACATCGACCGGCAGCTGCGGGATCGCCTGCGAACCGTCGACCACCGACACGGCCTCGTACTTGCGCGCGAGTGCCGCAGCTTCGGCAACCGGGTTGATCGTGCCAAGCACGTTCGAGACATGCGTGAGCGTCACCACCGACACATCGCCGGCTTCCAGATAGTCCTCGAGCTGGGCGAGGTCGATCCTGCCCTCACCGTCGACCGACAGCCAGCGCAGCTGCGCACCCGTCATCTGCCACGGCACGAGGTTCGAGTGATGCTCCATCTCGCTCAGCACGACAACGTCGTCGGGGCCGAGTCGCAGCCCGTGCGCGACCAGATTCAGCGCCTCGGTCGCGTTGCGGGTGAAGACCGTGTCCTGGGCTGGCCAGTTGAGAAACGCCGCGATCCGCTGCCGCGCACCTTCGAACCGCGCGGTCGAATCGGCGGCCAACGGATAGACGCCGCGATGCACCGACGCACGCGCCGTCTCGTAGTAGTCGACGATCGCATCGATGACGACCGACGGCGTCTGCGAAGTCGCCGCCGAATCCAGGTAGGCGATGTCGTTCCCAGCAAGGACCGGGAAGGCGCTCCGGACGTCTGCGGGCGCCTGCAGGCTCATACCCCTGCGCCGACCTCTGCGCGGATGCCCGCGTAGCCCTCGGACTCAAGACGGTCGACCAGTTCAGGTCCACCCTCCTTCGCGACACGACCGTCGAAGATGATCGAGACGCGCGTGGGCTTCACGAGATGCAGGATCCGCTGGTAGTGGGTGATGATCAGCACGCCGAGATCGGACTGCTGACCGACCGCGTTGACGCCCTTGGCGACGACGTTCAGAGCGTCGATGTCGAGCCCGGAGTCGGTCTCGTCGAGGATCGCCAGCTTCGGCTGCTGCAGAGCAAGCTGCAGGATCTCGAGACGCTTCTTCTCGCCGCCTGAAAAGCCGTCGTTCAGGTAGCGGGCGGCAAACGCGCGGGGAACATCGACAAGCTCCATCGCGGCCTCGACGGTCTTGCGGAACTCCTTCAGCGAGATCTCCTCCTCGCCGTTGGCCTGGCGATGCGCGTTCATGACCATCCGCAGGTACTTCGTGATCGTCACACCCGGGATCGCGACCGGATACTGGAACGCCATGAACAGGCCGAGGCGCGCGCGCTCATCCGGCGCGGCTTCGGTGATGTCCTCGCCGTTGAAGACGATCTGGCCCTCGGTCACCTCAAGCCCCGGATGGCCCATGATCGCGTTCGCGAGCGTCGACTTACCCGATCCGTTCGGACCCATCAGCGCGTGGATCTCCTTCGGGTCAACCGTCAGGTCGACCCCCTTCAGGATCTGCTTGTCGCCCGCCTGGACGTGAAGATTCTTGATCTCGAGCATCGTGCTTTCAGTGCTTTCAGTTTGGTTATGCGTTGATGGGGGCGCGATCTGAGAACTCGACGAGTTCCGAGAGCGTCGTGTTGGCCAGCGCCTTCACGACCCCGCCCTGAACGCGAGTCCAGAGCAGCTTCGTGGCACAGCCGTTTCCCTTGTCCGTCTCATGCGAGCAGAGCACTCGCTGGCCTTCGGTGTCATCGACGAAACAAGTCATCGGTGCGACCGCTCCTTCGAGCGCCAGCACCGCCTCATCCATGCGGATCTCAGCCGCGGGCCGCGCCAGACGGTACCCGCCATGCGCTCCGCGCGTCGATTCGACAAGGCCGGCCTTCCGCAACAAGGCGACGATCCGCTCCAGGTATGCGAGCGGCAGTCCTTCGGCGTCCGCGATCGCCTTCAGCGAGACCGGTTGCCCGGCATCGTGACGGCCCAACTCGATCAGCAGGCGAACGCCATATTCGGCCTTGGTGGTGAAGATCATCGGTCCTGTAATCCTACCAACGGGGTCGGAATCGCAGACCGTCGCGGACACCGATCGCAAGGCACATCGGCCTGCCGGCTCGCTAGGCTTGCGGTCCGTATGGATCTCGTACTCGCACTCAGCGCCTGGCAGTCGACTTTCGGGCTCGTACTCGTGTTCTTCGTGATCTTCCCGGCACTCGCCCAGGGGTTGATCATGTTCGCGCTCGCGGTGGCCGCCGGCGAGCGCCAGGAGAACCGCGAGTACGCCGAGCGCGACCGCTCCTAGCCGGACGTCAGTTCTGCGACCGCGGCATCGAGGTCGCCGTGGCCGCCGATCGAGAGCGCGCCGACGAGCGTGCCGTCCTTGATGTACCGCACAGAGAACGCGCCAGCTGACTCATCGCCGTCGACGCGTTCCTCGTCCCACTGAAGCGGCGCGCCGACGCACTCGAGCGTCGCCCAGTCGGCAATATCGGACCAGAAATAGGGCACGGCCGCAAAGGTCTCCCCCGCGCCCATCATGTTGCGTGCCGCGGTGCGTCCCTGGGCGGCCGCCACTTCGAAGTGCTCGATGCGCCGCGACGCGCCGCCGTGGATGACCGACTCGTACTCGGCGATGTCGCCCGCGACGAACAGCCGCTCCGCCGACGTCTGCAGCTTCGCGTCGGCCTTGACGCCTCCGGCCTCGCCGAGCTCCAGCCCTGCCTTGCGGGCGAGCATCACATCGGGGGTGACGCCGATTCCCATTACGACAGCCTGCGCCGCGATCGAGCGGCCGTCCTCGAGCTCGACGCTCTCGACGCGCTCGGTCCCTTTCAGCTCCGCCAGCGGCGCACCGCCGAGCACTTCGATGCCATGGCCTTCGAGCAGAGATCTGACCCAGCGACCGACACGCTCGCCAAGTGTGTTCGCGAACGGGTGGTCCTCGAGCATCACGATCGTGACCTGTTTGCCCAGCTCAACGAGCGAAGCGGCAACTTCGACACCGATGAACGAGCCGCCGACGATCACGACCTGCTTCGCCTGCTGGATATCCTCGCGCAGGCTGTCGGCGTTGGGCAGCGTGCGGATGAAATGGATCCCGTCGAGCTGGCCACCCTCGATCTGTGGCCGCCTGACCATCGCTCCGGTGGCGATCAGCGCGCTGCCGTACCTGACCTCCTCCTTGTTGGAGAGCGTCGCGATCCGCGCCTCGGTGTCGAGGTTCATCACGCTGATGCGCGTCAGCACCTCGGCCGGTTCGGGGATATCGATCAGCGCATCCTGCTTGGAACTCTCGCCACGCAGGTAACTCTTCGTCGCCGGCGGCCGCTCGTAGGGCGGATCGAGCTCGCGCCCGACGAGCAGGATCGATGTCGCGCCCTGCTTGACGAGCTCTTGAGCGGCGCTCGCCGAAGCGATGCCTCCGCCGATCAGCAGATGGTCAACATCGCGCATGACGCGACCCTACCTGGACTACGCGGCGAGCTGGCGCAGTTCCTCGTCCTGGTCCATCGCGTAGCGCGCGATCCGCCCGTCCGCCTCGATCACGTACGAGCCGACGCGGCCGAGCGGCGGCGAGTAGGCGTGGATCGTGATCGCCGGTCCGTCGCCGGCATGACGGACTCGATGGATGTCAAGCGGACTGAAGTAGAAGGTGTCACCCGCGCTGTTGACGGTCGCGTCGGGCTCGTCGCGCACCACCAGCCGCTCCTCGATCACCGCGCCCTGCACCACCGTCACTGCCCCGGCAGAGCCGTCGTGGTCATGGAAACCGGTATCGCTGCCCGGCTGCCAGCGGATCATCCAGACCTCGAGGTCGTCGTCGAGACGCAGCCGGTGAAACGTGCGTTCCGTGGCATCGTGATCGACGTGTTGCTCCCATGACTGCCGGTCGGATGCGATCCTCTTGGCGATCGCTTGCAGTGCTTCCGCGTCCAGGCTCACGTCAGATTCCTTTCAGTAGTCGCGCGACGTTCTCGCGTGTCATTGCGGCCGCTGCCTGACGACCCAAGGCCGTCGATGGATTGCCGTCGACCAGCGGCCGGTCCGACCCGTGTACGAGCTGATCCGGGCCGACGATCGACGCCGCTGCGGCGATCGCCTTCGGCCCGTAGGAGGACGTGTCATAGAACAGCCGCGAGTCCCTGACGGCGGTCGCGGGACCGCCGCGCGCGATCAGCCGCTCGATCTGAAAGGGCGCGCCGCCGGCGAGCATCGCAAAGCAGATCCGCAGCGCGGGATGCTCGCGGCGCCCCCAGCCGGCGAAGGTCATCCACGCGGCCTGCATGTCCGCGACGTAGTCGGTCAGCGCAGGCCACCATGGCGCCGGCCCGCCGCTGTGCGTGGCGGGCTGCGCCGGCCCGGGATGGACGAACAACGGCGCATCGTGTACCTCGAGGCGCCTGAGCACCGGGCCCAGCGCGTCGAGCTGGGCGGGGCTGGCCAGCGCGCCCGCGGCCAGCGAGATACCGACGGCGCCACGGTCGATCAGGACGTCAACGTCGGCCGGCTCGCCGCCATGGATCGGGAGAGCTCCCCACACACCGAACGCCGCCTCGTCGCGATCCGCTGCGATCTCGAAGACGCCGTCGTGCCAGGCCTCGAGCAGCGGTCGGGCTTCGTCCTCGGGTAGCGCTTCCACCCCAAGTGGTGACGAATTGGCCAGCAGTGCGCGATCGAGACCGCTGTTGCGCAGCGCGCGAGCGCGGAGCCCTGGATCATGGATCGTGGCGCTGAACTCATAGTCAGGCTCCCCGGGAATGCGCATCGTCCAGCCGCGCACGCCGGTCCGTACGAACGGCGCCGTGGTCCGCGTAGCGAGCGCGCGCACGAAGCCCTCGGGCCACATGTGCTGATGGATGTCCGTTGCCTCTGCCCGCGCCATTTGAAACGCATTGTACTGATTGTCAACTGATTTTGTGGGATTAATGAGCTTTCGGTCGCTACGGGCAGAGACCGACGGATGGTCCATTTCGCCTATCTGAGCTAAAGATCAGGCAGACACCGGCCGTAGTAATGAGCGTGCGTTTGGTACGCCTCATCCCTGCCTTGCTGCTGGTGCTGCTTGTCGCGGCGCCGTCGGCGCAGGCCGGCTTCCGAATCGTCGGCGGTTCGTCGACGCCGATCACCGCCACGCCATGGCAGGTCGGGCTGCTTTTCGCGGGGACATCGAACACCTATGACGCCCAATTCTGCGGCGGGACGATCCGCGACGCGACCACGATCATCACTGCCGCGCACTGCGTCGATGGGTACACGGGCGCGCCCGAACTGCTGGACGTTCTTGCCGGCACGGCGACACTCGGCAACGGCAGCGGCCAACGCATCCACGTAGCGGCCGTTGACATACATCCGGGATATGACAGCGACACATACGTGAACGACGTTGCGCTGCTGACGCTCGCGGCACCGATCACCATCCCTACGGCCGCGCCGCTCGTGCCCGTCACCGACGCTGAAGCCGCCACGATCGATACGCCGAGCGACATGCTGCTCGTGAGCGGCTGGGGCAGCACCGTGGGCTACGCCCCCGGTGCCACCGTCCCACCGAACTATCCGACCGCGCTTCAGAGCGTCTCGATCCCCTTCGTCCCCGATTCGACCTGCGATGACAGCTACGGCTTTTATCTCCAAGCGCCGCTGATGCTCTGCGCAGGTCAGGCCGGCAAGGACTCTTGCCAGGGCGACAGCGGCGGTCCATTGGCGTTCAATGTCGGTGGTGGCACCGTGCGCCTCGCCGGCGTTGTCAGCTTTGGCGCCGGCTGCGCCCAAGCCGCCTATCCGGGTGTCTACACCGAGGCCGGCGCTCCGACGATCCGCAGCTACATGCTGTCGCAACCGCCACCGCCGGCATCCGAAGAGGACTTCCC
>DATMIZ010000180.1:0-19342 GCA_035554055.1 Baekduia sp. | reverse complement strand
ACGTCTGTTCGTATCCGTAGGCTGTCCGTATGGCAAAGAGGGTCATCGCGCATCTCGACTGTGATGCGTTCTTTGCGACGGTCGAACTGACCAAGCGCCCTGAGCTCAAGGGCAAGCCCGTGATCGTCAGTCACGACAGTCCGCGGGCAGTCGTTACCACCGCCAGCTATGAGGCGCGCAAGTTCGGAGTTGGGTCGGCGATGGCGACGTCGCGCGCGCTGCGGCTCTGCCCGGATGCGATCCTTGTCTCGCCGGACTTCGAGTCCTACTCAACCGCCTCCAAAGCGGTGTGGGGGATCGTCCGCACGCGCCTTGCGGTCGTGCAGCAGGCGGGGATCGATGAGGCCTACGCGGACCTGACCGACATCGTGAAGCCGCTGAAGGTCCTTCGCGAGATCATCGCCGAGGTTCACGACGCAACGGGCATCCAGCTTTCGGTGGGAATCGGGCCGAACCGGCTGATCGCCAAGATCGCAAGTGACCTGGATAAGCCGGCTGGCTTCGTCGCCATCGGCCGCGAACAGGCGTGCGAGCTCCTGGCAGGCAGCTCATTGCGGATCATCCCGGGCATCGGCCCTAAATCGGCCGAACGACTTGCAGCGTCCGGCCTCACGACGCTCGGAGAGCTGCAGGCGGCTCCGGAGCAGGAGCTGATCGGCCAATTCGGAGAGCGCCAGGGCCGTTGGCTGCATGCCCGCGCCTTCCTGCACGACGACTCACCGCTGGTGACCTCCAGGGTGCTGAAGTCGCGCTCAAGCGAAACGACGTTCGATGTGGACGTCAACGACCTCAGTGAGCTTCAGGCGGTGATCAGACGCCAGGCGGGCCGGCTCGCACAGGATCTCCAGACCCGCGACCTGCAAGGCCGCACGATCGGCATCAAGGTCCGGCTCGATGATTGGACCAACGTCACGCGAGCAAGAACCCTCGGCGCACCCGTGAACGACGAGGCGACGATCGCCGGTGTCGCCTGCGAACTCCTACGCAACTACGCGCCGCCACGGCCGGTACGCCTGATCGGTGTCCGCGTCGCGGGCTTCGAGGCCGCAGCGGAGGCTGAGCCGGTGCGCCGCGCACAGCTCGCGCTGCCGGTCTGATCGAGCCGTCAGCGACCGGGCTTCCATTCGCGGGCCGCAGGCTCCAGCGAATGTCCCGGGAGCACGGATTACTAGTAGAGCGCCGCGGCCAGCCGCCGGCGCGCGTCGCGCGCAAAGGGATGGTCGACGCCGAGGGTGTCCAGAACGGCAACGATTACTCGACGCACATCATCGGTTGCGTCCCCGGCCCCAGGCAAGGCTGCGATGAGCAGGTCGACCGCGCGCTCACGTTCGCCGGCGTCGAGTGCCTGCAGCGCGGTGGCGATGTCCGGAGAGGGGGAGGCCTCGAGCGTGATCTGGGCCTGCAGCCCTTCGGCAGCGAACGATCCCGGAATTGTCTCCAGCAGCTCCAGCGCGCCCGGCGTGTCACCGTTGTTGTGCAGCAGGGTCGCGAGCTTGATGGATGCTGCGGGGTGGCCCGGGCTGAGCTCGATCGCTCGCCGCAACGATGCTTCGTCTTCGGCTGACGCCAGCTCGTCGGATTCGGAAGGCACAAGACCATCGAAGAACTTCGCGACCTGGGCGGGCGGCAGCGCACCGACGAAATCGTCTACGACCTTGCCGTCCTTGAAGACCTTGACGGCCGGGATGCCCTGGATGTCGAACGCTCGTGCCAGCTGCTGGTTGGCATCGGTGTCGAGCTTCGCGAGGACGACCTTGCCCTCGCGAGCATTCGCCTCCTTCTCGAGCACCGGTCCGAGCTGCCGGCAGGGGCCGCACCACTCGGCCCAGAAATCGACGACTACCGGAATCTCCTTCGAGCGTTCGATGACCTCCTGCTGGAAGTCTGCTTCGTTGACGTCGATCACGGTCATGGCTGACTAGGTTAGGACCGTGACACTGAATGTCGTACGCGCAGGCGAGGGCACGCCTGTGGTCCTGCTCCACGGCCTCACGGCGACGCACCGCTACGTGGTCATGGGCTCAAAGAACCTCGAACGCGGAGGTCACCAGGTGATCGCCTACGACGCACGCGGACATGGAGCTTCGGACCCCGCCGACAGCTATTCGTACGACGATCTTGCCGCAGATCTGCGCGGGGTCATGGACGACGCAGGGATCGGGCGCGCTGTCCTCGCGGGTGCATCGATGGGCGCGCACACCGCGCTGCGCTTCGCGCTCGAACATCCGGATCGGGCAGCTGGGTTGCTTGTGATGACGCCTGGATTTGACCCCGACCAGGTCGGCGACGCCACCGTCCTGGCACGCTGGGACATGCTCGCGGACGCGTTACGAACGGGCGGCGTGGACGGATTCGTGGAGGCCTACGGACCGCCTTCGCCCGACGAACGTTGGACCAAGACGCTCACAACGGTGCTGCGCCAACGCATGGAACTGCATGAGCACCCGCTCGCGGTCGCCGACGCGCTCCAGCAGACGCCCCGGTCCCAGCCGTTCGCCCAGCTCGGTGATCTCGGTGCGATCGCTTGCCCGGTGACAGTCGTGGGGACCCGGGACGCGCCCGATCCTGGCCATCCGCTGGATCTCGCCAACCGCTATGCGGCCGCGCTCGGTACAGACCTGATCGTCGAGGAACCTGGTGCGTCTCCGATCGCCTGGCAGGGCGGGAAGGTTTCAGCGCTCATCACAACGCTCGCCGAGGCCGCGGAATTCTGAGCTAGGCAGAGGGGAGGGCCGCCAGCAACCGGGCGTAGACCGGGCCAGGGACGCCGTCGCCGACCGTCTCTCCATCGAGCGTCAGCACCGGCCGTAGTCGCCCTACAGCCCCGCTCAGCATGACCTCCGAAGCCCGGCGCAGATCCGCAACCGAGATCGAAACCTCGCTCGGCTCAATCCCGATCTCGCGCGCCGCCGCGAGTACGCCGCCTCGGGTGACTCCGGGAAGCCCGAGCTCGACCGGCGGCGTTCGCAGTTCGTCGTCGATGACAGCGAACACGTTCGCCGAGATGGCCTCGGTGATCTCGCCGGCGGCGTTTGTGTAGATGCCCTCGTCGTCACCGGCTTCTATCTGGGCGACGATCGCGTGCTGCCAGCTGAGGCTCTTGTGCTCCGGACGCGGCGGCGCGAAAGCGGGATCCAGCAGCACGGCCTTGACCGGCACCGATGATGCCGGCGCCACGGGACTGACCATCACCCACCAGGAGGCCGTGGTCGCCTGCGCGGCTCCACGCGGGCCGAGAGACCCCACGACGCCACGCGTGACCGTCAGGCGAAGGCTTGCTCGCTCAAATCCGGCCGCCTGCGCCGCGGCCTCGCATCCGGCCATGAGCACAGCACGGCCCGGCGCGCTGAGCCTCAGCGCCGTTGCGGAACGCAGCAGCCGATCGATGTGCTCCGCGAGCCACTCGACTCGACCGTCGACGACGCGCATCGTCTCGAACAGCCCGTCGCCGTACAGAACGCCCGCATCCAGCACGGAGACCGTGGCCTCCGACGCCGGTTGCAGCTTTCCCTCACGCCAGACGACGGCCTCGTTCACAGCGCGAACCTTACGTGCTGCCGGGGCGCGTCTTTGCAAACCAGCCGACGCCGATCCCGTAGGGTTCTTCCGATGTCCGAGGTGGAAGTTGGCGACGTCGTCTTCGCGCGTGGCGCCACCGGCAACTATTACGCGGTCGTACGCGGCGTGCGGCTCAACCGGCTGATCGTCGACCGCTGCGACGGTAAGCCGGCCGCGCCGTTGTCCGGCCGGGATGTCGTTTCGGTCTTCAAGGAGGCCGCCAGGCCGCGACCGGACGTGCTGCCCGGGGGACGCAAGCGCCCCACCTCCCAGCTCAAGTTCGACCTCAGCTGAGCGCGGCGGCCGGTCCAGCGGCTACAACGTGGCTATCCCAGATCTCCGAACACTCGCGCTGTCGCTGCCTGAGGCTTACGAAGAGCTCACCTGGGGCGACCACCCGACGTTCCGCGTCAGAAAGAAGATCTTCGCGATCCTGTCGGCCGATGAGAAGAGCGTGCGCCTCAAGGCCGACATGGCGACGCAGAAGGCGCTTATCGCCACCGACTCGGACACGTACTTCGTGCCTTCGCACGTCGGCCGGCACGGCTGGATCGGCGCTCAGATCGCCGATGTGCCGCAGGATGAGCTCATCGAGCTCCTGGCGGAGGCGTGGCGGCTGGCGGCGCCCAAGAAGCTCGTAAAGGCCTTCGACGAGTCGGCGATTTGACCGATATCGCGATCCGCGGCGACACGATCCGCCTGGGGCAGCTCTTGAAGTTCGCCGGCGTGGCGTCCAGCGGCGACGAGGCCAAGGCGATCCTGGCGACGGGGAAGGTGCGCGTAAACGGTAAACCTGAACAACGGCGCGGCGCCCAGCTACATGCGGGCGACATCGTGCATGCCGGCGGCGAGGAACTGACAATCGTCGTCTCAGAGGATTAGGGTGTCGACGAGCTCATGACCAATCCAACCGATATGCCGTCCAACCTCGACGACGAGCGGACGCTCCGGCTTGTCTGGCCACAGTGGCAGGGCGCCGGCACCGGCGTGGTCGCCCAACTGCTTCCGGAGTTCCCGCTCCACCAGGCTCGCCGCGGCTATGCGGTCGGCGCGCGCGTGCTGCAGGCCGTGCTGCCCGACCATGGTGGACCGACCGAGATCGTGCCGGTCGAGTCGGCAGACCCGCCTTCCGAGGCTGTGGGCGGCATCGAAGCACGTGGTGCGCTGACCGCGTCCCTGGCCGCCGCGCAACAGGCGATCGCCCGCCACGATGTCGACCGCATCCTCACGCTCGGCGGTGAGTGTTCGGTCAGCGTGGCGCCGTTTGCTGCGCTCGCCGATCGCTATGGCGAAGACCTGGCCATCGTCTGGATCGACTCCCATCCCGATGTCGGGACCCCGCAGAGCGGGTACGACGGGTATCACGCGATGGCACTCGCGGCCCTTACCGGCCACGGTGACGAGGAGATCATCGGGTCACTCCCGGCCACGATCGATACGCATCGCGTCGCAATCGCCGGTCTCCACGACTGGACCGAAGATGATTTCCCGAACATTGCCGAGTGGGGAATCACGTCCTTCCCTCCAGACCAACTGCGTGACAGCAGCGCGCAACTGCTGCAGTGGCTCGAGTCGACCGGTGCGACGAAGGTCGCCATCCACTTCGATGTCGACGTGATTGACAGTGACGAGCACGCCCTGGGACTGGGCCAGGTGCCGGGGGGACTTACCGGTGAGCAGGCCCGCCGCGTGGTGCAAGATCTCGCCGCGGCGTCCGACATCGTCGGTTTGACCGTCGCCGAGTTCATCCCGCGCGACGTCCTGACGCTAGCCGGGCTCCTCGACGGGCTGCCCTTGATCGGCGACTGAGACCCACGATCAGATCGGCGCGGGCCAGGACGCCGCCAACTCCAGTTTCTCGGCGCGTGAGAGCTGTTTGACGCGAACTTCCTCACGACGCGCGGCGCTGCGATCGTCCAGCGCGATGCTCGCAAACAGGCTCACAGGCAGCCGGCTACGCGTATAACGGCTCGCTGTGCCGGCGTTGTGCGCCACGATCCGCTTGTCGAGATCCACAGTCCAGCCTGTGTAAAGCGAGCCGTCTGAGCAACGCAGGATGTAGACGTACGCCGCAGGCATAGCGCCAGACGCTACTTCAGCCTCAATTTCCACTTCTAGGTATACATAACATCCGTTAGCGGGCATTGCAGAAGTGTCGACGCCGGCACAGCCCCGGCCCCAAGCAGCTCCGCGGCGCAATCCGCCCTCGACATCAGCGTGCATGTGATCCTGCGATTCCGAGCGCAGGCGTCGACTACAAGAGATGCTCATGAAGCGCCCGGACCCAAGACGCGCGGCCGCGCTCGCGGCCACAGCTGCGCTCGTCGCGCTGCCCGCCGCCGCCGAGGCAAAGCCGCTCAAGAAGGGCTCATCGGGCAAGCGCGTGGTGAAACTGCAGCGCGCGCTCCACGTCGACGCCGACGGTCACTTCGGGCCCGCGACGGTCCGCGCGGTGAAGCGCTTTCAGCGCAAACACCACCTCACGGCGGACGGAATCGTTGGTACCAAGACCTGGCGGCGCATCGTCGGCCGGACACCGCGACATCGCAGCGGCGCCAACGTGTCGCGCGGGCGTTCGGTGCGGCTCGTACAGCGCAAGCTCGGGATCGAGGCCGACGGCGTGTTCGGACCAGCCACGAAGGCGGCCGTTCAGGATTTTCAGCGACGCAACCTGATGACCCCGGACGGCGTCGTCGGGCCCGCCACCTGGAACGTGCTCGGCTTCAAAGGCAACCGGCCGCTGCTTAAGCGCGGTCGCATCCCGACCCCTAGCCGCCGCAACGGCACCGCACGGCGCGTCGCAGCGGCGATCCGGGCAGGTGATCGCATCGCGCGCAAGCCCTACCGCTGGGGCGGCGGACACGGATCATTCAGCGACAGCGGTTATGACTGCTCAGGCTCGGTCTCCTACGTGCTGCACGCGATCGGCGCGCTGCGGACTCCCCTGGCATCAGGGCAGCTTCAACATTGGGGCAAGCCTGGGCCCGGCCGCTGGATCACCGTCTACGCGAACGCCGGGCACACCTTCATGATCATCAAGGGCCGCCGCTACGACACCAGCGGGCGCTGGGACACCGGCTCGCGCTGGCAGCGCGATCGCCGCCCGACGGCGGGTTATGTAGCCCGCCATCCGCCCGGCCTCTGAGCCATCAGGTCCGTTTGTGCGCTCGTCGGCACAATAGGCTCCGCCCACCGCGACGGCTCACGAGGAGCGATTGATTGTGAACGACCATGTAGAGGCAAATGGGGCTCATAAGCGGCAGCCGTTCGCCCTCGGCATTCTGCAGTCCTTCACCCCGCCGGCTTGGCTGGCGTCCGATGATCGCCTCCACGGCGGCGACTGGTGGGACGGCGACTACTACGTCGAGACCACCAAGCGTCTCGAGGACGCCGAGTTCGACTTCGTCTTCTACCACGACACGCTGGCGGTGCAGCGCCGTAGCGACGGCTCCATGGATGCGGCCCTGCGATGGGCGGCCACGGCGCCGGCACACGACCCTCTGTGCCTGCTTCCTGTGCTGGGTAGGGCCACCGACCGGATCGGCCTGCTTGGTACCGCGTCGACGACGTTCTCCAACCCGTACCAAGTGGCCAGGACCTTCAGCACGCTCGACAGCCTGACTCGCGGGCGGATCGGGTGGAACATCGTCACCTCTTTCGAAGGTGATGCCGCAGCGAATTTCGGCCTCGACGTCCTACCTGACCACAGCGAGCGCTACGACCGCGCCGACGAGTTCGTCGAGGTCACCAAGAAGCTGTGGAACGCGTGGGAAGAAGGCGCCGTGATCGCCGACCTTGAGAGCGACACCTACGTCGACGCGTCCAAGGTCCACTCCGTCGATCACGTCGGCAAGCACTTCCGATCCCGCGGGCCTCTCAACACTCAGCGCTCCCCGCAGGTCGTACCGTTCCTGGCCCAGGCGGGCGCATCGCCACGCGGCCGCGACTTCGCGGCCAAGCACGCGGAGTTCGTGTTCGCCGTGCCGGGTATCGACGTCGACGCAGCACGTGAGATCCGCGAGGATCTGCGCCGCCGTGCCGAACTCGCCGGTCGCGATCCCGACGACCTCATGGTCGTCTTCGGCTGCAACGTGGCATTTGAGCCTGACGACTGGGATCCCGAGGTCCCGGTGCCTGTCACCGACGCCCAGTTCTACTCCCAGCTGGAATGGTGGTCGGCGTCAATCAACTTCGACCTCGCGACCCTCCCTCTCGACGAGCCGATTCCGGCCGATCTGCCCGGCGCCGGCATCACGTCGATGTTCCAGACCTTGGCCGAGATGGGCAGGATGGGCAAGACGCTGCGCCAGTCGATCGAGTCCTTCGCCAAGTCACGGGGCGGCTTCCGCGGTACGCCCGAGCAGGTGGCCGGGCAGATGATGGACTTCATGGACGCCGTCGGCGGTGACGGAATCATGCTGACGCGTGAGTGGGAGTACAACGCCGCGTTCCTCGACGCGGCGACGGACCGAATGGCCCCTGCTCTGGTCAAGGCCGGCGTGATCGGTACCGAGACCCGCACCGGCAATACGCTGCGGGCGAGGATGCGCAGCATCCGACACGGCTGAGCCTCTGAGCCGCCACCACGACCGGTACGCTTCCGGGTAGATGCCGCCGAAACAGCGCCAGGTCAAGATGCAGCAAACGAGCTCGCTCGGAGCGATGCAGGAGCTCGAGAAGCGCACCGACGAGCAGCTGCAATCCGAGCAGCGCAACAAGGCCGCCGCGCTCGCGATCCTGGGCGCCCGCGCCGCGGAGCGCTACGACGCGAAGGCCTCTCGTGAATACTTCCGCCGCGCGATCGCTGCGGCCCGGCCCCAGGAGCGGATGGCGCTGCGGCGCATGGCGGACGCATCGCTTGCCCTCGCCGAACGACGTCCGAACGACCTCAAGATCGCTGTCGAGCGCCTCGGTCAGGAGGCCCCTGGAAAGTGGCAGCTGCGGATGCTGCTCTTCACTGGCTTGATCGCGCCTCCCCCGGGCTCGTCGATTTTGCTTCGAATTCGAGGCTTCGCCCTCATCGCGCTGCTCGTGATCGCCATTTTGGCGCTTGGCGCCGGCGTCGTGCAGCTCATCTCGCTGCCTTTCGGCGGCGTTTCACTGCTGCCCTCCCTCTACCTGGGCCTGGTGGTCGTGCTGGTCGCGCTCGGCGTGCTGTTCCTGTTCGGCAGACGCCGGCAGAAGGCAGCCCGGGCCAAGCGCGCCGCCTGACCGCCAATCGGGCGATGTGCGGGCGATACTCCCTCGCGGGGCCTGGACCGACTGAACTGCGTAGTCGGTTCCCTCTTGGCGAGCGCATCGAGCCGATCCGGCGTTTCAACGTGGCCCCTGACGACGAGGTGGTCGCCGTCACGACCACGCGGGACGGAGAGCCACGCGGGTCCCTGTTGCGCTGGGGCCTCGTCCCGCACTGGGCCGATGATCCAAAGGGAGGTCCGAAGATGATCAACGCCCGCGCGGAAACGATCACCGAGAAACCGGCGTATCGCGACCTTCTCGACACACGCCGATGCCTGATCTTGGCCGACGGATTCTACGAGTGGCAGCCGCGCGAAGGCCGCAACAAGCTGCCCTGGCACGTGACCCGCGCCGACGGCGCGCCATTCGCCTTCGCCGGCCTGTGGACGATCTGGCACGGCGAGGGCGAAACTCGCGTCGACAGCTGCACGATCGTGACGACGGAGGCCAACGACGTACTGCGCGACATCCATCCCCGCATGCCCGTGATTCTCGCGGGTCCCGACGCGGAGGCTGCCTGGCTGAGCCACGAAACACCACGTTCGGACGCACTCGACCTCCTTCGCCCCTTCGACGCTTCGGCAACCGCTCGCCGGCCGGTCTCGACTGCGGTCAACGACGCGCACAACGACACCGCGCAGTGCCTCGAGGACGCCGATCCCGCTGAACTCGCGCCGGTGACGCTCTTTTAGTGCTCGGGCCCAAGCTCCTCACAGCCCGCCTCGTGGCCCGCCTCACGCGTCTCAGCGGGCGTGGCGCGGGCACCTCACTACCGGGAAAGGTGCTGATGCGCCTGGAGCCCAGCGCGATCGAACAGCTGTCATCGCGGCTCGATCGTGGAAGCGCCGTCATCTCAGCCACCAACGGCAAGACGACCACCGCCGCGATGGTCGCGTCGATCCTCGAGCAGGGCGGATCCAAGCTCGTGCACAACAGCGCCGGCGCAAACATGTCGGGCGGCATCGCGACGACGCTGCTCGACGCCGCCCACGGATCGCGCATGAGCGGCGATACGGGCCTTTTCGAGGTCGACGAGTTCTGGCTTGCGGACGTCGTGCGCCAGGTGCATCCCAAGGCGCTGCTGCTCGCGAACCTCTTCCGCGATCAGCTCGATCGCTACGGGGAGCTAGAGGCGATCGCCGACCGCTGGAAGGAGCTGGCTTCGGGGCTGCGCAGCACCCGCCTGATCCTCAACGCCGACGATCCAATGGTGGCCGGACTGGGCGCCGATGAGGCACGCACCGGAATCGTCCATTTCGGGGTAGAAGACACCTCGATGGCGCTCGCGGGCATGCAGCACGCGTCCGACGCCAAACATTGCCGCGTCTGCGGGCACCTGTACCGCTACGACGCGGTCTTCCTTGGCCACCTCGGGCATTACCACTGCGACAACTGCGGCGCCACTCGGCCCGTCCCGCAGGTCGCGGCCACGAGCGTCGTTCTTGACGGTGTTCGCGGGGCGCGCGTCACAATCTCGACGCCGACGGGCGAGATCGACGTCTCGCTGCCCCTCCCCGGTCTCTACAACGTCTACAACGCGCTTGGAGCCGTCGCGCTCGCGACGGCGATGGGCGCGACACTCAAGGAGAGCGCGGCCGGCCTACGGGCGGTCCGGCCGGCGTTCGGGCGCGCCGAGACGATCAAGGTCGAAGGTCGCGAACTTCTCCTGCTGCTCATCAAAAATCCGGCCGGCGCCAACGAGGTTCTGCGGACGCTCGTGCTCGAAGACGGTCAGCACGACCTCTTTTGCGTGCTCAACGACAAGATTGCCGACGGCCGTGACATCAGCTGGATCTGGGACGCCGACTTCGAGCATCTCGCTCCGCGCGTGCGCCGCGCCGTCTGCAGCGGTACCCGCGCGGCGGAGATGGGCCTGCGGCTGAAGTACGCTGGGATCCCAGAGCAGTCAATCGTCGTGATCGACTCGCTGCCCGAGGCGCTCGATGCGGCGGTCGCGGGATCCGAGCAGCGAGTGATGGCACTTCCCACCTACACCGCGATGCTGGAGCTGCGCGAACTACTCGCTAGCCGCGGTCTCGTACGGGGGCAGTTCACATGATCGCGGCCCACAGCGTCGTCTGGCACGACATCGAATGCGGTGCATATACCGAGGATCTCCCGCTCTGGCGCGAGCTCGCGGCTGAGTGCGATGGCCCGGTGCTGGATATCGGCGCGGGCACAGGTCGTGTGGCGCTCGATCTCGCGCGCGCCGGCCATGAGGTGATCGCGCTTGACGATGACGCTGAGCTGATCGCCGAACTCGAGCGCCGGACCGGCGATCTTCCGGTGCGCAGTCTCGTCGCCGACGCGCGGGACTTCACGCTGGATCAGCCGGTGGCGCTCGCGATTGTCCCGATGCAGACGGTGCAGCTGCTTGGCGGGCCGAGTCGGCGCCTTGAGTTCCTTGCCTGCGCCCGGCGTTCCCTCGGACCGGGCGGAATTCTCGCGATCGCCATCGCCGACGCGCTCCAGGCGACGGTTGCCGATGACGACATCCTCCCCACCCCCGACATGTGCGAGATCGACGGCGTCGTGTACTCGAGCAGGCCGATGTCGATCGTCGACGAAGGGCCTGCCGCCGCGATTCACAGACTCCGGGAGGTCGTCGCAACCGACGGCACGCGCGACGAATCCACCGACGTGATCCGGTTGAGCAACGTCGATGCCGCCACACTCGAGGCCGAAGGCGCTGCCAGCGGGCTGCACGCACTGCCTAGGCATTTGATATCCGAAACAGATGACTACGTCGGGTCAACAGTGGTGATGTTTCGTGCCTGAGCGGTTGCGCATCTGCGCGCTCTACCCGGAGCTGATGAACATCTATGCCGATCGCGGCAATCTGCTGCTGCTTCAGCGCCGCTGCGGGTGGCGCGGGATCGAATGTGTCGTGACGGCCGCGGGGCTTCAGGAAGCGATCGATCCTGATGCTCACGACCTGTTCTACCTCGGTGGCGGCCAGGATCGCGACCAGGTGCTCGTAGCGCGCGATCTGATCGAAACCAAGCGCGCTGCGCTGCTTGCGGCGGCCGCGCGCGGCGCCGTGATCCTCGGTGTCTGCGGCGGCTATCAGCTCCTAGGTCACGCCTATGAGGTCGGCGACGAGGAGATCCCCGGCATCGGGCTGCTCGACGTCCGCACCGTCCGCTCCGACGGGCCACGGCTGATCGGCAACGTGGCGATCGAGACCGAGCTACCAGGCGAACCCGCCCGGATCCTCGCCGGATTCGAGAACCACGGTGGCCGCACCGAGCTCCGCGCCGGTGCGAACGCGCTCGGGCGCGTCCTGCGGGGCCACGGCAACGATGGCGGCTCAGGGCTTGAAGGTTGCCGCGCGGGCAACGTCATCGGTACATACCTGCACGGACCGCTGCTGCCCAAGAACGCATGGTTTGCCGACTGGCTGATCAAGACGGCGACGGGGCTTGAGTCGCTGCTGCCGCTTGACGACTCGTTCGAGGCCGCCGCGCATGCGCAGGCCAGCGCCGCGGCCGGGCTCCAGTCAGTGCCCGCTTGAACCGAAGCCCGCGTGCCCGCGCGTGCTGTCGCCGAGCTCAGCGACCTCTTCCAGCGCGGGCGTAGCCACGGCGATCACGACGAGCTGTGCGATCCGCATGCCCGGCAGCACCTCGAAGGTCTCCTCGGCGTCCGTGTTGAGCAACAGCACCTGCAGCTCGCCGCGATAGCCCTCGTCGATCAGTCCGGGCGCGTTGACCAGCGCGATCCCGTGCTTCAGCGCGAGGCCGGAACGTGGCAATACGAGCCCCGCGTGGCCCGACGGGAGCGCGATCGCCAGCCCCGTGCGCACTTTCGCGCGCTGTTGAGGCGCAATCGAAACCGCGTCGAGCGCCGCAAGATCAAAGCCTGCGTCACCCTCGTTGGCCCGCACCGGAATGATGGCGCGCGGGTCGAGTCGCTTGATCTGCACTCAGGCCACGTGCCCGTTGATGACGAACCGCTCGAAGCGCTTCGCGACGGTCGCCGGAACGCGTGCCACGACACGGACTCCGGCCGCGGTGTCTTCACGGTTCAGGTCGCCGGCCAACTCGTGAAGCTCCGCGAGACTGCCGCCCTCGCTGAACGGCAGCAGCAGTTCCACCGACTGCAGAGTCTTGGCGAACTCCCGCTCGATACGCGCCTGCAGGCGTTCGAGACCCTCGCCCGTGACGCCACTGACCAACTCGGCGTCCGGATGGCGGAAACCGAGCTCGAGCCGGCGATCCTCGTCGAGCGCGTCGGCCTTGTTGAGCACCAGCACGCGTGGATTCTCCCCCGCTCCGATCTCCGCTAGCACCTCGTCGACGGCGGCCATCATCTCGAGCATCTCCTCCTCTTCGGCCGAGGCGTCGACGACATGCAGGATCAGATCTGCTCGCCGCGTCTCCTCGAGCGTCGCCCCGAACGCGTCCACGAGCTGGTGCGGGAGCTTGCGGATGAAGCCGACCGTGTCGGTCAGTAGGTAGCCACGACCGTCGATTTCCAGCTGCCTGGTGGTCGGGTCCAGCGTGTGGAAGAGGCGGTCGCGAACTCCTACCTCGGCGCCCGTGAGCGCGTTCAGCAGCGTCGACTTGCCCGCGTTCGTGTAGCCGGCGAGCGCGACCTGCGGCAGGTGTGCACGCTCGCGTTCAGCGCGCTGGACGTCGCGCGTTGACTTGACGTGCTCGAGCTTGCGCTTCAGCGCAGCGATGCGGTCGCGGGCGAGGCGGCGGTCGGTCTCGATCTGAGACTCGCCCGGTCCGCGCGTGCCGATACCGGCGCCGAGTCGTTCGAGGTGGGTCCACAGCCCGCGCATGCGCGCGAGGTTGTATTCGAGCTGCGCGAGCTCGACCTGCAGCTTGCCCTCTGCCGTCGATGCATGCCCGGCGAAGATGTCGAGGATCAGGGCGGTGCGGTCGATCACCGGGATCCCGAGCGCGGCCTCGAGATTGCGACCCTGGCGCGGCGAGAGCTCGTCGTCGCAGGCGATGACGTTCGCGTCCGCCTGCTTGGCGGCGGCCTTGACCTCGTTGATCTTGCCCTGCCCCAGGTAGGTGTCCGGGTGCGGCTCGTCACGGTGTTGCACCGCTTCGCCCACCACCGCGACGCCGGCGGTCCTCAGCAGCTCAGCAAGCTCCGATAGATCGTCTCCCTCGGCGAGCGCCGCCACGCAGAAGGCACGTTGCTTGGCGCGGCCCTCCTTGATCGCGGTTCCATTCACGGAGATCGAGGTGCGCCCGTTGCGGTTCTTAGCTGTCACGTACCCGTTCATTGTATTCCGGCGCGCGCGGCCCGACCGGACTACTCCCTCCCGGCGGCACATGTCATAATCACCTAGGTAATACCTATGTATTGTCACCGCGAGCAATGACACTTCGACCCACACCCAAGCCTATGAAGCGGTGGCTGGTGGTCGCGGCCGCTGCTGCCCTGCTGGCGGCAGTTCTGGCCGTGAAAGCGCTTCCAACGGATCGTGCTTCGGCACCCACGGTCTACGCGGCATCTTCGTTGTCAGACGTCCTGCCCGCGATCATCGCCGACGCCCATTATTCGAACGGCGGCTCGGGCGCGCTCCAGGCTCAGATCGAGCGCGGGGCTCCGGCCGATGTGTTCGCTTCGGCGTCACCGCGCGAAACGCAGGCGCTCTATCGACAAGGCCTGTGCACCCAGCCGGTCACCTTCGCGACGAACCGGCTTGTCCTCATCGTGAGAACGGGCGGATCGACCGTTGCGTCGGTCTCCGACCTTAAGGCGGGCGGCAGGCGTATCGCGATCGGCGGATCGGCGGTGCCGATCGGGGCTTACACGCGCAAGCTGCTCGCGCGAATGAGGCTCTCGGACATTCTCAGCCGCAACAAGGTCTCCAACGAGTCCAACGTGTCACAGATCACGGCAAAGGTGGCGCTCGGGTCCGCGGATGCCGGCTTCGTGTACTACACCGACGGGAAGGCCGCCGCCGGGCGCGTGAAGACACTTGACCTGCCGCGCTGGGCACAGCCGCCCGTGGAGTATCAGGCGTGCGTCGTGCGGCGGCCGGGCGGCAATGGTGAGGGCGCCAACGCATTCATCAGCAAGCTCACGGCGCCAGCCGGCCGCAGCACTCTGCGCGAGCACGGGTTCGGTCTACCGGCCGCTGACTCGCAGACAGGAGCGGATCGATGACCGCGTTGCGCAGCAATGCCTTCACCGGCCTGCTCGCGCTCTGCGCGGCGACGGCACTGGCGTTCCTCGCACTTCCACTGATCGCGCTTTTCACCGAGGCGCCGCTCGGTGATGTCCCTGCGCTGCTGGGCGAGGACGTCGTGCGAAGTGCGCTCGAAGTGACGCTGCGGACGAACCTGATCGCCAACGTGCTCATCGTGGCGCTAGGCACGCCGGCTGCGTACTTCCTCGCGTCACGGCGATTTCCCGGGCGAGCGCTGGTGATTACGCTCGTTGAGCTACCGCTCGTATTGCCTCCGGCAGTGGCCGGGATCGGCTTGCTGGCTGCCTTCGGCGTCGGCGGCCTCGCCGGTAGCCAGCTGCAGGACGCGGGGATCGTCCTGCCGTTCACCGAGTGGGCTGTCGTTGCCGCCGTGACGTTCGTGGCGTCGCCGTTCTACGTGCGTCAGGGCATAACGGCGTTCGAGAGCGTCGATCGGAGCCTGATCGACGCCGCACGCACGCTCGGCGCTGGGCCGGCACGCACGTTCTGGCGCATCTCGCTCCCTTTGGCTGCCGCCGGGCTGCTGTCCGGGTGGGTGCTTGCGTTTGCCCGCGGCGTCGGCGAGTTCGGTGCGACGATCATGTTCGCGGGCAACGTCAAGGGGGAAACGCAGACGCTCACGCTCGCGATCTACGAGAGCCTCGACACCGGCCTGGATGTCGCGCTCGCAATCGGGATCGTGCTCGTGGTCTTCAGCGCAGCCCTGCTTCTTTCCTACAAACTGATCGCCGCATGGGCCGACTCGAAGCTTCGATTGCCACTCAGCTCCGCTCCTTCGCGCTTGATGTCACGCTGAGCGCGCCCGCCGGCGTGCTCGCGCTGGTGGGCCCATCCGGCGCGGGTAAGTCGACGATTCTGCGCTGCATCGCGGGGCTCAAACGGCCCGATGCAGGGCGCATCGCGCTTGACGACCAGGTGTGGTTCGACGCGGCCGCCCGGGTCGACGTCGCCCCCGACCGCCGTCCCATCGGGATGGTCTTCCAGGAGTACGCGCTGTTCCCCCATATGACCGTTGCCAAGAACGTGGGCTTTGGCGGCGCCGAACGCGTCCCGGAGCTGCTCGAGCGACTCTCGATCGGTCATCTCGCGGCGTCTTCGGTGAACGAGATCTCCGGCGGTGAACGACAGCGGGTCGCGTTGGCGCGGGCGCTCGCGCGCGATCCGCGAGTGTTGCTGCTCGACGAGCCGCTGTCCTCGCTCGACGCGCAGACGCGCAACGTAGTGCGGTCTGAGCTCGGTGCTCTGCTCCACGAGCTCGGGCTTCCGGCGATCCTCGTCACCCACGACTTTGCCGATGCCGCGGCGCTCGCCGACGAGGTCGCGGTCCTTGTCGAGGGCGAGATCCGTCAGCAAGGGACCCCGTTTGAGCTCACCGACGCCCCGGCCGACGCGTTCGTGGCCAGCTTCACAGGAGCGACGCTTTTTGAGGGCATCGTCAGCGACGGGGAACTGATCTCGGCGTCCGGAACGCGCTTCGCTGCGAACGGCCACGCGGATGGCCCGGTGACCGCCGCCGTCTATCCATGGGACGTGATGCTCGCCGACCATGGGACCCCGGCCACCGTCACCGCGGTCACGCCCCATGGCGGCGGCGCGCGCGTACAGACGGACCTTTTGCGGGCCGATATCAGCAGCACGGATGCAACCCGCCTGGAGCCGGGAGACCGGATCGTTCTCGCGTTTGCCGCGGAGGCGCTGCGGCTTTATCCGCGACGTTGATCGCGGTAGCGTTGCCTACATGGACGACATCGTTCGCATAGGCACCGCGGCTCAGGCGCTCGGCGTGAGCGTAGACACGCTGCGACGCTGGGAGAAAGACGGGCGGATCGAGTTCGAACGGCACGGCAATCAGCGCTTCCTGCGCTCGGCCGATCTCGCCGCATTGCTGCGCGAACGCAGCTCGGACGGCCGTTCGAGCGCGCGCAACCATCTCCAAGGGGTAGTGCTCGACGTCAAGAAGGACGGCGTCATGGCGCAGGTGGAACTCGCGTGCGGCCCGTATCGGGTTGTTTCCCTGATGTCGCGCGAGGCGGCCGAGGATCTCGGCCTAAAGCCCGGCGACGCCGCGACTGCCGTCGTCAAGTCGACCAACATCATCGTTGAGAAGCATTAGTCCCCGGATCTCCGCCAAGAGATAGCGTGCGCCGGGTGCCCGATCTAGCAGCACGCACCCTGGAGCTTGTTGACATCGCGTCGGAGTCGCGCAGCGAGGCGGAGATCGTCGCGCATGTGACTGAGCTGGTCGGCGGCGTCGATGCCGGCGACACGTGCATCCTCGCCGGCGTCACCGAGCGTCGTGATCGTCCGCTGGTGCTGCTGGCCGGGCATCTCGACACGGTTCCGGCGCAAGGCAATCTGCCCGGGCGCCACGACGGCACCCACGTGCACGGTGCCGGCGCGAGCGACATGAAGGCTGGGATTGCCGTGATGATCGAGCTGATCCTCGACCCCCCTACCGACGCGACAGTCGATCTCGGGTTCGTGTTCTTCGGGCGCGAGGAGCTTCCGTTCAACGAGATGGCACTGACGCCGCTGCTGCGCCGGGAGCCATCGCTGGCGACGGCGGACCTTGCGATCGTGCTGGAGCCGACGGCAAACGACCTACACGCGGGCTGCCTGGGCAACATCAACGCGACCTGGAACTTCAGCGGTCGCAGCGGCCACTCGGCGCGCCCATGGCTCGCTGACAACGCGATCACACGTGCGGCCGCCGGCATCGGTGCACTCGCGGCGATCGCACCCGTCGAGCACGAATTCGGTGAACTCACCTACAAGGAGGTGGTGACGGTGGTCGGCGTCGCGGGCGGCATCGCACGCAACGTCATCCCCGGCGAGGCCAGTGCACAGGTGAACATGCGCTACGCCCCTGGGACGCCCGCAACCGAGGCCGAAGCCCGGCTCCACGAGCTCTGCGACCCGTACGGCGACCTCGTGATCGACTCGAACTCGCCGAGCGGTCCTGTCGCCCAGGGCGAGCTCGTGCAACGGCTCGTTGCCGCCGGGGATCTCGCGGTGCAGCCCAAGCAGGCGTGGACGCCGGTGGCCGAGTTCGGCCTGATCGGTGTCCCGGCCGTAAATTTTGGCCCGGGTGACCCCAACGAGGCGCACATGCGCGACGAAAAGGTCGCCGTCGCTGCTCTGGAGCGCGCCGATGAGATCCTGCGGGCGTTCGCATGCGCCTGAGCCCGGTCCTGGATTCGATCGGCGTCTATCCGTTCACAAGGCTGGAGGAAGCCAAGCGCGCCGCGGCTGCCCGGGGCGTACAGCTGATCGATTTCGGCCAGGGCGTCCCGCGTGAACCGACGCCGCAGTTCGTCCGCGACGCCTTCTCGCACAGCACGCCGGACGTCTCCACCTATCCGCTGTCGCCGGGCCTGCCCGAGTTTCGCGAAGCGGTTGCAGGCTGGATCTCGCGACGGTACGGAGCGCAGGTCGATGCCGACACGGACATCGTGCCGACGATCGGGTCCAAGGAGCCTATCTTCCACCTGGCGCAGGTCGTCGCCGGCGAGGCGGTGGCCGTCACGGCGCCGGGCTATCCGGTGCCCGAGCGCGGTGCGATGTTCGCCGGCAAGGACATCGTCACGCTGCCGATCGAAGCCGCCACCGGGTATCTCCCGGACCTTGATCGTGTCCCGTGGGAGCGACTGGCAATCCTTTGGCTCAACTACCCGAACAACCCGACGGGCGCCGTGGTCGATCTGGGCTACCTCGAGCAAGCCGCGGCCCTGGCGCGCGAGCACGATGTCGTGCTTGCCTGCGACGAGGCATATTCGGAGATCTGGTTGGAAGGCGACGCCCCGGCCTCGGGACTACAGCTCGCTGACCGCACCAACGTGATCGTCTTCAACACGCTCTCCAAGCGATCCTCGATGCCCGGATACAGGATCGGATTTGCTGCCGGCGATCCGGACCTGGTCGGAGCACTGAACCGCTTCCGGCCCTATGCCGGCGTCACGCCGCCGGCGATGGTGCAGCGCGCGGCGATCGCCGCGTACTCCGACGAGAGCCATGTCGAGGCTATGCGCGCCGGATACAGCGCCAAGCGCGACCTGGTCCTCCCCGCTCTCGAGCACGTCGGCCTTACCCACGTCGGCGGCCCGGCGACCTTCTTCTTGTGGATGACGACGCCGATCGCCGACGAGCAGCAGTTCGCGTTCGATCTGGTCGAAAAGGGGATCGTCTGCGCTCCCGGCTCGATGTTCGGCCCGTATGGCAAGGGCCATCTGCGCGTAGCACTCGTTCCCACGCTCGCTGACTGCGAGCGCGCGGTCCAGATCCTGACTTAGTTGTTTGCGTGAAGGGCGTCGTTCAGGCCGCCCCAGTCGCCGCTGCGGGGCAGCGCCTCGACTGCACCGGAGACGCTGT
>DATMIZ010000179.1:0-9763 GCA_035554055.1 Baekduia sp. | reverse complement strand
CGTCTGGGACCGAATCTAGTTTCGAACAGCGCCTCGTCATCGGGATCTTGATCTTGAGTTGCGTTGCTCTTGCGCTTCTCGCACCAATAACGAGTATTTGGACCTTCGCCTGGGCCGCCTTGGGGTCGGCGGCCGCGGCCGGGGGGTATGGGGCATATCTGGTGCTGCGGTAGTTCGGGTCAGGACACAGTTGTCCGAAGGGAAGGGGTACAAGGACACCGGAACTCGCGCTGAGCGGCGGTGATGCTCAAGCCCCGAAGGCGCCCAGGCTTCCAGCGCTTAGCCGCCTCAGGCCACAGATGATCCGAGCAGCTTCGCCATTGGCAGGAACTGTTCCGAAGCTGGCTAGCAGCGGCTCCAAGATGGGTTCCGCTCGGATCGGGTTCGGCGTCATACTTTGGCTTGCTGACGTCAAGTTCAGTAACGGAATAGCCCTGATAGTTGCTGCTGTTGGCGCATCAATGGCTATGGGGTGGGAGGTAGACGACGTACAGGATGACGCCGTTGACGTAGGGGGCCGGCGTCACCTAATTGCTTGGGCATGCTGCGCCTGGATCATGTTCTTTGGTCTGTTTCTCTTTTCTTTCATGATCGGGCCGGTCGCGCTGCCCTAGCGGCGGAGCTCGCCTCTGGCTTTTCGTGCGGGTTGAACGCGCCAAAACGGTCGGAGCTGGGTATGGCGCTGATGGTGGCTAGGAATCGCGGCACGGGAGGCTGGCGGGGAGCGAGGTTGCCTTGGGTGCTGGTGGCGCTCGAGGTGGCTGCGGTTCTGTCGGCGGCGCTGGTCGAAGCTCGTCTGGGGGGTCCGTCGACGTCCCTCGGACACCAGCTCCTCGTCGTCGGTCCGCTGGCCGTGGTGTGCGCGGGGCTGACCATCGTCGGCGTGTCATCAGCTCGCGCTGTCGGCGGATTGCGGCGATCGGCGTGGGTCCTATTCGCGATGGGTGCCGCTTTTCAGTCGGTCCACCTCGTTTGGCTGTTGATGGCCTCGTCGACGGTGCTTGATGCCGACGAAGAGGCGGTCGGAGCGTTGCTGATATTGGGTGCGATCGCGGTATTGACCGGCGCCGTGCGGCTGACGGCTGATGCGCTCAGATCCCGTGATCTGGTCGCACACCCGGTGTCGACGCTCGAGCGGCTACGTCAGCGGTACGGCGCGACGGCATATCTCATCGTGTTCGGCGCTTTGGGTGCGCTTGTCCTGCTGGTGCCAATCACCGGTCCGGAGGGCCCAAACAACGCAGCCCTCGTCATCTGCTTGGCCGCCACCTTTGGGTGGGTCGCGGCGCGTTGCGTGAGTTTTGCAAACCGCAACAGCGGGCCCGACGGATCGTTGGCTAGCCCCGAGAAACCCACGGGTCGCTATCTGCCGCCAACCGGCGAGGGTCGTATCCGCCGTAGCTGGCGCCTCACACGCACCGCTTGGAGCATCTTGAGGACGGACTCGACGATGATGATCCTCGCGAGCCTCTCGGTTGCGTTCGGGGTGATGACCGTCGTGCTTCTGGTTTGGCTGTCGGGATGGACGGTCGACGCCGATAGTTCAGATGCGGTGCGCTTGGGGCTGTTTTCGGCGTTGCTCGCCTGGCCTTCGTTGTTTGTGTCGACGTTTCTGAACGTCGCGATGGCCGCCGCGGCCTCCGCACGACTCGACGGCAGCACGCTGACGCTGCGGGCGGCGCTGCGGGTGCCCTTCGGGCGCGTTAGGCAAGTGGCGCTCTGGGCGCTGCTGGCGGCTGGTGTCGGAGTGATCTTGCAGCAGATCGCCGAGCACATTCCGTGGGGCGGCCGTGTTGCCAGCTGGCTGCTCGGCGCGGCATGGGGTCTCATCAGCTTCTTCGTCATTCCGATCCTGGCGCTCGAAGGGTGTAACGCGCCTCAGTGCGTACGCCGGTCGGCGTCGCTGATGAGAGAACGGTGGGGAGAGGGAATCGCGGGCACGGTCACGATCAATGCGTGGGCGGTGCTCGCCGCAATGCCGGCGGGACTGTTGATCGGAGTCGGGGTGGGGATCGCCGGGGTCGCGGGCTACACGTTGGCGGTCATCGGAGCGATCTGGTTGATCGCAATATTTGGGCTAACGGGAGCCGTCAGCCAGGTGTTCGCCGTGGCGTTGTACGGGTATGCGGTCACAGGGACGACCTCCGGTGGATTCCGGGAATCCGACCTCCAGCGTCCGTTCAGCGGCAAGCGATAGAGCGGAACTTTTGTCGCGCCGTGAGGAGGCGAAAACGATGTCGCCTGGTGACGAGTGGTCCCGCCGGTGGGCTCGTTGTTACGGAGAAGGGCGAGCGGCTGGCCCGTCTTGCGCGGGCGTAACGCCTTCTAGGCGCGCAGTCGGCCTGTCCTGAGCGGATCGAGAAGATCCGGTTTGCGGCCCGGACGCATGTAGATCCACCAGTAAAACGGCATCACAAAGCCGTTGCCGACCACGAGAATCAACGGCCAGATAATCCTCATCTCTTCGGTTATCTGTGGATTCCGTAGAGCATGCCGGATGTAGACCGCGAGTAGGGCTGTCCCAAGCGCCAGCAAGACAAGCCAGGCGGTAAGTCCGAACTTCTTGGAGACGATCGGCGAGGCGCCAAAAGCGACCTCGATCCAGATCCCGACCGTCCAGATCGCTGCGACCGCGATGGGAAGCAGGCTTGCTAAGCCGAAACTCCAGATCAGGATCTTCCGTGCCATGGTCCGCTACATACCCGTACGAAACGACGCCACGCGGAGATCGCTCCGCGTCGTCTCAGGCCACAGACGAACCGAACAGCTTCACGCTCGGCAGGCGATGCAGGCCGGCGATCTCGATCAGCTTCTCGATCTGGGGCTGCGCGCCGCGGATGCTCATCGTCGCCTCGGCCTTGCGCAGGCGCCGCGCGACCATCGCCAGATCGATCATCAAGGACGCGTCGGCGAACTCGAGCTCGGTCAAATCGACGATCAGATCCTCCGCCAGCTGCTGCGCCCGCGAGAGCGCGGGACGGCGCAGTGCCTGGGAGGAACAATCCTCATCGCCAGACACGTGCAGCAACGGCGGATGGGCGGAGAACAGGACGATGCGCGCGAGACTACATACCTGGCGTTACTAGACTCAAGTTCATGCCTACAGCGGAAGAGGTAGAGGACGCACTCACCAACGTCATCGACCCTGAACTCGGGCTCGACTTCGTCGAGCTCGGCCTGATTTATGGGGTCGAAGTGACGGGTGGTGACGTTCACGTCACGTTCACGCTCACGTCGCCGGGCTGCCCGATCGGCCCTCAGGTCACCGAGCAGATCGACGAGTTCGTGAGCGAGGTCGAGGGCGTGGAGAGCGTCGAATCCACCATGACCTTCACGCCAGCTTGGACTCCGGAGCGGATGTCTGAAGACGCGAAATTCGCGCTCGGTTTCTAGAAAAGAGCACTGAATGAGTCGACGTGGGAGCGCGGCCGTCCTGACACTCTTCGCCTTGGCACTTGTGCCGGGTGTCGCAAACGCAGCAGAGTTACCCAAGACAGGGCGGCTGCTCGTAACGCTCAAGCAGCAGCCGGCTGCCGAGACCGAGCCGAAGGCGAAAGCCGCGGTGGCGACAGCAGTCGTGGCGCGCTCGGGCGCGCGCCTGGCGTTGCCGACGGTCCCGGAGATCGGGCTGGCGGTCGTAAAGCCCGCGCCGGGGCAGTCGCTGGCGGAACTCGCGCGAGAGTTACGTGACGACCCGGCAGTCGAGACCGTCCGCGCCGAGCGTCGCTTCAAGCTGCGCTACACGCCCAACGACTTCGCGCTGACCAGCCAGCTGCCGGGTGCGCCCGCCGGCATCACCGAGGAGTGGTGGGCTCTGAGCACGGGATTCTTCGACGGCTGGGATCAGACTCGCGGGCCGGCCGCGACGATCGCGATCCTCGACACGGGGATCGACGGAACGCACCCCGAGTTCGAAGGGAAGATCAAGCGCACCGTCGATCTCGATCGGATCAAGGGCCATGGTGGCGCCCGCACCGACGAGGTCGGCCACGGCACGCATGTCGCCTCACTTGCCTGTGCACGCGGCGACAACCACTACGGGATCGTCGGCTCGGGCTTCAACTGCAAGCTGCTCGTGGCGAAGACCGATCTCAGCGAGGGCAGCGTCGCGGCGGCGATCGTGTGGGCCGTCAAGCACCACGCCGACGCGGTCAACATGAGCTTCGGCACCGATTCCGGTGAAGCCGCGTCGCCCGAGATCAAGCAGGCGATCGAGTACGCCAACAGGCGTGACGTGATCATGGTCGCGGCGGCCGCCGACGAGCCCCGCTCAGACCAGGGCGATCCCGCGAACCTCCTGCAACCGACGGGTACCGGTCGGCTGATGAACTCGAACAAGATCCGCGGCCTCACGGTGACGGCCGCGACAGCGCAGGATCAGCGCGCGCCCTTCGCCGGCCGCGGCTCGCAGATCTCGCTCGCCGCCTATGGCTCCTACGGACCCGGTTCGGAGTCGCCGGGGATGCTCGGCGCCTTCCCCGCCAACGAGACGGAGATCGAGCGCGGGTCTTTCGAACCGCCCGGATCGGCGCCCTGTGGCTGCCGGGCGGTCCTCAACGGCGACAATCGCTTTGCCCGCATGCAGGGCACGTCGATGGCGGCGCCGCTGGTGTCCGGCATCGTCGGCTCGATGCGCGCGCTGAACCCGGACCTGACGAGCCGTCAGGTGATCCGCATCGTCAAGAAGACGGCGCGCCGCAGCGGCGGCTGGTCGCCGGAGCTCGGCTGGGGGATCCTCGACGCGGCCAAGGCGCTCAGCACGACGCGCAACACCGATGCGCGTGCGCCGCGGTCGAAGATCACCTTCCAGAAGGGCAAGGGCAAGGTCAGGCTGGCCTGGAACGGCAAGGACTCCGGCCCGTCGCGCGTGCGCGTGTCAGGCGTTCGCTACTACGACGTGTACCGGTACGTGCCGGGCGGCAAGCCGATCCGCATCAAGCGCACCAAGCGCGGCTATGTGACGGTGGACGCCGCGCCGGGCACGGGCTTCTACACGGTCGCCGTCGACAACGCCGGCAACCGCGAGAAGGCTCCGAGCAAGCCGGATCTGATCATCCGCTAGCGGTTGCTCGGCTGCAGCCAGTCCTCGTCGAGCGGACCCTTCGGGATGATCCGCTTCGGGTTCAGCTCGTCGTGGGTCGTGTAGTAGTGGGTCTTGATCTGGTCGAAGTAGACGGTCTCGGCGACGCCGGGCTGCTGGTACAGGGCGCGCGCGTAGGGCCAGAGGTGCTCGTATTGGGCGAGCAGACGGCCGTTGCAGCGGAAATGCGTGTGGTAGACGGAGTCAAAGCGCAGCAGCGTGGGGAACAGGCGCCAGTCGGCGATCGTGATGTCGTCGCCGGCGAGGTAGCGCCGCTCCGCAAGCAGCCCGTCGGCCCAGTCGAGCGCGGCGAAGAGGCGGTCAAACGCGCGCTCGTACGCGCGCTGTGAGTGGGCAAATCCGGCGCGGTAAACACCGTTGTTGATCTCGCTGTAGGTGCGCTCGTTGATCGCGTCGATCTCCTCGCGCTGAGCCTCTGGATAGAGGCCGAGATCGCCCCAGCGGTCGATCAGCAGGATCAGGTCGGCCGACTCGTTGGAGGCGATCCGCTGCTCCTGCAGGTCCCAGAGCACGGGCACGCTGACGTGGCCGGCGAAGCTCGGGTCGCTGGCCTTGTAGGCCTCGCTCATGAAACGCCAGCCGTTGACCGGGTCGCTGAACTCGTCGCCGGTGAACTCCCAGCCATGCTCGTCGCGATACGGCGCGACGAACGACATCGGCAGGCGCTCCTGCAAGCCGGCGAGCGCGCGCAGGATCATCACACGATGACACCAAGGGCAGGCCGGTGAAACGTAGAGGTGGTAGCGCTCGGGCCCGCCGGTGACGGGCTCGCGGAAGGCCGCTTCCTCGCGGCGGAACTCACCCTCGGCGTCACGGGTCAGGCTCTGGAGGCTCATGGGATTCGACGCTAGCGCTCGA
This sequence comes from Baekduia sp., assembly GCA_035554055.1. Classification (GTDB taxonomy): domain Bacteria; phylum Actinomycetota; class Thermoleophilia; order Solirubrobacterales; family Solirubrobacteraceae; genus Baekduia. The sequence continues at coordinate 3,804 of DATMIZ010000179.1, read as the reverse complement.
CGTAGGCGCCGGGCTCGTCCAATGCCGGAGTGCCGGCGGTCGCGCGATCGCGGATGCCGCCGAGCACCTCGAGCAGCGCCTCGCCGGCGTCGTGGGTGGGGGTCCAGCCGAGCTCGTCGCGTGCGCGGCTGCTGTCGAGCAGCGGTGACTGCAGTGCCATGTCGATCCAGCCCTCGGGGCTCGGCTGCAGGCGGGCGCGCCAGCTGAGCGCCAGCGCGCGGCGCAGCAGCTGCGGCGGTACGTCGACGGGCTTTGCGTCCAGCAGCCTGCCGAGGGCGTCGGCGTCGAGGCTCGGCTCGGCGGCGATGTTGTAGGCGCCGCGGGCGGAGGGGTCGAGGATCACGCGCCGGTAAGCGTCGGCGACGTCTTCGGCGTGCACGCCCTGGAGGACCAGGCCGGGCGTGCGCGGCACGATTGGAATCAGCTTGGGGTTCACGAGCGCGGCGGGGAAGAAGCGCCCCATGAACAGGCGCCGGATCTCGTTGCCGGCCTGCCGCTGGAAAATCAGCGCCGGGCGCAGGCGCACGACCCGGATCTGCGGATGCGCACGCTCAAAACGGTCGAGTTCGCGCTCGACGGCCGCCTTGTGGCGTGAGTAGAAGCTCGTCTGGATCCCGCCTGTCGGGTAGTTCTCGTTGACCGCCGTGTCCTTGGAGCCGGGTGAGTACGCGCCGACGCTCGACGCATGCACGATCGTCTTGACGCCGGCGCGCGCGGCGGCCTCGAAGACCAGCGCCGAGCCGTGGACGTTGGTCGCGAACGTACGCGCCTCGTCGTGGGAAGGCTGGATCATCCACGCGAGATTCACGACCGCGTCGTAACCGCTTAGCAGCGGCACGAGGTCGTCGACGGCGATGTCGGCGGTGGCGTACCTGAGCTTCGATGCGCCCGCAGCGGGCGTCCGCCGGGCGATACCGAGGATCTCCGTCACCTCTGGCTCTGCCTTCAGCGCTTTGATCAGCGCGGTCCCGACGTTTCCCGTTGCACCTGTGATCGCGACTCTCATGTAGCTGCGGTGCCCGCTACGGTCAGAACTCATTCGATGTGGCCGGGTCCCCGACTCGGCGCGGATCTTGTTCCCCGGCCCGGCTCTTCACCCGTGTGTCATGCCGTTCGCGCCGCGACCCGTTCGCCGCCCGGACTGATCGCGCGGGTCCCCAGCACATAGTCAGCTTCAGTCGCGTCGATCAAGCGCCGCTCACGGATGAATGGGAGTGGGGAGGAAGGGTCCGTGGAGTCGATCTCTCGGGCAAGCCGGTGGCCCGAGAACACCGATTGCGCGATCATGCCGGGTGACCAGGCATCCCCGATGCAGTACACGGCGCTGATGCCGGCCTCCTCGAGTCTCGACTGGTCGGACTTCAAGTCGTCGTACAGGTCGCTACGTGAGTTGCGCTGCGTCACGAGCATGAAGCTGTCGGCATCTACGGCCGTGTCCGCTCCAGACCAAACGTGTGCTAGTTGGGCCGTTCGGGGCTCGACGGCCAGCAATACATTCTGAGTCACGATTTCAACGCCAAGTTCGACGAGTCGCTGGTACTGCCGTTGCTCTTCGAGCGTGAACCGCATGTACGGAGCGATCGAGTCGAAGTGCGTGACATATGTGACCTTCGCTCCACGCGCGGCGAGTAACTCCGCCATCGTCGCGCCCATGTAGTAGCCGTCCGTGTCGTAGACGAGGACGCGTTCCCCTACGGCTTTGCCTTCGAGCACGACCTGTTCGGGAGTGAGTATGTGTGACGCCTGCGGCGTTGCGCCCCTCACCGGCACATGGGTCGCGCCGTTCAGCCCGTGTCCGTCCCACGCTGAGCCTGTAGCTACGACGACGATCTCGGCGCCGTAGTCGAGAACGTCATCTACATTCAGGCGCGTTTTCGGGATGAAGTCGACGTTCTTGAGCTTGCCTATCTGCGTCTGGCGGTACTGGGTGACTCGCGACCAGGTTCCGAGCCCCGGGAGCGTCGTGACCCAGCGCAGATGGCCGCCGAGTTCCGGGTTCTCGTCGACCAGATGCAGGCGCTGGACGCCACGTTTGCCGAGGACCATGGCGCACTCCATCCCCGACGGTCCTGCTCCGATGACCAGGAAATCATTCTCTGCGTTCTTGGCGCGGTCAAATCTCTCCGGATGCCAACCACGGCGGAACTCCTCGCCCGAGGTCGCGTTCTGCGTGCACCAGATCGGTGGGCCACCGATCTCCCACCGCGAGACACAAACGTTGCAGCCGATGCACTCGCGGATGTCGTCGAACCGGCCTTCCTCGATCTTCTTAGGCAGAAACGGATCCGCGATCGAGGGACGTGCGGCGCCGATGATGTCGCACTGTCCAGAGGCGATCGCGCCGAGCATCACATCGGGGTCGGTGAACCGGCCGACGTTGATCACTGGCTTTTGGGAAATCTCTTTGGCGACCCTCGTGTATCGGGACTCGTGGTTCATCTCGAAGAAGCGCGAGGAGCCGGCGTCCTCACCCCAATTCAGGGTGCCGATATTGATGTCCCAGTAATCGACCAGGTGATCGAGCGTCGCGATGAACTCGCGGCCTTCGCCGTCGGCACGAATGCCCAGGTCGCCGTACCCGTACGGCTCCTCGAGGGTGTCGATCGAGAAGCGCGCGCCGATCGCGCAATCATCGATCGCCTCCCGCATCTCCTCGAGCACCTCACGCGTAAAGCGGATGCGATTCTCGAACGAACCGCCGTACTCATCGGTGCGACGGTTGTAGTAGGGATACAAGAAGAAAATCGGGAAAGTTCCGAGTCCGCAGTAGAGCGTGATCAGATCGAAGCCGGCGTCACGGGCCCGCTTCGCCCCATCGACATGATCTCGCCTTAGCTGGCGTATCTCGTCCCTGTCGAGAGGCCGACCGTTCGCCATGAAGTTGAGGTCGTGCGGAATCTGTGAGACCACACGTGCTGGCGCCCGAGATTCCGCGTTATTCGCGAGGCCGCCGGAGAAGGTCAGCTCGACGCCGGCTAGCGCATCGTGCTCGTGGATCCGGTCACACATCACCGAAAGGTTGCGTACATCACCCTCGTCCCAGAGCTTCGCCGCAACCCAGGGCAGGATGTCGCTCTCGGGGCTGGTCGAGCAGACCTCGGTAAATACGGCGCCCCATCCGCCTTCGGCCTTTATGGCTCGAAACTCGGCTTGCATACCGGGGCTGTCAGAGCCCGCGCCGTTGCAGTGAGGAACCTGCATGAACCGGTTGCGAAGGGTCTTCGGACCGAGCTGAATCGGCTCGAACAGGACGTCATATTTGGAGTCGCGCGGCATCTTTCGCCCGAGTTAGCTCTTCACGCGCTTACGCTCGGGGTCGTAGACCGGCGTGCTGACAACCTCGCCCTCGATCTCTCGGCCGGGTAGCTCGGCCACGATCTTGGTGCCCGGGGTCGCCTGGTCCTTGTGCACTCGCGCGAGTCCGAGGGTCTTACCGATGTAGGGAGAAGGCACCGACATCGTCACATGACCGACCTCGCGGCCGTCCGCCTTGAGCTTTGCGCCGGTGGCGGCGTCATCACCGGACTCCAGCACCACGCTGACGATCCGACCGGGCCGCTCGTCGCGAAGCTTGAGCACGGCTTCTCGGCCTTGGAACTCGCCCTTCTCAAGATCAACCGCCCAGCCCAACGTCGCCTCCCACGGCGAAGTGCCCTGGTCATAGTCGAGCTCGCCCATGATCATGCCCGCCTCGATCCGGAGCATCATCACGGCACCAACGCCCACCGGGCGGATGCCGTACTGGGCGCCCTCGGAGATCAGCGCGTCGTACAGGTCGAGTGCCCGGTCGGACGACACAAACAG
>DATMIZ010000178.1:0-9536 GCA_035554055.1 Baekduia sp. | reverse complement strand
CTGCACGACATGCGTGCTGTGTGCCTGCGCCACGGCCGGAATCAGGGCGAGAGCGAGAGCAATGGACGCGATTCGTAGAGATCGACTCATCCCCACGAGTGTTGCCCGCCCTACCCGGTTCGTCTGCAAACGGCCGTGCAGGACCTGGCGCGCTGGACAGATCCGTCGAGCGGAATTCCGCAAACGCCGACGGGAGCGGGCGATGAACGTCCGGCCGGCAGGATCGGAGGGCGGTGAGCTGGTTGATGGCGTGCGAATGGCGTCTGACAAGGACGCAGCGAGCGTGGCGTGCATTTGCACGCGAGCGACTGAGGACGCCGTCAGGCGCCAGGGCGCACGGCCATCACTCCCACTCGATCGTGCCGGGCGGCTTGCTCGTTATGTCAAGCACCACCCGGTTCACGTCAACCAGCTCATTGATCATCCGCGAGGAGATCTGCTCGAGCAGGTCGTACGGCAAGCGCGCCCAATCGGCCGTCATCGCGTCGTCGGAAGTCACCGCGCGCACGACCACGACATAGCCGTAGGTGCGTTCGTCGCCTTGGACACCCACGGTGCGGACGTCCGGCAGCACGCAGAAGGACTGCCACAGCTCGTGGTAGAGGCCGGCCTGACGGATCTCGTCCTGCAGGATCGAGTCCGCGTCCCGCAAGACGTCGAGGCGCTCCTTTGTCGCCTCGCCGCCGACGATCCGGATCGCGAGCCCCGGACCGGGAAACGGCTGGCGCCAGACGAACTTCTCCGGTAGCCCGAGCTCGGCCCCGACCGCGCGCACCTCGTCCTTGAAGAGCGCCCGCAGCGGCTCGACGAGCTCGAACTCGAGATCGTCCGGGAGCCCGCCAACGTTGTGATGGGACTTGATCGTCGCCGCGCCGGTGCCGCCGCCAGACTCGATCACGTCGGAGTAGAGCGTTCCCTGCACGAGGAACTTTGCGTCGCCGACCTTGACCGCCTCCTCTTCGAAGACGCGGATGAACTCGGCGCCGATCGCCTTGCGCTTGGCCTCCGGCTCGGACAGTCCCTTCAGGCGCTGCAGGAAGCGCTCCTCAGCGTCGACCGCGACGAGTGGGATCCCGAACTGATCGCGGAACGCCTCGATCACCTGGTCGCCCTCGTTCTTTCGCATCAGGCCGTGGTCGACGAAGATGCACGTGAGCTGGTCGCCGACCGCCCTGTGCACGAGCATCGCCGCGACGCTCGAGTCGACACCGCCCGAGAGGCCGCAGATCACCTTGCCGCTGCCGATCTGCTGGCGGATCCGCTCTACCTGTTCCTCGACGATCGATGCCGCGCTCCACGTCATCTCGCAGCCGCAGATCTCGCCGAGGAAGCGTTGCAGTACCTCGGTGCCGTGCGGCGTGTGGACGACCTCGGGATGGAACTGGATCCCGTAGATCTGCCGCTCCGCCGATTCGAAGGCCGCGACCGGCGACTCCGTGGATGAAGCCAGTGCGGTGAAGCCGGGCGGCGCTTCGTAGACCGAATCGCGATGCGACATCCAGCAGGCCTGGCTGGCAGGGAGACCCTTGAACAGCGTTCCGGGCTCGTTGACCGTCAGCTGTGAACGGCCGAACTCGCCGACTTCCGCTCCCTCGACCCGGCCGCCGAGCGTGTTGGCCAGCAACTGCATCCCGTAACAGATGCCCAGTACCGGAATGCCGAGCTCGAGCAGCTCAGGCTCGAGCTTCGGCGCGCCATCGGCATAGACCGAGGCCGGACCACCCGACAGGATCAATCCCTTCGGCCGGCGCTTTGCGACCTCTTCCGCGCCCACGTGATGTGGCAGCAGCTCGGAGAAGACCCCGCACTCGCGCACGCGGCGCGCGATCAACTGCGAGTACTGCCCACCGAAGTCGAGCACGACGACCTGGTCGACCGCCGTTGGGAGATCGACCGGCGCCTGCTCATCTGACAGCTCCGTGGCGGCCGTGGCGGCCGTCACGACGCCGTGATGGGTCACGCGTGGGCCTCGACCAGCTCCGCGTGACCGGACGTACCGGCACCGATGTCGTCGGCGGGTCCGTTGACTGCTGCGGCAGCGCCCTTGGACCCCATCCCGACTCCCTGCGACGACTGCAGCTGCTTGCCCTCGGTCTGCAACGACGGCGCGATCATCAGTTCGGCACGGTTGAACTCCGCCCGATCCTGGTAGCCGCAGGTCGCCATCGAGGTCCGCAGCGCACCCATCAGGTTGAACGTTCCGTCGTTTTCACGCGCGGGTCCGACGAGGATCTCTTCGATCGTGCCGTTCTGCACTGTCTTGACGCGCGCTCCGCGCGGAAGCGTCGGATGGAACGTCGCCATTCCCCAGTGAAAGCCGCGACCGGGCGCTTCGTGAGCGCGTGCGAGCGGCGAGCCGATCATCGTCGCGTCGGCGCCGCAGGCGATCGCCTTCGCGACGTCGCCACCGGTACGCATGCCGCCGTCGGCGATGACCTGGACGTATTCGCCCGTCTCGAGCATGTGCTGGGACCGCGCGCCGGCGACATCCGCGATCGCGGTCGCCTGCGGGACGCCAAGGCCGAGAACGCCGCGTGTGGTGCAGGCAGCGCCCGGGCCGACGCCGACGAGCACACCGGCCGCTCCGGTCCGCATCAGGTGAAGACCCGTGTGGTAGCTGGCACAGCCGCCGACGACGACCGGTACCGGGACTTCCTTGATGAACTCCTTGAGATTGAGCGGTTCCGAGGCTGTCGATACATGCTCGGCCGAGACGACGGTGCCCTGAATCACGAGGATGTCGAGGCCGGCCTCCAGGACCATCTCGTAGTGCTTGCGAACCGACTGCGGGGTCAGGGAAGCGGCCGTCACGACGCCCTGCTCTTTGATCTCGCGGATGCGCTGCGCCATCAGCTCAGGCACTACGGGCGCGGAATAGATCTCCTGCATCTCGCGTGTGGCGATGTCCTTCGGGAGCTCCGCGATCCGCGCGAGCTGGTCGTCAGCGTCTTCGTAGCGCGTGAAGATGCCTTCGAGGTTCAGGACCCCGAGGCCGCCGAGCTTGCCGATGATGCCCGCGGTCCGCGGCGAGACGACACCGTCCATCGCCGATGCGAGCAGCGGGATCTCGAAGCGGTAGTCGCCCAGCTTCCACGAGATGTCGACGTCATCGGGGTCACGCGTGCGCCGCGAAGGCACGATCGCGATGTCGTCAAATCCGTACGCGCGGCGGGCTTTCTTTCCGCGACCGATTTCGATCTCCATTAGCTGAATCCTAGGTAAGAAGGCGGACAGGACGGGGCCGAACCAAAAGGCCCTGCATAAACGGAAAAAGCCCGCGTTTCGCGGGCATCGGGGAGGCCCCGAACGGGATGCTTCGGCGTGTTGCTGCGACTACTGATCACGCCCATACGACAGTAGCAGCGGAGATCGGCTGAGCTAGGCCACTTCGGCCGACCGCACAGACGCTGCGGAGACCTGGACGTCGGCCAGCAAACGCTCGGCCTCTGATGCCTCAATGAGGCCGGCGCCGAGACGCTGCGTCGACTCCGCGCCACAGGCGACGCCGAAACGGAGGCACTCGTCCGGGCTGAGGCCGTTGTAGCGAGCCGACAGGTAGCCGCCGAGGAACGAATCCCCGGAGCCGACCGTCGCGACGGCCTCGCGTTCGGGGATCTGGACGCGCCGGCGCACGGGGCCGCTCTCGTCGACGACCGCGGCGATGCAGCCGTCGGGCAGCGTCATGATCGCCTCACGCGCGCCGTGCTGGATCATCTCCCCGACCGCGATCGCGTGGTCCTCCTCGGAGTTGAACTCATAGCCGACGAGTTCCTCGGCCTCGGTCACGTTCGGCGTGATCAGATCGGGTTCCGCGCGCACGGCCTGGCGCAGCGGATCGCCGTCCGTGTCGACCACGATCAGGACATCAAGCTTGCGCAGATCGGCGATCAGGTCCGCGTACAGGGACGCCTCGACGCCGCGCGGGAGCGAGCCCGCGAGCACCACGATGTCCGCGCCGCGAGCGAGGTAGAGCAGCTTGTCGCGGAAGGTCTCGACCTCACGCGCACTGACCTTCGGGCCGCGCTCGTTGATCTCCGTCGTCACGTTGGTGGTCGGATCGAAGACGGCGGTGTTCGTGCGCGACTCCTCGCGGATCCGCACGAAATCGTTGAGGATCGACTCTCCGGTCAGCTGTTCGACGATGCGCGTGCCGGTCGGCCCCCCGGCAAAGCCGGTCGCCACGACCGGCGCTCCCAGGGTCTTCAGCGCACGCGCGACGTTTACGCCCTTGCCGCCCGCCAGCGTCCACTGCTCGACCGTGCGATGGCGGCGCCCCAGCCGAAAGCTGGGCACGCTTAGCGACTTGTCGATCGCTGCGTTGAGTGTGACGGTGATGATCACGCGGTCCGGGCCTCCGAGTCGGCTGACGCCACCCGCTGGCGTCTCCTGACGGCGCGTCGGCGCCCAAGGATGATCATCAGGGTACAGCTCGCCAGCAGTACCGACGCCAAGATCAACAGGAGGATCACGAGAGCCGACGGCCCCGTCGAGACAGGCGCCGCGGTCACGGCGGCACTGACGAGCAGCGGGACGCTGCCGACCACGCGCCCTCTGTACAGCACGTTCAGCACCCCGACCTTCGAGCGTGCCGCGAGCGGGCCGTCGAGCTCGGCTGGGACGACGGGGCGCAGCGTGAACCCGTAGCCGCGACGCACCGTGCGCGAGAGTCCGTCGCCTGCGATGAGATCAACCTGCTCGTCGCGTCCACGCAATTTGACGCGGGCGTAGACCTTGTTCGCCGTGACTGCCTGGGCGGTCGCGTACAGGCCCAGGCCATACCGCATCAACTCCATCGTGTCGTTCATGCGCGCCGCCTCCGAACCGGCGCCGAGGACGGCGCTGACGAGCGTCACGCCGTCGCGCTTGGCGCTGCTGACGAGCACCCACCCCGAGCCGAGCGTGTGGCCCGTCTTGACACCGTTGATGTACGGCACTCGGTTCAGCAGCAGGTTGCGCGTCCTCAGGGTCCGGGTCCGCCCGCCCGACCGAACCGTCACCGAACGGCTGTCGACTGTGCGCTTGATGAACGGATCACGCCGCAGCAGCAGCGCGATCTTCACGAGGTCCGTCGCGCTCGAATAGTTCCCAGGCGCATCGAGCCCGATCGGGTTGGCGAAATGCGTGTCCGTCAGACCCGCCGCGCGCGCCCGCGCGTTCATCATCGCCACGAACTTCTTCTGCGAGCCCCCGATGCGGACCGCCAGGGTGTTTGCCGCGTCGTTGGCCGATGCCACCAGCATCGCCTGCAACAGCGTGCGGATCGTGACGCGTTCGCCGCCGCGAAAGCCGCCCGTGGATTCGACCGCCAGGCCGTTGTAGGGCACCGTGGTGACGACCTTGTCGAGATCGGCGTTCTCGAGCGCGACGAGCGCGGTCATCATTTTGGTCGTGCTCGCTATCGGACGTCGCTCCGTCGCGTTGCGCTGAAACACGATGTCGCCGGTTGCCGGTTCGACCAGGATCGCGGCCGGGGCGCTCACGTTCGGCGCGGCGACGGCGACGGGCACTCCGACGACCGTCGCGAAACCAGTCGTCAAGCAGGCAATTGCGGCAAACCGCCGCATCGGACTGCGCTTGACGGACATTGGTGCAGACTAATCAGCCGCGGGGCGGCCAAGCGCCCAGGCGGATTCCCGCAGCTGCGCGGCGGACAGACGGGCGGCGACGGCGGGATCGTCGCTGCCGGAGCCCGTCCCGACGATCGAGCGAGATGCTGTAACGAGACCCAGATGCGGCGCGGGACCGAACGCCGGTGCGAGTTGCGCGACTGTGCCGCCCTGCGCACCCACGCCCGGCAACAGGAACACGGCACTGGGCATGAGCTCCCGCATCCGCCCGACATGTTCTGGCTGGGTGGCGCCCACGACGGCGCCGAGCCCAAGCTGGGTCACAAGTCTCGCCGCGTGCTCCCAGACGGGCGCACCGCCGGAGTCGAGGTCCTCGATGTCGGCCGCACCCGGATTGGAGGTGCGCACCAGCAGGAAGATCTGAGCGTGACGCTCGCGCGCGGCGGCGGCGAAGACCGCGACCGTGTCCGCCCCCATGTACGGATTGACCGTCAACGCGTCGGCGCCGAGTCCGCCGATCTCGCCGTACGACGACAGCGTGGCGCCCAAGAATGCCTGCGCGTAGGCATGCGCCGAGACGTCGATGTCACCGCGCTTGGCATCGGCGATCACAAGCAGGCCGGCGGCACGCGCCGCTGCGGCTGTCTCCTCGAGCGCCCGCCAGCCGGGCGCCCCGAGGCGCTCGAAGCAGGCCACCTGGAGCTTTACGGCGACGACCTCGTCAGCGACGGCTTCGATGACCGCCGCACAGTGGTTTGCGACCGCCGCCGCCGCTCTCACCGCGGGCGTCGTCGGATCGGCAAATGACGCCGTGACCGCGGCCCCCGCCGGTCCCGATCCCGCCGGCCAGAGGCTGGCGGGATCGGGATCGAGGCCGACTACAATCTGCGACCGCTTGGCCTGGACCAGCTCTGCGAGCCGGTCCTCGAACTGGGTTCGATCGGTCAGCGGACGCCCCCGGTCATTCGTTGACCAGGCGCTTCAATGCGGTGCCGGCCGTAAAGCGCGGCACCTTGGTTGCGGCGATCTGAATCCGCTCCCCTGTGCGCGGGTTGACCCCCGGGCGCGCGCCACGTTCTGCAACGTAGAGCTTCCCGAAGCCCGAGATGTTGATCTCGTCGCCCTTTGTAAGCGTCTCTGAGATCAGCTCGATCACCGACTCGACGAGCGATACGGCCTCCTTCTTCTGAAGGTCGTTGCGCGCGGCAACTGCATCGATGAGCTCGGATTTGGTCATGCGGTTTATCTCCTTGGCCGTGCGGAATGCCGCGCGACCGTATCGCTCCGCGTGGAGGTATCAAGGTCACGCCATTGCGGCCAAGACCGCACGCAGGTCGTGAGCAAGGAGGCCTGGAAGTGCTCTTTTCCCAGTTTCTATGCCGACTTGCAGCGACTGGGATGCTCCCACGAGCAGCCAACCAGTGGACGTTTTCTTGATTAAAAGACTTTCGTCCAATTCCGCAATTTGCGGGATTTCTGCGCCCAGGTCATGGTCACCGGCGACGCACTGGCCACCTGCGGAAACGACCGCGGCGCGCCTCAGATCGCAGGAAAGAAGGCGGAGAAAAGCGAGCGCCTGCGGTGGATTGAGTGCAGTCGACATCGGCCTGCGGGAGAATACGAACGATGTCGACGCTTCAGCGCATCTCTTGGGCAGTGACCGTCGGCGTTTGTGTGATCGGCGCCCTCATCCTCCTGATCTCCGGATATCAGGGCTATGCGGCGGTCGCGACGGCCGTCGGCCTCACCGCAGCGGTCAACCTGCGCTGATGCCGGATCCAAACGCCGCCCGGGTCGTCAATCGCACCGCCAAGCTCAATGTCGCGGGCGCGATCCTGCTGGTGGCGATCAAGCTGGGTGTCGGGCTGGCCAGTGGCTCGCTGGGCTTCCTGGCCGAGGCGGCCCACTCGGCGACCGACCTCGTGGCGGCGCTGCTGACGCTCTACGCGGTCCGCGTCGCGCTGCGGCCTCCCGATCGCCACCACCATTACGGCCACGGCAAGGCCGAGTACCTCGCCGCGCTCGGCGAGAGCGCCTTCCTGCTGTTGGTGTCGGTGTTCATCGGATACGAGTCGGTGGACCGGCTCGTGTCAGACGGCGGCGCAGGCCTCGAGCCACAGTGGTGGGCCTTCACGGCGCTGGCGGTCGTGATCGCGATCGACATCGCCCGGATGCTGAGCAGCAGGGCCGTCGCACGCCGGCACAACTCACCGGCGCTGGCCGCCAACACGCTGCACTTCGCCTCGGATTTCGCAGGTTCACTCGCCGTCCTGGTCGGGCTCGTGCTGGTGAGCTCCGGCGTGAAGGAAGCGGACGCGATCGCAGCCCTGTTCGTCGCCGCGCTCGTGATCGTCGCCGCGCTCCGCCTGGCGATCAGATCGTCCGGAGTGCTGATGGATCGCGCGTCGGTTGACGCCGAGGAGAAGATCCTCCACGCCCTCGAAGGGCTGGCGGGTGTCGAGGTCCGCCGGCTGCGAGTGCGACATGCGGCCGGCGCGAACTTCGCAGACCTCGTGGTCGCCGTCGCGCCCGACGCCGGCCTATCGCAGGCGCACGCCACCGCCGATCAGATCGAGCAGCGGATCGAAGCGGCGCTCTCCCACACCGACGTCGTCGTCCATGTCGAGCCGCAGTTGGCCGATGCCTCGCTGCGCGAGCGCGCGACCGCCGCCGCGGCCGCCGTCCCCGAAGCGCGCGAGATCCACAACGTGCGGGTCCTCAACATCGACGGGACGCGGGAGCTCTCGCTCCACGTCAAGCTACCGCGCCACCTCACCCTGACCGACGCGCACGACGCGGTCGAGCGCCTCGAGCGCTCGATCCTCGCCCAGGTGCCGGAGATCGTGCGGGTGCACACCCACATCGAGCCGCTCTCGCAAACGCGCAGTGCGTCGAACTCCGCCGGCGTCCAGGCCGCGACAGACCGTGCCGCGATCGAAGCGGTCGTCCACGAGCTGACCGACGCGCCGCCTCTGTCGCTCGAGCTGCGCGACTCCGGCACGGGCCGGATCGCGCTCGTGACGATCACCGTCGCCGGCGACATGGCGCTCCCCGACGCGCATCGGCTCGCAGGTGACGTGGAGGCGGAGATCGAACGGCGCTGCCCTGAGCTCGAGGACGCCGTGATCCACACCGAGCCGCGCGCCTCTTAGTCGCCTAACCCAGCGCCGCGAGCAACGCCTTGGCGGCACGGCCGCGGTGGCTGATGCTGTGTTTCTCGGGGGGCGACAGCTCCGCCATCGTCCGGCCGTCCTCGTAGTCGTCCGGCACGAAGGCAGGGTCGTAGCCAAACCCGCCGCTCCCACGCGGCGTCGCGGCCAAGACGCCGGTGCAGCGTCCCTCGAAGAGCTGCTCCTCGCCGGAGCGCGGATCGATCAGCGCCAGCACGCAGACATACGCCAGCGCACTGCCTGCCGGCGCCTCCGCGAGCAGCTTCGCGAGGTTCTCGCCGTCGCTGGCATCGGGACCCGCGAAGCGGGCGGAATACACGCCGGGACGACCCCCGAGCGCGGCGGCCTCGATCCCGGAGTCGTCGCCTACGACCAGCGAATCATCGGTGATCGCCAGCGCCGCCGCGCGCGCCTTGATCAGTGCGTTCTCGCGGAAGGTGGTTCCGGTCTCCGGCGGCAACACGATCTCGTCGGACAGCGGCCGGACCAGATGCGGGCTCAGCAACTGCTCGAGCTCGGTCGCCTTGTGGACGTTGCGGCTGGCGAGGACGAGCTTCACGACCTGCCGGCGGCGATCGCTTCTTCCTGGATCGCCTTCAGCGACGTGATTCCGGAATCAGCGAGCTCGAGCAACTCATCAAGGGAGGCGCGCGACAGCGGCGTGCGCTCGGCGGTCGCCTGCACTTCGACGAGCCCGCCGTCGCCCGTCATCACGACGTTGGCGTCGACCTCGGCGGACGAATCCTCGGGGTAGTCGAGGTCGAGCAGCGCCGCTCCGTCGACTATTCCCGCGGAGATC
>DATMIZ010000177.1:0-3140 GCA_035554055.1 Baekduia sp. | reverse complement strand
CGTCGCGGGGCGTGACCTCTTGCGGTCGGGCATCGAGGACTTCGTGGTGCTCGAGGCGCAGGAGGAGGTCGGCGGCCGGATCAAGAGCTTCACGCGCGAGAACGGCCGCAAGCTGGAGAAGGGCGCTGAGTTCACCGGCCCCGGTCAGCCCACGGTCTTGTCGATCGGGGAGGATCTCGGCCTCGCCACCTCGCCGATGGTCGACTGGCCGGAGGATCCGGAGGAGATGGGCCTCGGGGTACGACTGCACAACGGCCAACGCATCCTCGAGCCGTTCCCGATGGCGGACGATCCCGACGCTACGGCCGCCTTCGAGGAGGCCGTGGCGGCCTTTGGGACGCTGATCAGCGAGTTGCCCGAAGATCTCTCCGATCCTCGCTGCGTCGAGCTCGACAAGAAGACGGTCGGCGAGTGGGCCGATGAGAACGTTTCCAACGAGCTCGCGCGAGAGGCGTTTGTCGACGCCGCGCTCGTCTTCGGACCTGGGTACGAAACCTCGTTGTTGTTTGCGCTCGCCTACGCCGAACGGTTCAAGTGGGTGGAGATGGACCCCACCTCGATCGACCGGCGATTTGTCACCGGCACATCGAGCTTGATCGCCGGTCTTGCGCGCGAGATCGGTGATCGCATCGTCCTGTCGGCTCCGGTGCGCAAGATCATCCACGGTGACGATGGCGTCACGATCGAGACTGACCAAGGCGCCGTCACTGCCCAAGCGGTGATCGTGGCGATGGATCCGGGCCTCGTCGCAGCGATCGAGTTCGATCCGCCAGTGCCCGCTGACCGCGCGAAGCTTCAAACCAGATGGAACGGACTGTCGGGCGCGAAGGTGACCGCGATCTACGACGAGCAGTTCTGGAAGGACGAAGGGCTCAGCGGGTTTGGCAGCGGAGGCGAGGTCTCGGTGGTCGCCATCGGTTCGACCTCCGCCGAAGGGGAGCCCACGCTCGGGGGGATGATCTTCGCGATCGGCAGCAATACCGAGAAGGTCTCCCGGATCCTTCAGGATCCCGAGCTCGCGCGCCAAGCGGTGCTCGAGGACTTTGCGGCCTACTTCGGGCCCAAAGCGCTCGACGCCAAGGAGGTGCACATCTTCGACTGGCATGGCCAGCGCTGGTCGCAGTCTGCGGGCGGCGCGACCCTCGCACCTGGAGTCCTGACGACGTGTGGCGCGGCTCTGACGCGACCGCTCGGTCGCGTCATCTGGGCGGGCGAAGCCGCCGGCACCGGTGTCTACATGGAGGCCGCCGCGTCTGCCGGGGTCGCGGCCGCCACCGAGGCGGCAAAGCTCGTTTCGCGTTGAGGCCGTCGGCCGGCCTGGGCGCCGCTCCGGTGCGGCGCCCAGGCACGGCGCGTGCCGGGACAACGGCCCCGCCGGGGCTACTTCCTGGGTTCGAGCGCGCGTCGTAGGCTGCGGAGGCAGAGGCTCAGTGCTCCGTAGCGCGAGGTGCCATCTGCGGGCTCGTAATGGAGCCCGGCATAGATGAGGGACCAGATCAGCTGGCGGCCCCAGTCCGGTGGGAATCCGGAATCGATCGTCCCTTCGGCCTGGCCTCTGGCGATCAGTTCGAGAAGGGCGCGTTCCGTGATCTCATCGTGCCAGTCAATCGTGTCGCTCAGCTGTGGCTGCTCGAGAACCAGCATGAGTATGTCGCCCATCTCGAAGTGCTCCTCGCAGAACCGTCCGACCGCATCAAGCGCGGGTCCCTCCTCTAGCCGCGCCCGCTCTGTCGCCGCCGACGACTGAGCCACTGCGGTCGCCGAGATCGCGGTCAGCAGGTCGTTGCGCCCTTTGAAGTATCGATGCAGCGTGGTTCGTCCGACACCGGCCTGCTTGGCGATATCCGCGAGAGACGCGGTGAAGTCTGCTCCGAGACATTGCACGGCCGCGTCGATGATCGCTCGCTGCGTATGAGCCTGGGCCCCGGTCGCAGCCTGTGGTGCCGGCACAGAATTCATAAGACCATGATACCGCGACGGCGCCTAGCATTGCCGGAACGGAACAGCTATGCTCCGACCTCGGACGTCAGCGACCTGCATGCGACAAGTCCTGATTCAGCGTTGAACCATCATGTTTCATGAAGCACGCATCCAGCGAATTCCATGACCAGCGTCGTTGGCAGTGCCTATGACCTCGTGGAGCTGTACGGAACCGAGCACGTCGGGCCCGTCCCCGACGTTCGCGGCAGGGGACGGGGCGGTCTGCCGGTGACGCGACCGGGATGTGCCTGCACGGTGCGATGCGCGAGTGGTCTCACGAGAGCCACGAGCGGGCGGTTGGTCGGCAGGCAAGGCGTAGCGCTCTTGGGAGAGAGACGAGCTGGCAGTCGAGATCGGTGCCCGGAGCCACCGGCGCCGCAAAGTGGGGAGAGATGACGATGAATGACTATGAGCTGAGTCGTAAGCAGCTGCTGACGTACGGGGCAGCCGGGGCAGCGGGCCTGGGAGCGTTGGGGCTGGTCGGATGCGGCAGTAACGACAAGCCGGGCAGCAAGTCGTCAGACGTCAAGCTGCCGTCAACTCCGACCGGGACGCTGCGCGCGGGGTTCATCGATCTCGGCGGGACCGCGCCCGATCCGAGCGGAGGCCTTGATCCCAACGTCATTTCCGGTAACGCGGGCAGTGCTCGGCAGAACCTGGTTTGGGAGCCGCTTTCTCTCTTCGTCAACGGCAAAGTCGTGATGATCCTGGCCGAGAACATCGAGCCCAGCGCCGACGCCAAGACCTGGAATGTGACGCTGCGTGAGGGCATCACGTGGGAAGACGGCAAGCCGCTGAGGCCCGAGGATGTGGTCTACAGCTTGAACCGCTACGCCGATCCGCTGTCGATCGCCTCATTTCTGTGGGGGGGCGCAAAGATCAAGAAGACCGGGCCACGCAACGTCCGGATCACGCTCGCGGCACCGCTGGCGACGTTCCTTGAGATCAGCCTCCCGTCCTTGATCATCCCCGAGAACTGGGATCCCAAGAAGCCGACTGGCGGAACCGGCCCCTACCGCGTGGTCAGCAACACGGCCAACAAGACCGTGCTCGAAGCCAAGACGGATTGGTGGCGCGCAGGTCAGGGCCTGGGCCCGTACGCGCAGCGGATCGAGATCATCAAGTTCACAGACGACAGTGCGCGTCTGAACGCGTTGCTC
>DATMIZ010000176.1:0-2670 GCA_035554055.1 Baekduia sp. | reverse complement strand
ATCACCGGGACCGAGCTCGTCGGTCAGATACGGCGAGACCTCGCCGTCCTCGAGTCGTTCGACCGTCAGCGCGAGCGTTGCGTCCTCCGGCGCCGAGGCGATCGAGTACGAGCGCTGTGCCTGGTAGCCGTCCTCGGCGGTGAGACGGACGTCGACGTGCTGGCCGGCGACGTGTCCGGACCAGCCGGGCACGTCGAGCACCAGCGTCTTCGCGCGGGGCGTCTCGACGAGCACGTCGGTGACGGCGGCGAGTCGCCACGCTATCCGTGCCGGCGCCACGATCAGTCCCCCGAGTAGCGCTGCTCTTTCCAGGGATCGCCGTAGTTGTGGTAGCCGTAGGCCTCCCAGAAGCCGGGCTCGTCGTCGTCGCGCAGCTCCAGGCCGCGCACCCACTTCGCGCTCTTCCAGAAGTACAGATGCGGGACCAGCAGCCGCGCCGGACCGCCGTGCTCGGGCGCGAGCGGCTCGCCCCCGTACTCGTAGGCGATCCACCCCCGCCCACCGGTCAGATCCTCCAGCGGCAGATTGGTCGTATAGCCGCCGTCACACCACGCGGTGACGTAGCCGGCGTCGGTGGCGACGCCGTCCAGCAACGTGTCGATCGACACCCCGATCCAGGTGGTGTCGAGCTTGGACCACTTGGTGACGCAGTGGATGTCGACGGTGACCGTCTCGCGCGGCAGCGCGACGAACTCCTCCCACGGCCACGACACCGGCTCCTGCACGGCACCATTGATCGTCAAGCTCCACTCATCCAGCGGGGTGCGCGGCGTCGGCCCGGCCGACAACACCGGAAAGTCGCGTGTGACGTATTGACCGGGCGGCACACGCCCGGGATCGACCTGCACCCGGCGGCCGCGGAAGCCTCGTGAGAACGGTGGCATCGGCCGAGCATGGCGGCGCATCGCTCGACCGCCAAGCACAGCTCGCGATCAACCAATACGCGATCGCGCTCGACTCATGCCACCGCACGACGCACCGTAACCGGACACGCGATCAGCCCCTCCAGCGCTGCAGAGATCTCGGGATGGCAACAGCGACCGATAGCTTCGACTCGCCAAACCTTGTTGCGACGACCGGTCGAGTCCGGGCAGTGCACGTCGATCGACTACACCCAGACGCTCGCTGACCACGGCGTGCTGGCCTCGGTCGGGTCGGTCGGAGACGCCTCGACAACGCGCTGGCCGAGAGCTTCGTGGACAGCTTTAGGACCGAGCTGATCGCCGACCGCATCTGGCGTACGCGATCGCAGCTCGAGCTCGCCGTCGTGAAGTACCTCGGCCGACTCAACCACAGCCGCCTTGCACGAGAGCTCGGTGATCTGTCGCCAGCCGAGTTCGAAGCCGAAGCGCCGCGGGCTCAGGCCGCCCCGAGGCGAGCGAAGGACCGGCCATCGACGGCCGGCCTCTGGCGCTCCCCGGTACCGTCAGAAATCCCGATGTCTTGAAGGAAGGAACCCACCAAACCCGGATCCGCGGAAGCCAGCCCGGCTCATTCAGGCCGCTTCAGCGTGCTGCCATCGGGAGGACGATTGCGGCCTGGTCGATGCTTTCTGGCCGGTAGGCGTCGCGTGCTCGCCGGTGGTGGCGGCGATGTAGAACTAGCGTCACGACTCCGGTGATCGAACCGCCTATAAGGGCCACGGCGAAGGAGCCTATCGCGAGCGTCTGGATTGCGAGGCCAGCGCACGCGCCAATCACCGCACTGTTCACCACGCCGACCATACCGGCCGTTGTTAGCATCAGCTGCCACGTGCTCGGCCGTAACTGTGTGCCGTGCAAGAGGCTCTCGGCGCGCGGCCCTTGAACTATCAGTAGAAACGGGTCAAGTTCCGGTGCAATACCGACGTAGAAGGCGCGCAGACGAGCGATCCGCTGGGCATATGCGATGTCCTCGACGGAGGACTGCACGAGACGCTGGAAGGTCACCACACCCATGAATGCCAGCATCGGTAACAGAATCAGCGCGAACGCGTAGAAGGCCGCGCCGAGGCGCGACATTTGGCCGATGAACGCGAGCGCGATCAAGTTGCTGGATAGCGCGGCCAGGTAGATGCTCGCGCGACCGTTCGCTTCCGAGACGGTGGCCACCCGAGCGGTTTGCAGGTTGAAGTGCTCCGTCGTCGCGAACGTGACAGCCGGTCCGAGGCGGTCGCCGAACCGTCGAGCCAGTCGCGCCTGGAGCGACGCACCCGACGCAGTCGATTCAGTCGAGCCATTGGTTGGCCGGATGGAGTCAGAGCACGCCACTGCCTCCGAGGATCGCCTCGGCCCCCATCGACCACAAGAAGAAGAAACGATCGAGCCATACCGGTCGCGTCCGACCGCCAGGGCAGGAGGTCGGTCTCGTAGACGCCTGGGCGCGCGAAGGCTCAGGTGACGCTCGGCTCGCCGGTCGGCTCGAAGTCGCGCCGACGTCCGGATAAGTCCGCGACAGCCAAGGAGCGCTCCAGATCCGCGAACTCGTGCACCAAGTGTGATCATCGTGCCCTCGTTCGTGCTCCTCATCGCTCTGGTCCCGCGCGGGCGCTTCGACGAGGGCGCGCCCACCGTCGAGGAGCAGCATGCGCCGCGCGGCGGGGCGCGACGACCGCTGGTCACGGTCGCCGTCGGACGGCTGGGGGCCGGCGCGCTCCTGACGTTCCTCGGCGAAGGGCTGCTGCGGGCGGTC
>DATMIZ010000175.1:0-4595 GCA_035554055.1 Baekduia sp. | reverse complement strand
TCGGCGAGCTGGATCATGCGGGCTTGACCTCGGCGAGGCCGTCTGAGACCGCGTTGCTCTCGATGAAGGCCGAGCCCTCGGGCACGGCGTCACGGAGCACGACCTTGGCTTCGGTCCCGTTGACCAGCGCGCGCTGGCCGTGAACGAGCTTCAGGCGCTCTGCGTCGACCGGGGAAAGTTCGACCTTCGTGTCGGGCGTGAGGAAGCGCAGCGCCGGCGAGGCGTTGACCTCCGGGGCCGCCCAGACCGAGCGGTAGGTGCCGAGGCGCAGCTTGCCGTTGGCGGCCGGCATCGCGGTCGTCGCCTGCGGCGCCTGCACCTCGCCCTTTGGCCAGCTCGCCGCCTGCTCTCGCTCGGTCCAGCGCACGCCGGTGCCGCCGATCGTGTCGAGCGTGATGCCCTCGTAGTACGGCAGCCTTCCGAAGATCTCCGCGGAGACCATCGGTGAGGCGAAGACGCCGAACTCGTGGCCGAGGCGTTTGCCGATCTCCGAGAAGACCCACCAGCCGGGCTTGACCTCGTCCGGATGCTTGATCGAGGAGCGCACGCGCTGCAGGCGGCCGTCGAAGTGCGTGACGGTCCCCTCCTTCTCGGCGCCCGCCTCGAGCGGGAAGACGACCTTCGCGTGTGCACGCACACCGTCCGTCAAAAAGCGTGCGTGGGCGACGACGGCCGCGGCGCCGAGCGCCTTGTCCCATGCCGCGCCGTCAGGGAGCTCGGTCAGCGGGTCGACGCCGTGCAGCCAGAGCGCGTCCAGCCCGGCGTCGCGCATCTGCGCCGTGTTGAGCCCGTCTCCGTGGAACGGATGGAAGCTGACCTCGGTCAGGCCACGGGTGTTCGTGAAGGCCGGGATCCCGAGCAGGCCGGCGCCGTCGCGGTCGCGCAGGCCGAGCTCGTCGGCGAGCGCGAGCAGCGCCGCCGTGCCCTGCGGATCGGCCAGCAGGCGCTCGCCGTAGACGATCACGACGTCCTCACCGCCGTCCTTCAGGGCGGCCAGCACTTCGGAGTCGCCGCCGATGAGCGAGTTGACGAAGTGCGCCTCCTCACCCGGAGCGAAGCGCGCGACGAGCTTGGCGTTCGCATCGAGGGACGACGGGCGGGCGGTCGCGACGATCAGGTTGACGCGGTTGCGGCGCACGCCCTTGCGGATGCGCAGGTCGATGATCGGTGCCTCGTCAACGGGCTCGACGCCGAGCAGCAGCACGGTGTGGGCGTACTCGATGTCGGTGACCGACGCCTGCAGCGCCGGATCGAGGCGCGCGGCGGTCTCCGCCATCGTCGATGCGTCACGCGCGCGGGCGTCCATGTTGTTGGAGTCGAGCGCGTCGCGCATCAGCGCGGCGATCATGTAGCCGTCCTCGTTGGTGCTGTCGCGGCCGGCGAGCGCACCGATCGAGCCCTTGCTGCGCTTGAAGATGTTCGTCGCCTCTTCGAGCGCGCGTTCCCAGGTGGTCTCGCGCAGCTCGTCGCCGTCGCGGACCATCGGCTTGGTGATCCGCTCGTCGACGTGGATCGACTGGTAGGCGAAGCGGCCCTTGTCGCAGAGCCAGCCGTCGTCGACGCCGTCGTTCTGGCGCGCGAGCACACGCTGGACGCGCTCGTCGCGGACCGTGTAGCTGACGTTGCACTGGCCCGGACAGAGCGTGCAGACCGAGCCCGACTGCTCGATGTCCCACGGCCGGGCGCGGAAGCGGTAGGCCTGCGACGTCAGCGCGCCGACGGGGCAGAGCTCGATGATGTTGCCGCTGAAGGGCGCGACGTACGGATGGCCGTCGAACGTCCCGACGAAGGTGTGCGCGCCGCGCTCGGTGAAGATCAGCTGGTAGTCCTCGGAGACCTCCTGGCTGAAGCGCACGCAGCGGTAACAGAGGATGCAGCGCTCGCGGTCGATCGCGATCAGCGGTGAAAGCGCGAGCGGCTTCTCGAAGTGGCGCTTGGGCTCGACGAAGCGCGAGCGGCCGTTGCCCCAGCCAAACGAGATGTCCTGGAGCGGGCACTCGCCGCCCTTGTCGCAGACAGGGCAGTCGAGCGGATGGTTGATCAGCAGGAACTCGACGATCGCTTCCTGGGCCTGCTGGACGCGCTCGTTCTGCGTGTTGACGACCATCCCGTCCTTGACGGGGGTCGAGCAGCCGGTCTGCAGCTTGGGGATGCCCTCGATCTCGACGAGGCACATGCGGCAGGCGCCGACGGGCGCGCCGAGCTTCGGCTCATAACAGAAGACGGGGATCTCGACATCGCCGAGCTTGGCGGCGTCGACGAGCATCATGTTCTCTGGAGCCTGTACCTCACGACCGTCGATCGTGAAGCTGATCGTCTTGACTTCGGGGCGCGGCATCGGCTAGACGACCGCTCCTTGGAGAACAGCCAGCTCGGGCGCGTCATCCTCGCCGGCGTACGGGTTCTGCGCGCGCGCCTGCTCGATGTGCGCTTCGAACTCGGGCCGGAACTTCGCGATCATCGAGCCGACCGGCATCGCCATCGCGTCGCCGAGGACGCAGAGGCAGTTGCCGATGATCTGCTCCTGGATCGAAGCCATGATGTCGAGGTCCATCGGCGTCGCGAGGCCGTTCTGGATCCGCTCAAGCATCTTCACGGTCCAGTTCGTGCCCTCGCGGCAAGGTGTGCACTTGCCGCACGACTCATGGCGATAGAACTCCGCCAGCCAGAGGCAGACGTCGACTACCGAGTTGGACGAGTCGACGACGATGATCGCGCCCGAGCCGAGCATCGAGCCGGCGTCGGCGAGCGAGGTGAAGTCGTAGGGGAGGTCGAGGTCGGCCTCGGTGAGCACCGGCGACGACGATCCGCCGGGGAACCAGAGCTTGACCGTCTCCCCGTCGGGCGGGCCGCCGGCGAGGCCGTAGATGATCTCGCGCGAGCTGATGCCGAGTTCGATCTCGTAGTTGCCGGGGCGCTTGACGTTGCCGGAGATCGAGATCAGCTTCGTGCCGCTGGACTTCTCGACGCCGAGCTTTGCGTACTCCTGTGCGCCCATCTCGACGATGTGCGGGATCGTGGCGAGCGTCTCGACGTTGTTGATCAGCGTCGGGCCTTGGTAGAGACCTTGGTTGGCCGGGAACGGCGGCTTCAGGCGCGGGTTGCCGCGCTTGCCCTCGAGCGCGTCGAGCAGGCCCGTCTCCTCACCGCAGATGTAGGCGCCTGCGCCGCGATGGACGACCATCTCGAGCGAGAAGTTCGTGCCGGCGATGTTGTTGCCCAGCAGGCCGGCCTCATAGGCCTCGGCGATCGCGGCGTCGAGGATGTCTGCCTGCTGCTCGTATTCCCCGCGGATGAAGATGAACGAGCGGTTGGCGCCCGCTGCGTGGGCGGCCATGATCATGCCCTCGATCAGCATGTGCGGGCTCTTCTGCATGAGCTCGCGGTCCTTGAAGGTGCCGGGCTCTGATTCGTCTGCGTTGCAGACGAGGTACTTGTCCATCTGGCCCTGCGGGATGAAGGACGCCTTCATGCCCATCGAGAAGCCGGCGCCGCCGCGACCGCGCAGCCCGGATTCCTTGAGGTCGTTGACCAGCGCTTCGGGCGGCATCGCGAGGACCTTCTCGAGGTTCTTGTAACCGCCGCGTGCGCGGTAGGTCTCGAGCTTGTGCAGGCCCGGCTCGTCGATGTCCTTGAAGATCAGATACGTGCTCATGAGGCGACCTCCGCGCTGTTGGCCCCTGGGTCGGCCGACCTGCGCTTGAGGAGCTGCTTGTCGGGCAGCGGCTCGTCACCCTGACGGATCTGCGTGGCGAGCGTCGCGACGTCGTCGCCTTCGATCGGGCCGACGTAGACGCCGTCGACGGATGCCATCGGCGCGATGTCGCAGGCGCCGAGGCATTCAAAGCCGCGCAGCTCGATGTCGGCGAGGTCGCCGAGCTCGCCTTCCAGCGACTTCAGAAGTTCGCGGCCGCCGCGCAGCGAGCACGTGATGTTCGTGCAGACGTAGACGCGCGAGCGGGTGTAGGAGCCGGAATGCAGATCCAGCATGTCGTAGAACGAGGCGACGGCGATCAGGTAGGCAGGCGTCAGTCGCATCACGCACGCGACCTGCTCGATCGCCTCCGGCGGCAGCCAGCCGTGGTGCTTCTGGGCGGCCTTCAGCGCCGGGATCGAAGCCGAGCGGCTGTCGGGGTACTTGGTGATCAGCGCCTCGATCTCCGCGCGCAGCTCGGCGGGCACCGTCGTCGTCGCGGGGTCCGGGATCGGCGCCGGCTCCTTCGTCAGGTCGACCGGATCGTCCCAGCCGGGGACGCGTGAACCCTCCCAGCGCTTGGGCACGCGGTACGGGGAGAGCTTGTTGGCGTCGGGGCTCATCGGTCGATGCCTCCGAGCACCGGATCGAGCATCGCGAGCGTCGCGATCAGGTCGGCGATGTAAGCGTCCTTGCACATCGGCGCGGTCGCCTGCAGGTTGACGAAGCTGGGGTCGCGCATATGTACGCGCGCGGGCTTGGACGAGCCGTCAGAACGGACGAAGCAGCCGAGCTCGCCGCGGGGCGACTCGATCGGGAAGTACACCTCGCCGGCGGGCACGCGGAAGCCCTCGGTTACGAGCTTGAAGTGGTAGATCAGCGCCTCCATCGAGGTCGCGAG
>DATMIZ010000174.1:0-4116 GCA_035554055.1 Baekduia sp. | reverse complement strand
CTCCCCACGGCGAGCGGCAGAATCGATCACGTTGGCGTCACGACGCGCAAGCATCGTGGCGGCGTCAATCTTGCTCGCTGCTTCGGCGACCTCCATCCGGAAGCTGGCCGACTCCGCCTGGTCCATGACACCGTATGCGGGAATCATCTTCCCCTCCGAGCGCTCGAGCACGAGCTCGAGCATCGCGCTCGCGACCCCCAGCTGCGGACCCAGCAGAGAATAGCTGCCGAGGCTCCACGCCGTGCGGTAGAGCGTCTCGCCGGTGTGCGAACTGAGAATCTCGCCCTCCGTGGCTGGCGCCATGGCCAGCAACCGATGCTCGGGAACGAAGACGTCCTGCGCGACGATGGTGTTGCTGGCCGAGCCGCGAATGCCGGCGATGTCCCACGTATCCTCGATCGTCAGATCGCTCATTGGGACCAGCGTCATCGAGAACTCGGGACCCGCAGGACCGAAGCCGAGCGGCAGAACCAGCAGCGCCCACTCAGCCTGCGCAGATCCCGAAGCGTTGGGCCACCTGCCCGATACGACGATCCCGCCCTCGCCAGGCTTGACGTCGACCGCCATGCTCAGCACCCAGCACACGCGCGCCGCAGGATTCTCCTCGTAGACATCTCGTTGGGCCTGATCGTCGAACATCCCGACCTGCCAGGCACCGAAGTTGAGCACGCCAGTAACCCAGGCCGCGCTTGCACATCCTTTGCCGAGCTCGGTCACAACGTCGAGCATCGTCAGCGCGTCGGTTTCATAGCCGCCGAGACGTTTGGGCACAAGCAGCTTGCACAGACCGGCTTCGACGATCGCGTTCGCCACTTCCGGCGCGAGCACGCGATCACGGTCGGCCTGGTCCGCATGCTCGGAGAGAAGCGGCCGTAGGCCACGCGCCCGCTCGACCAGTTCTTGGCGGGACGGGACCGTTGCTGTAGCCACGGAATCAGATGTGCTCATGGTTTCCTTTGCTCTTTCAGAAGTTAGTCACGGATCAGTTGCTCCGACGCACCCATGCGTCGGAGCTGACCGCGACCAGGATCAGAATGCCGCTTACGACCTGCTGGTAGATCGGGTCCACGCCTAGGAGGTTGAAGCCGTTGGCGATCAGCGTGATGATCAATACGCCGACCATCGTGCGCCAGATCGCGCCCGCGCCACCGAACACGCTGTTTCCGCCGATCAGGATCGCGGCGAGGGCGTCGAAGATCAAGGCGGATCCGCCGGCGGGACTGATCGAGAGGGTCCGCGCCGCGATGATTATCCCGGCGAGAGCGGCCACGGTTCCGGACAACATGTAGCCGTACGTCAATGTGCGGTTGATCGGCACTCCGGACAGCCGCGCCGCGACCAGGTTGCCGCCGGTGCCGAACGCGTGCTGACCGAAGATCGTCCGGTTTAGCAAGAAACCGCACAACAGCGCGACGACGACCAGCAGCCATGTGGACAGGGCGAACCCGAGGATCTGGGTATCGGCGACATTGCCGAACGCAGGGTCCTCGATGAAGATCAGGCCAGACCCGCTTAGCACCACCGCGAGACCGCCGAAGGCGGTCATCGTCCCCAGCGTGCCGACAAACGGGTTCACGCGACCGACCGTGGTCAGCAGCCCGTTGATGGCTCCCAACCCACAGCCGACGAGTAGCCCTGCGACGATTCCAACCGCAGGGCTGACGTCATTGGAGACCTTGGCTGCGAGGATCGAGGCGACGAGGAAAATTGCTCCTGCCGACAGGTCGAGGCCACCGGAGACGATCACGATCGTCCCCGCGCAAGCGACCATCCCGAGCGGGGTCGCCGTCTCGAGCACGTTCTTGAAGTTGTCGAGCGTGAGGAACGTGCTCGTGCTGATGGAGAGCGCGACGATCAGCGCGAGGAGGAAAATCAGGACTGCGTAGTCCCGTACCCGGCCTAGGTTGAGAGACCGCTTGCGAGTCGCCGGTAACGGTGTTTCGACAGTCTCTGTGGCGCTGGTCGTCGCGATCATGGCTGCGGCCTCTGTGAATCCTTGGGTTGAAATTTCATGCGGTTGTCCCGGTCCCAAACGCCGCCGCCAGAATCGATTCCTGATCGGCGTCGGTCGCTTGCAGTTCGGCTACGAGACGCCTTCGAGACATAACGAGAATCCTGTGCGCGAGGCCGAGGACCTCTTCGAGCTCACTTGAGACCACTAGGACAGCCATGCCGTCAGCGGCCAAGTCGGCGATCAGGTCGTAGATCGCCCGCTTTGCGCCGACGTCGACACCCTGGGTGGGCTCGTCGATGAGCAGCACCCGGGGCGATGCCATGAGGCACTTTCCGAGCAGGACCTTCTGTTGGTTGCCACCCGACAGGCTCACGATCGGTGCGTCCTGGCTGGCGGCGCGGACGTCGAGATCGCTCATGACCTTCTGCACGTGCTCACGCCGCTTATCGCGCCGAACCAAAAAGCGGCCGCTGTGCTGGCGGAGACTTGAGAGCACCATGTTCTCAGCGACCGAGCGAGTCATTACAAGGCCCTGCTCCTTGCGGCTCTCGGGCAGCATGACGATTTGGCTGGAGATCGCTTGCTGTGGGTTGCGCAGCCGGACCGGTTTGCCGTCTAGCAGGATTTCTCCGCTGTCGATCCTGTCGGCGCCGCTCAACGCGCGCAGTACCTCTGACCGCCCACTCCCGACGAGACCAGCCATGCCCACGATCTCGCCCGGGCGCAAATCGAAGCTGATGTTCTCGAACCGTCCGGAGCCGGTGATGTCACGGACCTGCAGAACCGGCTCTACGGAAGGATCGCATGGGCGCCGCTCCGGAAAGTTCAGTTCGAGAGACCGACCGAGCATTGAGCGCACCAACGACGCTGTCGTCTCCTCTGCGGCCGGACGACTGCTGACGAGCTGTCCATCACGCATGACAGTCACGGTGTCCGACAGTTCGAGGACCTCTTCGAGAAAGTGGGAGACGTAGACGATCGTGGTACCGGCAGCCGTCAGCCGCCGGATGATCTCGTAGAGATGCTTGGCCTCGACCTGAGTCAGCGGCGCCGTTGGCTCGTCCATGACGATCAGCTCGGCGTTGCGGACCGTCGCACGAAGGATCTCGACCTTCTGCTGATCAGCGATCCGCAGCGCGCCGACCGGCAGGTCGGCCGGCAGGTCGAACCCGGTACGTTCGATCAGCTCGTCAAAGCGCGCTCTCTGGCGACGACGATCGAGAAGCGCTCCACGGCGCGACTCAGCTCCCAGAAAGACGTTGGCCATCACAGATCGCGTTGGGACGAGCGCCAGTTCCTGGGCGATCACCGCGATGCCTGCCCCGAGGGCCTGGCGGGGCGAGGCGAACGTGACGGCTTCCCCATCCACCAACAGCTCGCCGCCGCTCGGCGGGATTACCCCACCGATGATCTTGCCGACGGTCGACTTGCCGGCGCCATTTTCGCCAACGATCGCATGGACAGAGCCACGTTCGATACTGAGGTCCAGATCGCGGACAGCCCGTACGCCGCCGTATCGCTTAGACAAGCCGCGAAGCTCGACGTGCGGGGTCTCCTCAGTCCTCACTCGGTGAAGGTCTTCGATTCGAGCGCCGATAGCCACCACCGAAGCGTCAGCCGTCACAGCTATGGGCGCAACACCTTGAACCGCGTGGTTCTTCAGTCGTCGAAGGTGACGATGACCCCGTAGAAGTCGAACTCCTCGATCCCCTGGCTCTTGAACGCCTCTCGCCCGCGCTCCATCGCGGAGTCCCAAGCGCCCTGTCCGTACTTCTCGAGCACCGCCGCCCAGACGCGGTCAAGCTCCTCGCCCTCGACGAGTTCCACCGATCCCTGGACGGGCGTACTGCCTTCGGCCGGCACGCCGAACCAATCGGATGGCTGCAGCTCGACTCGCGGTGTATGGCGCAGCCGCTTGCCCTTGCCCGACGGCTTGGCGGTCAGGAACGCCACCTTGCCTTCGTCCCACGTAACCGGCCAGATCGCCGTTGCGACGGGGCTGCCGTCGCGGCGCCATGTCGTGGCCCGCAGGAACTGCTCGTCACCTAGGTTCGGCATCGTCGACGGCCCTACTCGTCGAACGTAACAATGACCGCGTAGAAGCCCCAGTCAGCGATCCCTTGGCTCTTGAGGGCCACGCGACCACGCTCCATCGCGGAATC
>DATMIZ010000173.1:0-12447 GCA_035554055.1 Baekduia sp. | reverse complement strand
CCACTCCGGGTCCTTGAGCGTCGTCGAAACCACGAACTTCGGCATCGAGTTGAACTTGCGCGCGAACTCGTCGTCGAGGTTCGGCCAGGCGCCGGCGAAGCTGTCGTAAGTCCGTTTGCCGAGCAACAGACCGTCGGACTGCTGCGTCTCCTCCAGCTTGAACTGGTCGCCGTCCTCCCCGCGGTCAAACTCGAAGGTCCAGTTGGGGTACTTGAAGCCCGGCTCGCCGCCCGGTGCCTCCATCACACCGTCGAGCGATACGAACTCCGTAGCAACGATCCGTGCTCCCATTTCGCGCCTCCTCAGCGTCTCATCAAATGCAGTCGCGCCAGCAAGCCGACCGTACTAGACACCACGTCACACGGCGCCCGACACGCCCGTGTAGTCGGCGCGCGGGGCGGCGCCAACCACCTCGTACTCCAGCAGCATCAGGCCGGCAGTGATGGCGATCCTCATCGCCCGGCCTCACTCTCTGCCAGCGTCGCGAGCTGTGCTGTGACCGCGCCCCACCCGTCCATGAAACCCAGCTCTTCGTGGCGCGCGCGAGCGGCGGGGTCGCCGTGGCGTACGACGACGCGGTAGTCGGTGCCGTCGGGGTGCTCGCCGAAGGTGATCTCCGCGGTCATCGCGACCGGCTCGGGATTGCTCGGGCGCCACCGGCTGTCGATCGCGTTGGTGAAGACGATCCGCTCGTGCTCTTCGACGAGGAGAAACGCCGCGTCCACGTGCGCCACGAACTGATCGCCGTCCTCGCTCATGCTGGTCACGAAGGCGCCGCCCGGACGGACATCGAGCCGATCCACCCGTGCCAGCATCGGCGCGGGCAGCCACCATTTCGCCAAGCGGGACGGATCTGTCCACGCGCGCCAGACGGTCGCGGGCGAGGCTTTGATGACGCGCTGCAGGCTGAGGTCGAGATCTGAGTTCATAGCTGCTCCTCCGGGTGGTCGCCGACGAATTGCTCAAGTCGATCGGTGCGCTCCTCCCAGATGCGCCGTTGCTGCGCGAGCCAGCCGTCGATGAGATCGAGACGCTGGCGCTCGAGCACGCACGTCCGCACGCGACCGGATTTCCGCGTGCGAATGAGGCCTTCTGCCTCCAGCGTCCGCACGTGCTTCATGAACGACGGCAGCGCCATCGGAAATTCCTGCGCCAGCTCACTGACACTCGCCGGCCCGGCGCCGAGTCGCCCGACCACAGCTCGACGCGTCGGGTCCGCAAGCGCGACAAACACGCCGTCCAACGGGGAGGAATACTTATCCATGCGGCTAAGTATTGCGACACGGGTCGCGGAATGCAAGTCCCGTGGGTTCAACTCGTCCTGGGGCTCACCCCCGCAGCGCGCGCATGCTCTCCCGGAGCGTGGCTCCCTCGACGTAGTCGGAGCGGACGACACCGGCCTCGCGTAGGCGGGGCATAAAACGCTCGACGAACTGTTCCTGGAACTCAGGTCCCGATCCGGTCCTGCCGGTGAGCATCACCCCGTCGCCGCCGACCTGATCCATGAACTCGATGATCTTGTCGGCGACCTGCTCCGGCGTGCCGTGGAATCCGGGTGCGTCCTTGGCTGGTTGGTTTGGGTCCACCCCGACAAACGTCTCGATGACAGCTTCGCGCAGCGTGAGGCCGCGCTTGGAGGCCGCGACGAAATCCTCGAACATGCTCAGCAACCCTGTCGGGGGCGTGTCGACGGGGAACGGCTTGTCGGCCGCGAACTGGCTGAGATCGGTGTTGAGGGACTGCGACATCATGTGCAGCGCCCCCTCGTATTCCCGCTCGGAAACAGCCAGCGGCTCGTTCTGGTCAAAGTCGTCGGGCAGAAACCTCTGCAGCACGCTGTAGGTCACGTTCAGCTCATCGGGATTACGCCCTTGTTTGCGCGCGCGGGCACGAAGGTCTTCACGGATCGCACGCAGATCATCGATCGGTACGCCGGCAGAGTTCACGAACGTCAACTCGCCGTGCTTGGAGGCGAAGTCGCGACCACGAGGGGATGCTCCCGCCTGCGCGAGGAACGGCACTCCCTGCGGTGAACGTCCTGTCGGGAGCGGTCCTCGTGAGCGGAAGTACCTTCCGACGTGATCGACGCTGTGCACCTTCGAACCGTCTGTGTACGTGTGCGTCTCCACATCGCGTATCACGGCCTCTGGCTCCCAGGACTCCCAGAGCTTGCGCGTCAGCTCGACGAACTCATCGGCACGTTCGTAGCGCTCGTCGTGTTCGGGGACCTCGGTCAGCCCGTAGTTCAGCGCCTCACCCTCCTCATAGGAGGTGACGATGTTCCAGCCGATCCGGCCCCCGCTGATGCTGTCCAGCGTGCTGAACGCGCGTGCCAGCATGAACGGCGGGTAGAAAGTCGTCGAAGCCGTCGAGATCAGCCCAATGTGTTTCGTCGCCCGCGCAAGCAACGGCATCAGGTACATCGGGTCCAACATCGGCGACCCGACCTTCAGAGCGGCGTCCATCGAGCCATCGGCGCCCCGGACCACCGCCTGGATGTCGAGAAAGAACAAGAAGTCGACCTTCGCCTCCTCGAGCTGGCGAACGAAATCCACGTAGTACTGGCCGGTCCGCCAATCACCTACGCCGTCGGGGTATGTGTCCTCAACCCAATAGGGGTCGGTGAATGCATCCAGGATGCCGAGCGAGAATTTGTTGGCCATTGCCGAAAACCTTTCACACTGTCCGGGGCTACATAGAGTCCGGCGCAGGATCGCGACAATTAGGAGTGAGAGTGACCGAGCGCCCGCCGTTCCCGCCATTCACCGAAGAGACTGCGCGGCAGAAGGTGCAGGCCGCCGAGGACGGATGGAACAGCCGCGATCCCGAGCGGGTCGCACTGGCCTACACGGAGGATTCCGTCTGGCGCAACCGCGACACCTTCATCAGCGGGCGTGCGGAGATCGTCGCCTTCCTGACGGCCAAGTGGGAGCAGGAACTCGACTACGCCTTGCGCAAAGCACTGTGGTCCTTTCATCAGAACCGAATCGCTGTGCGATTTCAGTACGAGTTCCGCGACTCAAATGACGACTGGTTCCGGAGTTACGGCAACGAGCTCTGGGAGTTCGACGAGCACGGCCTGATGCGTCGTCGCGAGGCCAGCATCAATGACGTGCGGATCGCCGAGAGCGATCGGCGCATCTTCGGCCCGAGATCTGAGGCCGAGCGCGCCGCGGAGATCCCGCTCCGCTGATTCCCTGCGGGTTGGGTAAGACGAGGAGCAGATGAAATCCGGGCGACGCAACAACGTGGTGATCCGTGGACGCCCCGATGGTCAGCCGATGCTGTTTGCCCACGGCTTCGGATGCGACCAGAACATGTGGCGCTTCGTTTGGCCCGCGTTCAGCCATGAGTACAAGATCGTGCTCTTCGATCATGTCGGTGCCGGCGAGTCGGACTGGTCGGCGTTTTCCGTTGAGCGCTATGCGTCGCTGCACGGCTACGCGCGCGACGTCTTGGACATCTGTGACGACCTCGAACTCGAGGAGGTCGTCTTCGTCGGCCACTCCGTGAGCGCGATGATCGGCGCACTCGCTGCGGCCGCCGAGCCGGACCGGTTTGCGCGGCTCGTGATGGTGGGCCCCTCACCCCGCTACATCGATGACGACGATTACCTCGGCGGCTACTCAGCGGCTGACATCGAGAGCCTGCTCGACTCGATGGACAGCAACTACCTCGGCTGGTCGCGGACGCTGGCACCGATTGTGATGGGCAACGAGGATCGTCCGCACCTCGGCCAGGAACTCACCGAGAGCTTCTGCCGAGCGGATCCGGACATTGCGCGGCACTTCGCCCGCGTCACCTTCACCTCAGACAATCGGTCCGACCTTGCACGAGTGCCGACGCCGACGCTCGTACTGCAATGCCATGACGATGCGATCGCCCCGATAGCCGTCGGGGAATTCGTCAACGACGCATTGCCCGAGAGCGAGATGGTGCTCCTGCAGGCGACCGGGCATTGCCCGAATCTCAGCGCGCCCGAAGCGACGGTCGCCGCAATCAAGGACTTCCTCGTGTCGTGACCTCGGAAGACTCAGGGAGCCTGGACTCAACACAGGACCTGCTCGAAAATGCGCCATGCGGCTACCTCTCGACGCTGATGGACGGCACGATCGTCAGCGCCAATCAGACCTTCCGAGCATGGATCGGAGCGACGTCGCGAGAACTCGGCCGCTTCCAGGATCTCCTGGCTCCCGGGAGCCGGATCTATCACGAGACGCACCTGTCGCCGATGCTTCAGATGCAGGGATTCGCGCGCGAAATCGCGCTGGAAATAGTGCGCTTCGACGGATCGCGGATGCCTGCCCTGATCAACTCGCTGGTTCGTCGTGACAGCACAGGCGCGCCGGCGAGGATCAGGACGGTCGTATTCGACGCGACCGAGCGGCGCCTCTATGAGAGCGAGCTGATCACTGCGCAGCAACGGGAACACGAAGTCGCGCTTGAGCTGCAGCGCAGCCTGCTCGCCGGAGATCTACCGTCGGTCGCCAATCTGCAGCTTGATGTTGCGTATCGGGCCTCGGTGTTCGGACAGGAGGCCGGCGGCGATTGGTACGACGCGTTCTGGCTCGTAGAAGGAGAGACGGTCGCGCTGGTCGTCGGAGACATCGTCGGCAGAGGGATCGGAGCCGCCGCCGCAATGGGCCAGCTGCGCAGCGCCGTCCGGGCGCTGGCGTTGACAGGCCTCGACCCGAGCAGCCTGTTGGAAGCGCTGGACAGGTATGCCCGTCGCCACCAGGTCGGGCAGATGGCAACCGTGGTCTACGCGGAATTCACGGTCCAGACCGGCAACGTCCGTTACGCCTGCGCCGGACACCCGCCGCCACTGATCGTCAGTGCGGGCGGCGCTTCTCGCTTTGCCTGGAATGCGCGCTCCGTCCCGTTAGATGCGGCCCCTTCGCCGCGGCCGCGCGGGCAGGACGTTTTCGAGCTGCAGCCAGGCGACACGCTGCTCCTGTACACCGACGGCTTGATCGAGCACCGGGCCGCTCCGATCGCCAAGGGAATGGCACAGCTGGCAGAGCGTGCATCTGAACTCAGGGACCGCCCGATCGCAGAGCTGACGGGATCGATCGTCGATGGTCTGCGCAACGAGGACCAGCCCGACGATGTCTGCTTGCTCGCGGCCCGGCTCCTCAGATCTCCCGCATAAACAAGCCCTTATTGGGTGCAGTTTGGGTGTGCGACATGCATCCTGGTACTCTTGGGCGATGAAGACGATCCAGGTTCGCAACGTTCCGGACGAAGTCCATCGCGCACTGCGTACCCGAGCTGCCGCCGCCGGCGTCTCGCTCTCGGACTACGCGCGCGCGGAACTCGAACGCGTCGCCGAACGTCCTCCGGTAGCCGACCTGCTCGTCCGCGCGCGCGGGCGCTCCGGTGGCGCGCAGGCCGAAGCCATCGTCGCCGCGGTGCGCTCGGGACGCGACCGCGATTAGTCCGTGCTGGTAGTCGACACTTCGGCGGTACTGAACGCGCTGGCCGCCCGTGAACCCGCTCGTCGGCTCCTCGAGCGGCTTACGGCGGACGGCGATCTACACGGCCCACACCTGATCGATACCGAAGTCCTCCACGCGTTGCGCCGCATGACCATGAATGGAGAGATCACCGATGAGCGTGCGGCCGACGCACGCAGCGACTTCGCCGAGCTGGCGCTCGTGCGCTACCCACACGAGCCACTCAGCGACCGCGTCTGGCAACTGCGACACAACCTGACCGCGTACGACGCCACCTTCATCGCCCTCGCCGAGGCGCTCAGCGCCCCGCTCATCACATGCGACTCCGGACTCGCTTCGGCGCCCGGTCACGAGGCGCATGTCGAGCTGTTCGGCGCCCCGTAGCGCACGCCTCGGCGGCCCGAGGCCACAGTAACCCAGCGGACGATCGTGGGAATCCCTCGACCGCTTCCCCAACGCGGACGACCTGGTGCCGACGGAGGAGTACGGTCTCGTCTTCCAACGCTAAGTGAAGGCCTTCCATGAGAGCCGATGACCTCCGCGCGATCCAGGCGCCGCTGAAAACGCGCTACCGAGACGATCCGGATGCAGCCCTGGTGACGTTGAGCGCGAGCGCCACGCTCGGGGAAGGCGTGACCTGCAACGTCCAGACAGGCAAGGCGCTCGCGACCGCCGGACTTCATCCGGCGTCCGGTGGCAACGGCGCGTCACTCTGCTCTGGGGACATGCTGCTCGAGGCTCTGGTGGCTTGTGCCGGCGTCACTATGCGAGCGGTTGCGACCGCGTTGGAAATCCCCGTGGACGGCCGCGTCACGGCAGAGGGCGAGCTGGACTTTCGCGGCACTCTCGGCGTTGATCGCGACACACCGGTCGGATTTCGCTCGATCCGACTTGAGTTCGATCTCGACACGGACGCCGACGAGGCGCGCATCGCCAAGCTGATCGAGCTGACCGAGCGCTACTGCGTCGTACTCCAAACGCTGGCGGGTTCCCCGGCCCTCACGGTCGAGTGTCGACCTGACTGAGCAACTCGGGGCTCCCGGCCTGACGGTCCCGCCTAGCCAGACGGATCGACGCTGTCGCCTAACAGCAGCGTGCCAGCCGTTTCGCGCACCCAGGCCTCAACCTCGTCGTACGACCATCCGTGGTTGCCGACGAGCTCCTCATAGATGGCGCCACCGAACAGCAGCGCCGCCTGCGCCGCCCCTCGCTCAACCGAGACGCCCGCCTTCAATGCTCCCATCGCGTCCAGCTTCGCGACGAGGCCCGCGGTCCCGGCCCGGTGCCTGCGCTCGCCCTCGGCCATCGCTTCCGCTGCTGCAGGCTCGACGGCAGACGCGGAGCTCAGTGTGCGGATCACATCGCCGCTGCGCTCCTGGATCTGACGCGTTAGCCGCGCCGTAACGGCGATCGCGGCGCGCGGATCGACCTCGGCCCGCAGCTGCTCGGCGAGGGCCGGCACGTCCGCCTCTTCGTCGATGAAGTCAACGAGCGCGGCGACGAGCGCACGCTTGGAGCCGCAAGACGCATAGATGGTCTGCACGGCCACGTCGGCGGCCGCCGCGATGTCGGCCATCGAGGTCGCGGAGTAGCCCCGCTCTGCGAACAGTTCGCGAGCGGCCCGCAGGATGTCGGCCCGTGTGGCGAGGGCCTGCTTTTCGCGGCGCGTGGTTCGTTTCGGGGTGCTGGTCATCTCGTCGCTTGACATTCTAGCCGCAATCGTAATACGTTTCCAGTCACTAGCGGTCGATTCTAGTCAACTGATCTTCATTCCAACACTCGGAGGACGTCATGAACACTTACCAGTACCCTCACACCATCGAGAACGGCGGCGAACGCCTGACGTTCGTACGCCGGATCGAGGACGGCACCGGCGATCGCCTCGAGGTCGAGAACGTCGTAAAGCCTGGGTTTGGTCCTCCGATGCATGTTCACCATCGTCAGGTCGAATCCCTGACGGTGGCGGAGGGACGCATCGGCTACCAGCGCCTCGGCGAGGAGCCACAGTTCGCCGGTCCGGGTGAATCGGTCACCTTCCAGGCCGGTGAGGTACACCGGTTCTGGAACGCCGGCGATGGCGAACTCCGTTGCAAGGGCCACATACAGCCGGCCGACAACATCGAGTACTTCCTCGGAGCGATGTACGACTCGCAGCGCGAAAGCGGGAGCATGCGCCCGGGTGTCTTCGACGCGGCCTTCCTCATGCGCCGGTTCCGCAGCGAGTTCGCGATGACCGAGATACCCGCGCCCGTCCAGCGTTTCGTCTTCCCTTTGCAGGTGCTCATCGGCCACCTGCTTGGCAAGTACCGCAAGTACGCCGACGCACCCGCGCCCATCGCGCGGTAGTCATGATCGTCGAGGTGCCCTACGCACTCAGGCGCGCAGGGCACCTCGATCCGGTTTCGCGCGCGCTGTCCATCATTGGTCATGTGGGTTGCTGGAAACGGTTACCGTCAACTCATGTGCAGGTGGCTTGCTTATTTCGGAAATCCGATCAGGCCTAGGACTCTGCTGTACGACACGGAGTATTCGCTTGTCGAGCAGAGCCGACGAGACCGGCTTGCGGGCGGCTTCCCTAACGCCGATGGCCTGGGCTTCGGCTGGTATGGCGACCGCGATGTTCCCGGTCTGTATCGCAGCACCGCGCCGGCCTGGGGCGATCGCAACCTGCGCGAGCTGGCGAGTCAGATCGAGTCGCCGCTCTTCATGGCGCACATCCGCGCTGCGACAGGCACGCCGGTCGAGCAGACCAACTGCCATCCGTTTCGGCACGGCCGCTGGTTGTTCGCCCATAACGGCTTCATCGACGACTACTTCGGGCTCCGTCGCGAGCTGCTGCTGGCGGTCGATCCGAGCATCTTCACCTGTATCGAAGGAACGACCGATTCCGAGCTGATCTTCCACCTGGCGTTGACGTTCGGGCTGGCCGAAGAGCCGCTGCCGGCCCTTGAGCGCATGGCGGGCTTCGTCGAAGAGACGGGCCACCGACACGATGTCGCGGAACCGCTGCAGATGACGATCGCAGTAAGCGACGGCGAGCGCCTGTACGCGGTGCGATACGCCAGCGGCCCGGTTGTCAACTCGTTGTTTGTCTCGGCAGACGCGACCGCAATTCGCTCCCTCTATCCGGAGGACGAGAGATTCCGACACCTCTCCGACGAGGCACGGGCGGTCGTCTCCGAGCCGCTCGGCGACCTCCCCGGCGTATGGAACGAAGTGCCGGCGGGATCGGCGCTCGTCGTCCAGCCCGGCGCCGACGCGCAGGTCGCATTCACGCCGTCTTCGCCTAACTGAGACACCAGGCGGGCCGAGGAGACCCGAGGCCCCGCCGAGAGGAACCGGTAGGCGATCGTCGAACAGCCCAACATGCGCTATCTCGGTGCGGCGCACCGGTACGGCCAGGTGTTGTGTGGCTCGATCCTCGTGCTCGGGGCGATGATCATGGTGCCAAGCACCGACGGTGGAGCCGTCGTCGTGCTTACTCTGCAGGCCGCCCTGCTCGTGCTTGCGCTCGCCGTCGCCGTCATGCCGCGCAGCCGCACGATGAGCTGGATCGTTGTTTGCGCGGCGCTCGTCGCAGCGGTACTTGTCATCGCCGATGGCGTGCCCCGGTGGCCGGCCGCCGCTCTCGGCGCGATCTTCGTGCTGATCGCCGCGCTTGTGCTCATACGCGCGTCGGTTGACCTGCTTCGAAAGTCCGGCGTAGGCCGGCAAATCGTGTTCGCGGCCTTGGCGCTGTACGTGCTTCTCGGCGTGATGTTCGCGAATACGGTCGGCGTCGTCGCGGGAGTCGATGCGGATCACTTCTTTGCGCAAGGAACGGATGGCTCGGTCGCCGACCGCGTCTACTTCAGCTTCACCGCCCTGACGACGACGGGGTTTGGCGACCTCACGCCGGCGACGTCCCTCGGTCGCGCGATGACCGTGGTCGCGGTCTTGATCGGTCAGATGTATCTCGTCACGGTTGTGGGGCTGCTGGTCGGCAGCCTGCGCCAAGCAGGCCAGGCGCCCGCGCGCTAACCAAGGATCTGAGCCTTCGCCTGCCGGAACTCGCGGTCATCGACGGCTCCCTCCTTGTGCAGCGCCGTCAAGCGCTCGAGGCGCGCGACCGCATCTTGGCCCGCCGCCGGCGACGATGAGTGGCGCTCACGGTCACGGGAACCCATGCCCGTCACTCGGCCAGCAAGCCCGCGCAGCGACGCTTTTGAGTCCTCGATGCTTGCCTCGGGGAACTCGAGGTTCGTCTGACGGCGCAGTGCCTCCATCCCGATGACAACGGCGATCAGCATGCCGAGCACCGGCGGCAGTTTCTGTGTTGCTGGGATGGGTCCCCACAGGATCACCAGCGCGGCCAGTGCAGCCACTGCCGCGTACGCGGCGGCAGGCTCGTCGCGAAGCCAGGGCGCAGCCCACTGACGAAGGCCCGTCGCCAGCCGGCTCGGTCCCGCGATCCACGCTGCGCCGATGACCGGGATTCCGAAGATGATGGTTGCCTGCGCGGTGTCGCGCAGCATCTCGGTGCCGGTCGACCACACGGCGTCGGCCGCCGGCCGTACCGCGTCGGTCTTGGCAAGCGCGTCCACCACCACATCCCCGATCATGTTGCGGGCGATCAGGACGATCAGCCCAATCAGCACGAAGTCGAGGCCGACGGCGAACAACACCTTTCGGCGACGCCCACGAGCCAGGTAGATCGCCAGGGCGAATAGCCCGATCACGAGCACGGGCAGGATGAAAGCGAGCACACGCAGGGTGCGGACGAGGGTGCCGACGGACTCGACTTGGTCGCTGTCCATGACCCGCAGGGCACCGGCCGACGGCGGGATCCTGTCGGTGACGCTCCCCGGGAGGCCCAGCCGCTGAACCACCTGCAGGACGATCGGCCGCAGGTCGATGATCAGGGCTCCATTGGAGGTCGTGATCACCTCCGAATCGCCTTCGGCTATCGCGAGGAATTGCTTGGCCGTGACGTCGTTTGCGACGCGCCACGCCTGCTGGACCCGCGGTCGTTGCAGGATCTGCAGCGTCGCACGCTCTGACAACGTCCGCAGGCCTCCTGCGACCGGGCCAGCCAGCGGCTTGGCGCGGGGCGGGAGGCCGCTTTCCACCAGGGCGGCCACGTCGACGTTGGCGTAGGCCTGGTCTACAAGGAACGTCGACATCTGCTCGCTCACGGCCCTGTCCTCGAGGACCGCGGTACTTGTGTCCGCCCAGTTCTCGTGGTTGAGCAACTGCCGATTCACCCACACAGAGAGCAGCGCGATGACGCCGAGCACGACTCCCAGGACGAGGAGAACCCTGACCGTCTTGCGCCGTGGGCTGGGCTCTGCCTCGGGCGCATCGCTGGCGGGTTGTGCGCTCATTGTCGCCCGGCTCACATGCGCCGAACCATGAGTCCGAGCGCGAGAGCGGCCAGCCCTTGAAGGATCAGATCGATCGCGATCAGGATCGCGAACGTCGTGAGCCCGAGTTCCGGCCAAGACAGGATCACGATGCCGACCACAGCGTTCACCACTCCAAGGAGCAGGCTGAGACCGCGTGCCTCAACGTTGGAATAGGCACGCACCAGGGCGACGACGCCTTGGACGACGAAGAAGATCCCGGCGACGATCACGATCGCCAGGAGCGAGTCGCCTGGCTGACGCAGCACCACCAGGCCGGCGATAACGGCGATCAGCCCGAGGACCGCTTGTAGTGCTCGCACCACCGTCTCGGCATCGACGATCAGCGCCTCGACCATCGCCAGGGCGCCGGCGACAAGGAGATAGACCCCCAGGACCAGCGCGATCACCAGGAGACTGATGTCCGGGTAGACCAGCACCAGGATCCCGGCGCCGATATCGAGGAGGCCGATCAGTACGAGCCCCCACCACGGCAGCGGCGAGGCTGCGGAGGTCAGCCGGACGACGTTCGGCTTCTCGCTGTTCGGAAGATCGGGTGCTGGAGCGTCACCGACGGTCATGAACACGATCCTGGCCCCGGCGCATCCGATCAGCAAGGTGGTCCACATGCGTTGCCGGTGGATGCACGCCTCACCCGCCAGACCACGAGCGAACGCGCGGTGCCGGTGCCGGAGGTGCCTGCTTCCCGGTGATGGAGGTGCGCGCCAGCTTGCGTGTACTCGTCAGCCGGCACACGATTTCCGGCATGAACATCTTCGCTGCGGATTATCCCTTTCTAGACATCTTCTGGACCATGCTCGTCTTCTTTGGATGGGTCATCTGGTTCACCATCCTGATCAAGGTGCTGATGGACATCTTCCGGCGTCATGACGCCTCCGGATGGACGAAAGCCGCCTGGGTCCTCTTTGTGATCGTGCTGCCCTTCCTGGGCGTGCTCGTGTACCTGGGCATCAACGGCGCCGAGATGGCGCACCGCGACATCAAGCAGGCCCAAGCGGCGCAGTCGCAAATGGACGACTACGTGCGCTCGGTCAGTGGATCAGGCGGCGCGACGGCCGAGATCGAGCGTGGCAAGGCACTGCTGGACAGCGGCGCCATCACCCACGTCGAGTTTGAGGCGCTGAAGGCAAAGGCGCTCTCTTAGCGCACCGCCAGACACATGCACACACGGTGTTCGGAGCGACAGCGCCTTGGGAAGCTGCGGTAATGGCTCCAGCCACAGTCGCCCGCCCCACCCTGACCGATGCTCAGCTGGGTGAGTTGATGGGGCTGCTGCGTGGGTCCGACACGGTCGAGCTCAAAGTCACCGTCCCGGCCGCGCAGCAACGGGACGCGATCCGGGGGCTCGGGCTCGATCCGCTCGATGCGCAGATCCGCCAGGTCGTGTTCTTCGATACGCCCGACCTCGCGCTCAACCGTGCCGGCGTCGTGGCCCGCGCGCGCCGGGTCCAGACCCGGGGCGGCGACACGGTCGTGAAGTTGCGCCCGGTCGACCCCGATCAGCTCTCGGCCGACCAGCGTCGCACGCCCGGGTTCGGGGTCGAGGTCGACGCGATGCCCGGCGGCTATGTCTGCTCCGCCTCGTTCAA